>NZ_JBIAWG010000009.1:0-435369 GCF_042895285.1 Streptomyces sp. NPDC001406
CTCCGCGACGGCGGTTACGACGTCTCGGACTACACGGCGGTGCTGCCGGAGTTCGGTGACCTCGCCGACTTCGTGGAGTTCGTGGACGCCGCCCATCAGCGGGGCATGCGCGTCATCATCGACTTCGTCGTGAACCACACCAGCGACCAGCACCCGTGGTTCCAGGAGTCCCGCAAGAATCCCGACGGCCCCTACGGCGACTACTACATGTGGGCCGACGACGACAAGCAGTACCCCGACGCGCGGATCATCTTCGTCGACACGGAGGCCTCCAACTGGACCTTCGATCCCGTCCGCGGCCAGTACTACTTCCACCGCTTCTTCTCCCACCAGCCGGACCTCAACTACGAGAACCCGGCGGTCCAGGAGGAGATCCTGGCGGCCCTCCGCTTCTGGCTGGACCTCGGCATCGACGGCTACCGGCTGGACGCGGTGCCCTATCTCTACGCGGCCGAGGGCACCAACTGCGAGAACCTGCCGGCCACCCATGAGTTCCTCAGGCGCGTCCGGCGCGAGATCGACGCGATGTACCCGGACACCGTCCTGCTGGCGGAGGCGAACCAGTGGCCGGAGGACGTGGTCGACTACTTCGGCGACTTCCCGAGCGGCGGCGACGAGTGCCACATGGCCTTCCACTTCCCGGTCATGCCCCGCATCTTCATGGCCGTGCGCCGCGAGTCCCGCTACCCCGTCTCCGAGATCCTCGCCAAGACCCCCGCCATCCCCGCCGGCTGCCAATGGGGCATCTTCCTGCGCAACCACGACGAACTCACCCTGGAGATGGTCACCGACGAGGAGCGCGACTACATGTGGGCCGAATACGCCAAGGACCCCCGCATGCGCGCCAACATCGGCATCCGCCGCCGCCTCGCCCCCCTCCTCGACAACGACCGCAACCAGATCGAACTCTTCACCGCCCTGCTGCTCTCCCTGCCCGGCTCCCCGATCCTCTACTACGGCGACGAGATCGGCATGGGCGACAACATCTGGCTCGGCGACCGCGACGCCGTCCGCACCCCCATGCAATGGACCCCCGACCGCAACGCCGGCTTCTCCTCCAGCGACCCCGGCCGCCTCTACCTCCCCACCATCATGGACCCGGTCTACGGCTACCAGGTCACCAACGTCGAGGCCTCCATGTCCTCCCCGTCCAGCCTCCTGCACTGGACCCGCCGCATGATCGAGATCCGCAAACAGAACCCCGCCTTCGGACTCGGCTCCTACACCGAACTCCAGTCCTCCAACCCCGCGGTCCTGGCGTTCCTGCGCGAGCACGAGGACGACCTGGTCCTGTGCGTGCACAACTTCTCCCGCTTCGCACAGCCGACCGAACTCGATCTGCGGGTCTACGACGGACGACATCCCGTCGAGCTCATCGGCGGGGTCCGCTTCCCCGCCATCGGTGAACTGCCCTATCTGCTCACCCTCGCGGGCCACGGCTTCTACTGGTTCCGGCTCTCCCGAGTCGCATCCCGCATCGGCCGACGACGCTGAGCGCGCGGCACCGAGGAAAGGAGGCTTCACCATGACGAAGACCGTTTCCGTCCGGCCGAGGCACCGGACCGGTTCCGACCGGCCCAGGGCCTCGCTGACCGGACTGCTGCGCGAATGGCTGCCCGGGCAGCGCTGGTTCGCGGGCAAGGACCGGCCCGTCACGGAGCTCTCCCTGCTGTCCATGACCGAGCTGTTCCCGGGCTGTCTGCACCTGCTGGTGCAGGCCGGACAGGGCGGGGTCCCCGCCCCCGTGGGCACGCCCTGGGCCGGCGACTGCTACCAGCTGCTGCTCGGCGTGCAGCAGCATCCAACGCCGCGCCTGGGCCGGGCCTACATCGGCCGGCCCGACGAGGGTCCGCTGGCGGGTCTGGCGGTGTACGACGCCCTGCACGACCCGCGCTCGGCAAAGCTGCTCCTGGAGCGGCTGCGGCAGCCCGGCACGGCGGGCCCGCTGCGCTTCGAGGCGGACCCGGCCGTACGGGTGCCCGGCGCACTCGTGCCGCGTCTGCTGGACGCCGAGCAGTCCAACTCCTCGCTGGTGTACGGCGACGCGTACATCCTGAAGGTCTTCCGGCGCATCCAGCCGGGCGTCAACCCCGACCTGGAGGTGTCGGGGGCGCTGGCCGCACAGGGCTGCACGCGCGTGCCCGCGCCGGTGGCCTGGTTCCGGACCACCCAGCCGTGGCCCGCGACACTCGGCGTGCTCCAGCCCTTCCTGCCCGGCGCCGACGACGGCTGGACACTCGCCCTGCGCGCACTCGCCACGGGCGACGACTTCACCACGGCGGCGCACGAGCTGGGGCGGGCCACGGCCGAGGTGCACCTGGCGCTGGCCACGGCCTTCCCGTCGGTCGTCCCGGGCGAGAACGAGCGTACGGCGGAGGCGATGACGGCCCGGCTGGAGGCCGCCGTGCACTGCGTGCCCGCGCTGCGGCCGTTCGTCCCGGGGCTGCGCACCGCGTTCGGCGCGCTCGCCACCTGCGACACCGGGCCGCCCGCGCAGCGAATACACGGCGACCTGCACCTCGGGCAGGTGCTGCGGACCGGCCCCGAGTGGTTCGTCATCGACTTCGAGGGCGAACCGTCCCGCCCGCTCACCGAGCGGCGCAGCGCCCAGTCCCCGCTGCGGGACATAGCCGGCATGCTGCGCTCCTTCGACTACGCGGCCCGGCAGCGCCGCCCCTGGCGCCCGGAGTGGGCCCGCCGCTGCCGGGAGGCGTTCTGCGCGGGCTATGCCGCCCGGGCCGGGTGGGATCCACGCAAGAAGCACGCCCTGCTGCGTGCCCACGAGACGGACAGGGCGGTGTACGAGGTGCTGTACGAGGCCCGGCACCGCCCGGACTGGCTTCCGGTTCCCATGGCCGCGATCGAGCGGCTCGCCGTACGGGGAGGCTGACCTCATGGCACTGCGCGACACTTCGCTCCCCGAGCACTCGGGCCCGCTCCCGCCCACGGCCGTACCGCTGGACCCCACGGACCGTGAGCGGCTGCTGTCGGGCTCCCACCACGATCCGCACGCCCTGCTGGGCGCCCACCCGGTCCCGGGTGGGACCGTGTTCCGGGCGCTGCGCCCGTTCGCCCGCGCGGTGAGCGTCGTGATCGACGGGACGCGCAGCGGCCTCGTCTCCGAGGGGGACGGCCTCTTCGCCGCCGTACTGCCGTACGGCACGGTTCCGTCGTACACCCTGCTGGTGGAGTACGAGGACGGCGAGCAGGAGGTGGACGACCCCTATCGTTTCCTCCCCGCTCTCGGCGAGCTCGATCTGCATCTGATCGGCGAGGGCCGGCACGAGCAGCTGTGGCAGGCGCTGGGCGCCGAGCCGATGACGCACCAGGGCGTGACCGGCACCCGCTTCACCGTGTGGGCGCCGAACGCCCAAGGGGTGCGGGTCGCCGGGGACTTCACCTGGTGGGACGGCACCCAGTACCCGATGCGTTCGCTCGGCTCGTCCGGCGTCTGGGAGCTGTTCCTGCCGGGCATCGGCGAGGGCACCCGGTACAAGTTCGAGATCACGTCGCGCTACGGCGACCGGTTCCTCAAGGCCGACCCGATGGCGCGGCGCACGGAGGTACCGCCCGACACCGCTTCCGTCGTCACGGCCTCGCACTACGAGTGGGGCGACGCGGTGTGGATGGCACACCGTGCGGACACTCCGGTGCACGAGGCACCGTTCTCGGTGTACGAGATCCACCTCCCTTCCTGGCGCCCCGGCCTGACGTACCGTCAGCTCGCCGTTCAACTCCCCGCGTACGTCAAGGACCTCGGCTTCACCCACGTCGAGCTGATGCCGGTCGCCGAGCACCCCTTCGGCCCCTCCTGGGGCTACCAGGTCACGTCCTACTACGCGCCCACGTCCCGGCTGGGCACCCCGGACGACTTCAAGTACCTGGTCGACGCCCTCCACCGGGCCGGCATCGGCGTGATCATGGACTGGGTGCCCGCGCACTTCCCCAAGGACGACTGGGCACTGGCACGCTTCGACGGGGATCCGCTGTACGAGCCCGGGGACGCGCGGCGGGCCGAGCATCCGGACTGGGGGACGTACGAGTTCGACTTCGGGCGCATCGAGGTGCGCAACTTCCTGGTCGCCAACGCCGTGTACTGGTGCGAGGAGTTCCACATCGACGGGCTGCGCGTCGACGCGGTCGCCTCCATGCTCTACCTCGACTACTCGCGCGACTCCGGCCAGTGGACGCCCAATGTGTTCGGCGGGCGGGAGGACCTGGACGCGGTGGCGTTCCTGCAGGAGATGAACGCGACCGTGTACCGCCGGGCGCCGGGCGTGCTGACCATCGCCGAGGAGTCGACCGCGTGGGAGGGGGTGACGCGGCCGACGGACAGCGGGGGTCTGGGCTTCGGGCTGAAGTGGAACATGGGCTGGATGCACGACTCGCTGGAGTACATCCAGCACGAGCCGGTGCACCGCAAGTACCACCACAACGAGATGACCTTCTCGATGGTGTACGCCTACAGCGAGAACTACGTCCTGCCCATCTCCCACGACGAGGTCGTCCACGGCAAGCAGGCCCTGGTCTCCAAGATGCCGGGCGACTGGTGGCAGCGGCGCGCCAACCACCGTGCGTACCTGGGCTTCATGTGGGCCCACCCCGGCAAGCAACTGCTCTTCATGGGGCAGGAGTTCGCCCAGGGTGCCGAATGGTCCGAGGCCCACGGCCCCGAGTGGTGGCTGCTGGACCCGGCGTACGAGGCGGAGGCGGACCACCGCGGGGTACAGGACCTGGTTCGCGACCTCAACGCCGGCTACCGCGCCCACCCCGCCCTGTGGCAGCGGGACACCGACCCGGCGGGCTTCCGCTGGGTCGTCGGCGACGCAGCGGACGACAACGTCTTCGCCTTCCTCAGGTTCGACGGGCGGGGAACGCCGTTGCTGGCCGTGTCCAACTTCTCCCCGGTCGTCCGCCACGACTACTGCCTCGGCGTGCCCGGGGACGTCCCCGCCTGGCAGGAGATCCTCAACACCGACAGCGCGCGCTACGGCGGCGGCGACATCACCCACCGCGGACCGCTCGTGCCGGACGAGGGCGCGCTCCGAGTGACCCTGCCGCCCCTCGCCACGGTGTGGCTGGCCCCGCACCCGGTTCAGGAATGACCGAACGGATCGATCGTGGACGCGCGCATGGAGACGGCGGCACGCGACTGACGGGCCGGCGCAAAGCCGGCGGAGCAGAGCGTGAGCCCGGTGCTGCGCGACCTGGTGGAGCACATTGCGGACCCGCTCGCCGACAGCGGTGACAACGAGCGTGTGCGGGCGGCGTCCGAGGCGCCGGGGCAACGGCGCATCGGTGCATCGGTGCAGCGCAAGGCGCTGGAGTGGACCGGGAGTTTGCGGGACGTCGTCACCGAGTGCGTGTGGCGCACACTGCCGGGAGGGTCGTGAGTGGCGTCGTGAGTGGCGTCGTGCGGGACGCCCTCGGACACGTCTGGATCATCAGTCGGCGACGACTTGACCGTTCCAGGCGCCAAACGGCGTCGCCTCGGATACATTCGAGCACCGCCGACCACGGTACTGATCGGCAATGTCACCCTCCGTACATCCCGGGAGCAGCGCATGCGCGACTTCGCCCTCGCTCCGGCGGCGGTTCCGGCCCTGACCGGCGGGCTCGCCGACAGCGTCTTCGACAAGGCGGTCCGCACCCCCACTTTGCCGGTGCTCGCGCGCCGCCCGGACAGTGCCTCCGCCACCTGGGAGGAGGTGACGGCGGTCGAGCTGCGGGACGAAGTGGTCGATCTGGCCAAGGGGTTGGTGGCCTGCGGGATATCGCCGGGCCACCGGGTGGCCGTCATGTCCCGGACGCGGTACGAGTGGACGGTGCTCGCGCACGCCCTGTGGGCGGTCGGCGCGGAGGTCGTGCCGATCAATCCGGCGTCGTCCCGGGAGCAGGTCGAGTGGATCCTCCGGGACGCCGAGTGCGTGGCCGTCGTGGTGGAGGACGAGCAGGGCGTCATGACGATCGGCACCGTGTGCGCGGGCCTGCCCCAGCTGCGGCACGTCTGGCAGTTGGACTCGGGGGCGCTGGCCCATCTGACGGAGCGGGGCCAGTTCATCCCGCTGACCACGGTGGAGTCGCTGCGCCGGATCGTGCTGCCGGACTCGACCGCGGCCATCGCCTACACCTCGGGCACATCGGGCCGTCCGATGGGCTGCGCGCTGACCCATCGCAGCCTGGCGCATCCGTGCGACATCCTGTTCGCGGGCTGGGGGCACACGGGGGCGCCCCCGGGACAGCAGCCGTCCGTCCTGGCCTTCCTGCCCTTCTCGCACGTGTACGGGCTGATGATCCAGGTGATGTGCATACGCGGCGGGGTGCTGATGGGCCACGAGCCGGAGCTGACCGAGGCGGCACTGGCCTCGGCCCTGCGCACCTTCCGGCCGACGTACTTCTACGCCGTGCCGTCGCTGTTCGAGAAGCTCTACAAGACGTTCCTGCGCACCGCCCAGCAGTCCGGCCGCGGTGCCCTGTTCGAGCGGGCCGCGGAGACGGCGCGGGACTTCGCCGAGGCCGAGGAGCGCCGGCGCCTGGGCACGGGGTCGGGCCCCGGGTTCGACCTGCGGCTGCAACACGCCCTGTTCGAGCGGACGGTGTACCGAAGACTGCGTGGCGTGCTGGGCGGCCGGGTGGTCCGGGCCACCTCCGGCGGCTGCTCGCTCAACCGTGAACTGTCCCTGTTCTACGAGGGCATCGGCATCTATGTGAACGACGGCTACGGGCTCACCGAGGCCAGCGGCGGCATCACCATGCAGCCGCTGGGCAGAGAGAAGTCAGGGACCGTGGGGCAGGCACTGCCGGGCACGGAGATCCGGATCGCCGACGACGGCGAGCTCCTGGTGCGCGGCCCGTCGGTGTTCCAGGGCTACGTCAACGACGAGCCGGCCACGCGGGCCGCGCTGCGCGGCGGCTGGCTGGCGACCGGGGACATCGGGCGGCTCGACTCCGAGGGTTATCTGACGATCACGGGCCGCAAGAAGGACGTCATCGTCACCAGCAGCGGCAAGAGCGTGGCCCCGGCGCCGCTGGAGCAGCGGCTGCGGATGCATCCGCTCGTCCACCAGGCGGTGGTGGTCGGCGACGCCCGGCCCTGTGTGGGGGCCCTGATCACCCTGGACCCGGAGTATCTGGCGCACTGGCGCACGGCCCTGGCGCTGCAGCCCGACACGCCCGGCCGGCAGACACGGGAGGACAACGCGCTGCGGGAGGAGATCGCGCGGGCCATCGCGGCGGCCAACAGCGCGGTGTCACGCTCCGAGTCCATCCGGGTGTACCGGGTGCTGCCCACGCCGTTCGACCCGGCCAACGGACTGCTGACGCCCTCGCTGAAGCTGCGCCGGGACGCCATCGTGCGGCACTACGCGGCCGAGATCGACGCGATGTACCAGGTCCGGACCCGCGCCGCGCACCGGCCCGCGCTGGAGGAGCCGGCCGACTGGGACGACTCGGACGACGTGTTCCGGTGAGGAGCCGCCGTCCCTGGGAACTCGCATCGTGGGACGGATGAGCACCGACAGTAGTCCTGCTCCCCCGGGACTGAGGAAGACGAGATGCCGATCGGGCCGCGCCGGGACGACACACCGCCCTCCGAGGAGACGTTCGAGCGTACGTTCTCCTTCCCGGGCGATCTGCGGAACGTGACGGGTACACGACTCGCCGCGGAGGAGTTCCTCGGCGTCCTCGCACGCAGTTCGCCGCCGGCGACTCCGGAGTACTGGGACGACATCCTGCTGGTCGTCACGGAACTGGCCGCCAACGTCGTCCAGTACGCCCCGGGCCCCTTCGAGCTGCGGATGCGCCGCACGTTCGACGGCGTGCACATCACGATGCACGACACCAGCACCACCCGGCCGGAGCCGCGTCCGTTCCGGCCCAGCAGGGGCGGGGGCGGTATCGGCTGGCACCTCATTCACACGCTGTGCGAGCAGGTCAGCGTGGTCGTCACGGAGACCGGCAAGGACGTGCACGCCTTTCTTCCCTGGTGACGGATCTTTTCTTCTCCGGTGGCGGAACGTTCCCGCACGGTCGTCGCGGTCAGCCCGGGCGATGGGCGACCACGCCGAACATCGTCACGGACATGTGCAGCGCGCCCCGCTCGGCGGCCTCGGCAAGACCGGTGTACGCGGTGTCGCACTGGGCCTCGGTCAGCAGTCCGCGGTGCACCGCCGACTTGCCCAGCATGCGGATGAGCGGCCAGGCGACGGACCGGTGGTCCTGGAGAAGCGCCTGGGAGCCGCGGTCGTCGACCACGAGTCCGGCCGCGGTCAGCTGACCGACGAGGCGGCGCCCCGAGTAGGGGTTGGCCGCGCTGGTGAGGGCGCCCGAGGTCAGTGCCCGCAGGATCTCCGGGTCGCCGGGGTGCAGGACGGTGGTCGCCCAGTCGGTGTCGAGCAGCGCGACACGGCCGCCCGGGCGCAGCACCCGGGCCATCTCGGCGACGGCCCGGTCCGGTTCGGCGAGATGCTGGAGCACGCGTTCGCACCACACGATGTCCACCGAGGCGTCGGGCAGGGGCAGCGCGAGGGCGTCGCCGTCCGTGAAGCGCGCCCCGCTGCCGACCGCGCGTTCCTCGGCGACCGCGCGCAGCGCGGGGTTCGGTTCGACGCCGAGGGCCGAGCCCTGGGGGCCGACGGCGGCCGCCAGCTCCCGTGTCCATGAGCCGGTCCCGCAACCCACGTCCAGCGTCCGCTCGCCGTCCTTGGGCGCGAGCGCCTCATGGGCCCAGGCGCGCAGTCGTCGTACTCCGGGGTTGGCGTCCTGGACGTCCAGGGCGCCGATCAGATGGGCCGCCGCTTCGGGGTTCCGTGCGTCGATGTTCCGCGTCTGGAAGCCCGAACCGGGCCGTGTCTGCGCCATGCCGCGCACTCTACGGCGCGCGGGTCGCGGTCCAGGAGCCTTTTCCGGACGCCGGGTTCGAGCCCGCCGCGACCGGCGCGCGCCCCGGCCCGGGAACCCTCGGACTGCCGCAGGCACAGCAGTACAGCGCATCTCCGTGCGTCACACGGGTTGCCCGGGGCCGCGGGAGGCGCATGCTGGTGCCCACGCTTTCGTCTGCCTGCCGCACCCGAGTGGCACTACGGCTCGGGGCGCGGTGGGATCGATGTGGTGCGAACCGGCGATCCGGGGCAGGCGAACGGCGTCGAGTCGGACCGCCTGGAGCCGCAGAAAGGGATGAACGACGTGACACGACCCAGGATCCTGGTGGTTGGCGCAGGCTTCGCCGGTGTGGAGTGTGTGCGCCGCCTGGAACGGAAACTCGCCCCGGACGAGGCCGACGTCACCCTGGTGACGCCGTCCGCCTTCCAGCTCTATCTGCCCCTGCTGCCCCAGGTCGCCTCCGGCGTGCTCACGCCCCAGTCGATCGCCGTGTCGCTGCGCCGGAGCAAGAAGTACCGCACCCGGATCATCCCGGGCGGTGCCATCGGCGTGGACCTGAAGTCCAAGGTCTGCGTCGTCCGCACGATAACGGACGAGACCGTGAACGTGTCGTACGACTACATCGTGCTGGCGCCGGGCAGTGTCACCCGCACCTTCGACATCCCCGGCCTGACCGAGCACGCCTTCGGCATGAAGACCCTCGCGGAGGCCGCCTACATCCGCGACCACGTCATCTCCCAGCTGGACCTCGCCGACGCCAGTCACGACCCGGCCGAGCGCGCCTCGCGGCTGCAGTTCGTGGTGGTCGGCGGCGGTTATGCCGGCACCGAGACCGCCGCCTGTCTGCAGCGGCTGACGCACGCGGCCGTCAAGCGCTACCCGCGGCTGGACCCCGGCCTGTTCAAGTGGCATCTGATCGACATCGCGCCGAAGCTGATGCCCGAGCTGGGCGACAAGCTCGGCCGCAGCGCCCAGGAGATCCTGCGCCGCCGCGGCATCGACGTCTCGCTGGGCGTCTCCATCGCGAAGGCGGGCCCCGAGGAGGTCACCTTCACCGACGGCCGGGTGGTGCCCACCCGCACCCTGATCTGGACGGCCGGTGTGGTCGCCAGCCCGCTGATCGCCACGCTCGGCGCGGAGACCGTGCGGGGGCGGCTCGCGGTCGACACCCATATGGCGCTCCCGGGCCACGACGGCGTGTTCGCGCTCGGCGACGCCGCCGCCGTGCCGGACAGGGCCAAGGAGGAGGGCGCGATCTGCCCGCCCACCGCGCAGCACGCCATGCGGCAGGGCAAGAGGGTCGCCGACAACGTCATCGCGACGCTGCGCAACCAGCCGCTGCGCCCGTACGAGCACCGGGACCTCGGGCTCGTCGTCGACCTCGGCGGCACGGACGCGGTGTCCAAGCCGCTGGGCATCGAACTGCGCGGCCTGCCCGCCCAGGTCGTCGCCCGCGGCTACCACTGGTCGGCGCTGCGCACCAACGTCGCCAAGACCCGCGTCATGACCAACTGGCTGCTCAACGCGGTCGCGGGCGACGATTTCGTGCGCACTGGGTTCCAGGCCCGCAAGGCCATGAGGCTCAAGGACTTCGAGCACACCGACGCCTATATGACGCCCGCACAGGTACGGGCGTATGTGGAGGGCCGCGGCGGCAACGGCCCGTCGAGCTGACCCGCGCACCCCGTCAGCCGCCGGCCGGTCGCGCTCCCGGCCGGTGGCCGTCCCCGGTGGCCAGGGCCGGACCGTGCCATGCTGGGTGCGGGATCACGACGTGACACGGGAGAGAGCGCGGCGGCGTGAGGACTGCGGGACGGTCGGTGCGGGCGGAGCTGCGGGACCGGCTCGCGGCGTCCGATCCCGGTCTGCTGCGGCTCGCGGCGGGTCTGCGGACCGTCCTCGCCATCACCCTGTCGCTGGCCGTTCTGGCCGTGACGGGGGCCGACGTGACCCATCTGGTGGCCGCCGCCATGGCCGCGATGGTCGCCACCTTCGCCATCCGGGAGAAGCAGCGGGGCCGGCAGGCCGTCACCCTCGCCCTGGGGCTGCCGGTGGCCCTGGTATCGGTGTCGCTGGGCGCGCTGCTCAGCGCGCACGTCGTGGCCGGCGACCTGTTCTTCGTCGCGCTCATCTTCTGCGCCGTCTACGGCCGCCGGTACGGGGACCGCGGTACGGCGCTCGGGCTGATCGGCTTCCAGATCTACTTCCTCTCGCTGTTCGTGCACGCGACCGTGCCGACGCTGCCGGGTCTGTACGGCGCGATCGTCGTGGCGTTCGTGTGCAGCGCCCTCGCCCGGTTCGTCCTCGTACGGCAGACGCCCGCGGGCACCCTCGACCGGCTGCGGCGGGCCTTCCGCGCCCGGCTCGCCCAACTCGTCGAGGCCCAGATCGAGTTGCTCGACGCCGGCCCGGAGGACGTGGACAAGGCCCTGGAGGTGGTCCGGGTCAGGACGGCCCGGCTGCACGAGACGGCCCTGTTGATCCAGGGCCGGCTGGAGGACGGGACCTCCGACGAGGCGGTGGCGCGGCTGCTCCAGCGCCGGATCGCGGACGCCGAGATCGCCGCCGAGCGGCTCGGGCTGATGCTGCTGACCGCGCGCAGCGCCGAGCGTGCGGACACGCTCACGCTGCATCTGCCGGGCGCGCCCCTCCCCTTCGGAGGTGAGCTGCCGGTGCGCGACGAGTGGGCCGCCGAGCTGCGCCGCGCGCTGGAGGCGCTGCGGCTGCTGGTGCTGCGGCCCGTCGGTAAGGACACGGGGACCGGGCTCTCGCGGCTGCGGAACCGGCTGCTCGGCTACCGGGAGGAGGAGAACCTGCCCGCTGCCCCGTCCGCCGTGCAGGACGTCTTCCGGGGCATCGGCGAGGCCGCGCGGGCGGTGCTGGGACTGCGGATCGCCCTCGACGGACCGCAGGACGAGTCCGCCGACACCCCCGCGACGGCCCGCTCGCGCGAGGAACTGGACGCGGAGGACGCGGCGATCGGCGGCGAGGAGGAGGAGGACGAGCGGGAGGAGGAACAGCCCATCGGCCGGCTGCGGCCGACCACACGGGCGGCCGTGCAGGTGGCGGTCGGATCGGCGCTCGCCATGGTGGGCGGCGAGCTGCTGTCCGGCAATCGCTGGTACTGGGCGGTGCTGACCTGCTGGATCGTGTTCATCAACACCGCGTCCACCGGGGAGATCCTGGTCAAGGGCTATCGCCGGGTGCTCGGCACCGTGTTCGGCGTCGTCGCCGGCATCGGACTGGCGGGACTGGTCGGGCACCACACATGGACGGCGTTCGGGCTGGTGCTGCTGCTCATCTTCGCGATGTTCTACACGGCACCGCTCTCCTACACGCTGATGTCGTTCTTCGTGACGGCGATGCTGGGGCTGCTGTACACGCTGCTCAACACCTACAGCACGTCGGTCCTGGTGCTGCGCGTGGAGGAGACGGTGCTGGGCGCGGCGTGCGGGGTCTTCGCGGCTGCGGTG
The DNA here is from genome assembly GCF_042895285.1 of Streptomyces sp. NPDC001406. NCBI lineage: Bacteria > Bacillati > Actinomycetota > Actinomycetes > Kitasatosporales > Streptomycetaceae > Streptomyces > Streptomyces sp. NPDC001406. The sequence continues at coordinate 12,354 of NZ_JBIAWG010000009.1, forward strand.
GTCCTGCCGGTGCACACCGACCGCCGTACGAACGAACTCCTGGCCGGCGTGCTGAACCGGCTGGCCGACGTCACCCGGGCCGCGGTCGACCAGTTGAGCGGCGGGCCACCGGCCGATCTGCTCGACCGGGCGCGCGAGCTGGACCAGGTGCTGGCCGATCTGCGCGCCTCCACCCAGCCGCTGACCCACCCCATCGCACCGCAGCGGTCGCGCCGGAACACGGCCCGCTATGTCGTGGCCCTCCTGGAGACCTGTGCGTATCACGCGCGTTCCCTGGCGGCCACCGCCGAACTGCTGCCCGCATACCCCTCGATCGCCGCGGATCCCCGGCTGCGCGGGGTGGGGCAGCGGATCGTGCACAACATCGAGGCGATCGCCGAGCACGTCGCCGACCCGCACGCCGAGTCCAGGGTCGAGACCGGCCCCAGCATCGCCTCCCTGCTCAAGCCCGGCACCCTCGCGACCCCGCACTACGACCGCGTGACCGACCGGGTACTGCGCCATCTGCAACGCCTGGACGAGGCGGTGATGGGCCTGGCCCGCCCCCTGCGAGCCCCACTCGAACCTCGCACGCCATGACGGGCGAGCGGGAACTCGTTCGCGGCGGCGCGTCGGTGCCGGCTCCTCCGACTGACCTCTCCGGGCGCCGCCAAACCCGTGAACGGTCCGATCGGGGCGTCGTTTCGGGGTATGGGGACGGTATGACCGACGTCGTGGATTCGAGCGAGCTGTTGCGGCGCATCCAGCGCGGACGGGACTGCGCGGCGGACGAGGAGCGGGTCTGGCGGGCCCGGGCGGAGAAGCTGAGCGCGACCGATCCGGAAGGAGCCCGGGAGGCGTCCGCGCGGGCCTGGGCGTACGAGGCCGTGTTCCGTGTGCTGGACGAGATCGCCGTGCCGGGGCGGCACGGCGACGGCAAGAAGTGAAACCGGTCACGTGACCCGCTCTCAACTACGCGGAGCCACCCTAGATGGTTTACCTTTCATACATACGTGGCCTCGGAGTCGACCGCGACCGTCCTCCCTGTGTCACCGCTTACGGCCCTGGCTGGCTTCCCCCGTCCAGCCAGGGCTTTTTAATGCCCCGAGGACCGAATCCAGAGGTTCTCCACTCCGCCGAGGTGCTCAGCGCGGCGGCAGCGGCTGAAATGGGTGCAGGGATAACACCGGAAACCCCCGCCGGCGAGGAGCCCTGCGCGATGACCAAAGCGATAAAACTGCTGACCGCCCTTCCGCAAGTGCAGCGCGAGCGTCTGATGGAGCTGGCACAGGAGGTCTCCTTCCCGGAGGACACCCGGATCTTCGAGGCGGGTGGCACCGCCGACCGCTTCTGGGTGATCCGCTCGGGCGCGGTCAACCTCGATCAGGAGGTGACCTCCCACCAACGCGTGACCGTGGCCACCCTCGGCGCCGGCGACCTCCTCGGCTGGTCGTGGCTGTTCCCGCCGTACCAGTGGGACTTCGGCGCGGTGGCCTTCAGTCCGGTGCGCGCCTACGAGTTCGACGCGGCGGCGGTACTGGGCCTGTCCGTGGAGGACCCGCTGCTCGGGCTGTCGCTGGTGCGGACCGTCGCCGAGATCCTCGCCCACCGGCTGGAGATGACCCGCGGCAAGCTGATGGACCAGTACACGCTGCGCCGGCGCGGGCCGCTGTAGGGCCTCAGACGCGGTAGCGGCGCAGTGCCGGCACGGCGGCGGCCAGGCCCAGCATGACGACGACGACCAGCAGGCCGCCGCCCGCGACGGCGGCCCGCGGGCCGAAGGCCGAGCCCGCCGTGCCGTGCAGCACGTCGGCCAGGCGCGGGCCGCCCGCCACGACGACCGTGAACACGCCCTGCATACGGCCGCGCATCTCGTCGGTGGCCGCGGACAGCAGGATCGCCCCACGGAAGACCATGGAGACCATGTCGGCGACCCCGGCGGCGGCCAGGAACGCCAGGGCGACCCACAGGTTCCGGCTCAGCCCGAACCCGGCGACGGCCACGCCCCAGCCCACCACCGATCCGATCACCATCCGGCCGTGCCGCCTCGCCCGGGAGAACGTGCCGGAGAACAGTCCGCCGATCACCGCCCCGACGGGGATCCCGGCGAACAGCACACCGAGCGCGAGCCCCTCGCCGTACGACGCGTACGTCTCGGCGGCCAGCTGCGGGAAGAGGGCACGAGGCATGCCGAGGACCATGGCGACGATGTCGGCGAGGAAGGACAGCAGCAGCACCTTGTGCAGCGAGATGTAGCGAAAGCCCGCCGCGATCTCCCGCCACCCGGCGCGCCGGGCCACCGCCCGCCCCGGCGGCGGCAGCGCGGGGAGCCGTGCGACGGCCCAGACCGTGACGCACAGGGCCAGGGCGTCGATCAGATACAGCTCGGGCAGGCCGATGACCGGGATCAGCGCACCGGCCAGCAGGGGCCCGGCCACCAGCCCGGTCTGCATGACGGTCGAGCCGAGAGCGCCCGCGGCGGGCAGTTCGTGCGCGGGCACCAGCCGGGCGATGGAGGCGTTGCGGGCCGGTGAGTTGAGGCCGAAGAACGCCTGCTGCATGGCGAGCAGGACCATCAGCGCGAGGACCGAGTCCAGCCCGGTCGCGGCCTGTGCCCAGAACAGCAGCGAGGTCACGGCTATCCCGCTGTTGGTGACCAGCAGCAGCTTGCGGCGGTCCACGGTGTCGGCGACCGCCCCGCCCCACAGCGCGAACACCACCATCGGCACGAGACCGGCGAGGGACGCGTAGCCGACCCAGGCCGAGGAGTGCGTGATGTCGTAGATCTGCTTGGGTACGGCGACGGCGGTGAGCTGGCTGCCGACGGCGGTGACGATGGTCGAGGACCACAGCCGGCGGTAGGCGGGGCGGCGCAGGGGGCGGGTGTCCATCGCCCAGCGGCGCCAGCCGTGCCGGGGCGGGGCCGGCGCCGCGGGCGTGTCGGACCGCGCTTCGGCGCCGCTGCCTGTGCTCTCGCTCGTGTCCACGGGCTTCCCGTTGCTCGCTGTGGTTGCTCACTACATCTTTCGATTGCGAGCCTCACTATCGCAGCAACTCCCGCGCCTGCCGAACCGCCTTGTCTCACGATCCGGCGGCGCACGACCCCTGTCTCACGATCCGGCGACGAGCACCGCACCGAGACCGATCATCGTCGCGGCGACCAGTCCGTCCAGGACGCGCCAGGCCGTCGGGCCGGCGAGGAAGCGGCCGAGCAGCCGGGCGCCGAAGCCCAGGGCGGCGAACCAGCACAGGCTGGCGAGCGCCGCGCCGAGGCCGAAGGTCCAGCGCAGGGCGCCCCGGTCGGCGGCGAGGGAGCCGAGCAGGAACACGGTGTCCAGGTAGACGTGCGGATTGAGCCAGGTCATCGCCAGACAGGTGAGCACCGCCCGCCTGCGGGAGCCCGCCGCCTCGCCCTGCGTGCTCAGTCCGGTCCCGGGCCTGAGGACGCGGCGGGCGGCGAGGGCGCCGTAGCAGAGCAGGAAGGCGCCGCCGATCAGCCCGACCGCGGTCAGCGCTCCCGGCCACGCCACCACGATGGCGCCGACGCCGCCGACGCCCAGCGCGATGAGCAGGGCGTCGGACAGGGCGCAGATCCCGACGACGGCGAGGACCGCGTCACGGCGTACCCCCTGGCGCAGGACGAACGCGTTCTGGGCGCCGATGGCGACGATGAGGGAGAGGCCGGTGCCGAATCCGGCGGCCGCGGCGGTCAGTGCGTTGGACATGCCCTTGACGCTAGGCAAGGGGATCACCGCGCGTACAGCTAAAGATTTTTACGTACCATTAGCGCTCGTCATGACGAAGTGAGGGCGCACATGATGTCGGAGCTCCCCCTCGACCAGGTGCGGACGCTGCTGGCGGTGGTGGACGAGGGCACGTTCGACGCGGCGGCCGCGGCGCTGCATGTGACGCCGTCGGCGGTCAGTCAGCGGGTGAAGGCGCTGGAACAGCGCACGGGCCGGGTGCTGCTCCGGCGCACGAAGCCGGTGCGGCCGACGGAGTCCGGGGAGGTGCTGGTGCGGTTCGCCCGGCAGCTGGCCCGGCTGGAGCGGGACGCGCGCGGCGAACTCGGTATGAGCGGTGCCGGGGAGCCGACGCGGGTGTCGGTCGCGGTGAACGCGGACTCACTGGCGACCTGGTTCCTCGGGGCCCTGACACTCCTGCCGCAGGAGCCGCGGCTCTGTTTCGAGCTGCGCCGCGAGGACGAGGACCACACGGCGGCGCTGCTGCGCGAGGGGCTGGTGATGGCGGCGGTCACCTCGTCGCCCGACCCCGTTCCGGGCTGCTCGGTGCGTGCCCTGGGCCGGATGCGCTACCTCCCGGTGGCGAGCCCGGCCTTCGCCGCGGCGCAGCTGGGCGGGCCGCTGCGGGACGCGCTCACCGGGGCGCCTGTGGTGGTCTTCGACCGGCGCGACGACTTCCAGGACGGCTTCGTGCGCACGCTGTCGCAGGGCCGGGCAGCGGCGAGCGCGCTGCGGCACTACGTTCCGACGTCGGAGGGCTTCGCCCAGGCCGTGGCCGCGGGCCTCGGCTGGGGCATGGTGCCCGAGGCCCAGGCCGATCCGCTGCTGCGCACCGGCCGCCTCGTCCGTCTCGCGCCGCGGCGGTGGGTCGACGTCCCGCTGTTCTGGCAGCAGTGGAAGCTCGACTCCCCCGCGCTGGCGGCGCTGGCCGAGGCGGTGGTGGCCACGGCGGCGCAGACACTGCACGGGTAGCCACCGCACGACGAACCGGGCTTCGCGGCTATCGGCTCCCCGTCTCGGCCGGCTCCGGCCCCGTACCGGCCGTCAGGGTGTCGGCCGCGCTGTCCAGGAGCATGTCCAGGGCGGTCGGATAGGCGCTGGTGGGCATGCGGGCGGCGAGGAGCGGGGCCGCCTCGGCGATGCGGGGGTGGGTGGCGCGCGGCAGACGCGCGTAGGTCGAGTTCCACTTGTCGTCGTCGGCGCGCTGGGAGGCGCTCGGCAGGGCCAGGGACGCGGCGTCGAGGGCGGCGAAGGCCAGCGTCTGGTCGATGAAGGCGTGGTAGACGCGCACCGTCTCCGGCAGCGGGAAGCCGGCCGTGCGCAGCACGTCCAGGACGGCCTCGTCGGCGGCCAGTTCATGCGCGCGGCCGGTGACCCGGTTCGTGGTGAGCAGGGCCGCCTGCGGGTGCGCGACATACGCCGCGTGGATGCGCAGCCCGATCGCCCGCAGGTCCGCCCGCCACTGCCCCGTGGGCTCCCAGCCGCGCAGCGCCTGCCCGATGAGCGCGTCGCCGATGGCCAGGGTCAGGTCGTCCATACCGCGGAAGTAGCGGTACAGCGTGCTCGGGTCGCAGTCGAGGGCCAGGCCCAGGCGGCGCGCGGTGAGCCCTGCGCTGCCGTGTTCGCGCAGCATGCGCAGCGCGGTCTCGACGATCAGCCGCTCGGAGAGCACGGTGCCGCTCCTGGTCGGCCGGCGCCGACGCCGCTTCTCCTCGGGCACCACCGGTTTCGGCATGCTCCACCCTCCCGTGCGCGCTCTTATGCCAACGCCATTGACCTTACGTGAGCCCGGGGCGTTGTATCTCGGCCCAGGGCGCGCCTGTCTTCGGCTTCGGCTTCGACTTCGACTTTCGATCGTGAGGGATTTCGCCATGCGTGTGCTGCTCGTGGGAGCAGGCGGTGTCGGCACCGCCATCACCCGGATCGCCGCCCGGCGTCCGTTCTTCGACCTGATGGTCGTCGCCGACTACGACCTCGCGCGGGCCGAGGCGGCGGTCGCGGCGCTCGGCGCCGACGCTTCCCGGTTCCGCGCCGAGCGGGTGGACGCGGGCGACGAGTCCGCCGTGGCCGAGCTGCTGGCCCGCCACGGCTGCGACGCGCTTCTCAACGCCACCGACCCGCGCTTCGTCATGCCCCTGTTCCGCGCGGCGCGGTCGGCCGGCGCCACCTACCTCGACATGGCGATGTCCCTGTCGCGGCCGCACGCCGAGCGCCCGTACGAAGAGTGCGGGGTCAAGCTGGGCGACGAGCAGTTCGAGCTGGCCGCCGACTGGGAGAAGGCGGGCGCGCTGGCGCTCGTCGGCATGGGCGTGGAGCCCGGCCTGTCGGACGTGTTCGCCCGGTACGCCGCCGACGAACTCTTCGACGAGATCGACGAGATCGGCATCCGTGACGGCGCGAACCTCACCGTCGACGGCCATGACTTCGCTCCGTCGTTCAGCATCTGGACCACCATCGAGGAGTGTCTGAACCCGCCGGTGGTGTACGAGGCGGAGCGCGGCTGGTTCACCACCGCGCCGTTCAGCGAGCCGGAGGTGTTCGACTTCCCCGAGGGGATCGGTCCGGTGGAGTGCGTGAACGTCGAGCACGAGGAGGTGCTGCTGGTGCCGCGCTGGGTCGACGCCCGGCGGGTCACCTTCAAGTACGGGCTGGGCCGGGAGTTCATCGAGACCCTCAAGACGCTGCACCTGCTGGGCCTGGACCGCACCGGCCCGGTGACCGTGCCGGGCGCCGACGGACCGGTCGCGGTGTCGCCGCGTGACGTGGTCGCCGCCTGTCTGCCCGACCCGGCGACGCTGGGCGAGCGCATGCACGGCAAGACCTGTGCGGGTACCTGGGTGCGCGGCACCAAGGACGGCGCGCCGCGCGAGGTGTATCTGTACCACGTGGTCGACAACCAGTGGTCCATGGCGGAGTACGGCTGCCAGGCCGTGGTGTGGCAGACGGCGGTCAACCCGGTCGTCGCCCTCGAACTCCTCGCCACCGGTGCCTGGTCGGGCTCGGGCGTCCTCGGCCCGGAGGCGTTCCCGGGCCGCCCGTTCCTGGATCTGCTGACCGCCTACGGCTCGCCCTGGGGCATGCGGGAGCAGTGATCCCGTCCCGGTCGCCCTCCCGGGAACTCATGTGTTTCACAACCGGGTCGACGGTGACCCGAACTCGCGTTAAACATGTGCAAGGGCGCGGACGACATCGATCGCAGGTGACTTCCCATGGGCGACTGGCGAGAACAGGCCTCATGCCGCCACAAGGACCCCGACCTCTTCTTCCCGATCGGCACCACAGGACCGGCGATGCTGCAGACACAGCGGGCCAAGGCGGTCTGCGGACGGTGCCGGGTCCGGGAGCGGTGCCTGCAGTGGGCGCTGGAGACGGGTCAGTGCGTCGGCATCTGGGGCGGTACGACGGAGATGGAACGGCGCGCGCTGAACCGGCGCGTCGGCGTACGGCGGCGCCCCTGAGGGGCGCGGGCCGTTCCTCACCCGTCCTGCGGCGCCGCCGTGCCCGGTAGCCGCAGGGTGAACTCGGCGCCCTTCCCGGGCTCGCCCGCCGCCTCGGCCGTACCGCCGTGGGCGGCGACCAGGTGGCGGACGATGGGCAGGCCCAGACCGCTGCCGCCGGTGCGGCGGGAGCGGGACTTCTCGGCGCGCCAGAACCGGTCGAAGACATGCGGCAGTTCCTCCGGCGCGATGCCGGTGCCGGTGTCGGTGACGGTGAACACGACCCGGTCGCCGTCGCGGCGGGCGGCGAGGGTGACCGTGCCCTCGGCGGGCGTGTGGCGCAGGGCGTTGGAGACCAGGTTGCCGAGGGCCTGCCGCATCCGTACCGGGTCGGCGTCCAGCCAGGGGTCGCCGTCGGTCCCGGTGCGCAGGGTGACCCCGGCGGCGTCGGCCGCGACGCGGTGGGCGGCGGCCACCTGGTCGAGCAGTTCTGCGGCGCGGACCGGCTCGCGGTGCAGGCGCAGGGTGCCCGCGTCGACGGCCGCCAGGTCCTGGAGGTCGTCGATGATGCGCTGGAGGACGAGGGCTTCCTCGTGCAGGGCGCCGAGCAGCGCCGGATCGGGGTCCACGAGTCCGTCCCGGGTGACCTCCAGCCAGCCGCGGATGTTGGTGAGCGGACTGCGCAGTTCATGGGCGATGTCGCTGACCATCGCCCTGCGCTGGGCCTCAAGACGTTCCCTGCGCTCGGTGAGGTCGTTGAACGCGGCGGCCAGCAGCCCGGTCTCGTCCCGTGTGCGCACCCGCGCCCGCACGTGCAGCTCGGGCGGCTGTTGCGCGGCCACCGTCAGTGCGCGCAGCGGTCGTACGAGACGGGTGGCGACCACCGCGGTGACGGCGACCGTGACGGCGAGGACCAGGCCGGCCGCGCCGACGATCTTGGCCTTGTTGGCCGGGGACATGTCGAAGCGGGGCACGCTCTGGTCCCCGATGCCGAGGAACAGCTCGGCCACCGGAGCGACGTAGGGGTCGAGTTGGGCGCGGCGGGCACTGTCGACGCAACCCTGGACGCTGCGGGTCGTCCTCGCGTCGTCCATCCTGGCGAACTTGGTCGGGAAGAGCCGCGTCGCGGAGGTGTTGCCCCCGGGGTCGAAGGCGACGAACAGCGGGGAGCCGAGGTCGATGCCCTGGTCCGCCAGGCAGGTCCGGGCGCCCTGTTCCAGGGACACGCGGGCCTTGTCCTCGGTGCGGGTCGGCTCGTTCAGTCCGTAGCCGCAGGTGACGGTCCCGCCGTAGTCGCCCGCGGCCGTGCCGTTCTCGTCGGTCAGGTAGGGCCGGCCGCTGGGGGTGTGCCCGACGGTGACGCGGATGCCGTAGCGGTCGTAGCAGATCCGCTGCTTCCCGGCCACGGCGTCCAGTTGCGAGCGTTCCTCGGCCGGCAGCCGGTACGGGCCGACCGCGCGCGGGTCGATGCCGCTGAGCTGGGCGCCGGACTCGCTGTAGGTGTCGGTGTGCAGGGGGTCGACGGAGGCGGCGGGCCGGGGCGGCAGCGGGGTGCCGTGCGGCGCGGAGTCCGCGATCAGGGTGCGGTCGGCGGTGGTGAGCGCGATCCGGCGGCCGGTCTTCGCGGCCAGCGCCCTGACCGTGTGCCGTACGCCGGTCCAGTCGGGGTGGGTCGCGGCGTATCCGCTGAGCCGGGCGAGGATGTTGTTGTCGGCGGCGAGGTCCTGGCCCTGTTCCTCCTCCAGGGCGCTGGTGGTGGTCGTGACCGCGAGCCAGGCGGTGGCGGCCACGGAGCAGACGGCGATCAGCACCGAGGCGAACAGCAGCCGGACGAGCAGCCGTTTGCGCCACGGTATCCGGGGCCTCACGGGCGGCCGCCGCTCAGCTTGTAGCCGACCCCGAACACGGTCACCAGCCGTACCGGCCGGCGCGGATCGGCCTCTATCTTCCGGCGCAGGTTCATGATGTGGACGTCGACGGCCCGTTCGGTGGAGGACCGGTCGAAGCCGCGGGTGCACTGGAGCAGTTGCCGTCGCGAGAACACCCGGTCCGGTTCCGCCGCCATGGCCAGCAGGATCTGGAACTCGGCCGGGGTGCACTCCACCGGCTCGCCGTCGCAGCGCACTTCGTGCCGTACCGGGTCGATGCGGACGCCGCCCGCGCGGACGCCGGGATCCTCCCGCACCCCGACGCCGTGCCCGCTGCGCCGCAGGACCGTGCGGATGCGGGCCATCAGTTCGCGCGGGCTGTACGGCTTGGTCATGTAGTCGTCGGCACCCAGTTCCAGGCCGAGCAGGACGTCGTCCTCCGCCGAGCGGGCGGTGAGCATCAGTACGGGGATCTCGGCGTTCTCCCGCGCGCCGCGCAGCACCCGGCACACGCCGAAGCCGTCGATCACCGGGAGCATCAGGTCGAGGACCACGAGGTCGGGCCGCAACCTGTGGGCCGCGTCCAGGGCGGCCGAGCCGTCGTGGACCACGGTGGCGGTGTGGCCCTCCGCCAGCAGCGAGCGGCGTATGAGTTCGGCCTGCATCTCGTCGTCCTCGGCGACCAGCACATGTGCGCACACGGGGCGGATCCTAGGGGTTCAGAGGGCGAGCCAGTCGGCGTACCCCATCACGACGACGGGATGCCGGCCGGGGTCGAGGGCGCGGAGCAGTTCCTTCATGTGCGCCTTTGCGATGCCGATGCAGCCGTGGGTGGGTCCGCCGTGGTCGACGTGGAACCAGATGCCGCCGCCCCGGCCCGCGCCGAGAGGGCGGGTCCGGTCGAGGGGTGAGGTGCCGGGCCTGCGGTTGTAGTCGATGGCGAGCACATGGTCGAACGAGCCGGCCAGCGGCTCGCCCGTGAAACCGGTGCCGGGCGAGACGAATCCGGTCGAGCGGTGGTACGGCAGCCGGGTGCCGGGGTCGCGGAGCAGGCCCCCGGCGTCGGTGAGGGTGTAGACGCCGAGCGGCGAGCGCAGGTCCCCGGCCGTGTGGTGGTCGCTCCAGCCGCGCAGCGCGTTGTGTGCGGGTCGGCCGGCTCCCGCCTGCCAGCCCGCTTCGGTGCGCTCGTGCAGGACGACGGTCGACTCGGGCGAGTCCTTGGCGTGGCCGGTCACGACGACCACCTGCCGCGCACGGCCGGGTATCGTGTTGCGGATCTTGGGGCCGAGACCGGGGATCCGCCGCGGGGCCGCCTCGACGGACGGCTCCGGTGCCGGTGCCCGCCTCGCCGCCGGCCTCCGGCTGGGGCTCGGGGGCGTCTCCGGGCGCGGAGCCGCCTCGGCGCCGCCGCATCCCGTGAGCAGGAGAGGGGACGCGAGGAGCGCGACGGCGGTTCTGCGATCGATCATGCTCCGACCCTGGCCGAGACGTGTGAGGAACTCGTCAGGTTCCACGGCCTGTTCCTCCGGTGCGCCGCGGTGGGCGCACCGGAGGAACCGGTGCTCGCTCTACGCCCTGCCCGGCTTGCCCTGGGTGTACAGCCAGGTCCGGAACAGTCCGTCCAACTGCTTGCCGGACTCCCGCTCGGACAGCTTCACGAACTGCGCCGTCGTCCCGTGCCCGCCCCGGTGCTCGGCGGCCCACGCGCGCAGGATGCGGAAGAACGCCTGGTCGCCGACGGCCCCACGCAGTTCGTGCAGGGCCATGGCGCCGCGGGCGTAGACCGGGGTGCCGAAGATGTTCGCGCCGCTGCCGGGGTTGCCGGGCGGATACGCCCACAGGTCGTCGCTCGCGCGGGTGGCGTACAGCTTGTCGAAGGTCTTCTGGGCGCTGTCGCCGCCGTGCTGCTCCTGGTAGAGCCACTCGGCATACGTGGCGAAGCCCTCGTTGAGCCAGATGTCCTTCCACGTGGTGAGGGAGACGGAGTCGCCGAACCACTGGTGGGCGTTCTCGTGGACGAGGGTGCTCAGATCGGGCGCCGAGTCGTACACGGGCCGGGTCTGGGTCTCCAGGGCGAAGCCGACGTCCGGCGCCCGGTCGACGATCGAGCCGGCGGCCCGGTACGGGTAGGGGCCGAAGAGCCTGCTCTCCCACTCCAGGACGGACGGCAGCTTCTTCAGGACGGGCGCCGCTGCGTTCGCCTCGCGCGGGTCGACGGCGTTGTACACCTGGATGCCGTCGCGGGTGGTGTACCGCTCGACCTTGAACCTGCCGATGGTCGCCGTGGCGAGATAGGCGGCCATGGGTGCGGTCTGGCGCCAGCGGTAGGTGGTCTGCCCGTGCGCGGTGCGCTGTCCCAGGAAGACGCCGCCCGCAACCGCGGTGCGTCCCTGGGGGACGGTGATCCTGAAGTCGTACGAGGACTTGTCCTTGGGGTGGCTGTTCGCCGGGAACCAGGTCATCGCGCCCTGGGGTTCACCGGCGACGAAGGCTCCGTCGTCGGTGGGGATCCATCCGTCCGGGGAGCCGTCCGGGTCGGTGACCGGCTTGGGGGTGCCGTGGTAGGTGACCTCGACGCAGAAGTCCTGGCCGTTGTGCAGTGCCCGGTGCGGGGTGACCACGAGTTCCTGTCCGTCGCGGCGGAAGTCCGCCGTGGTGCCGTCGACGGTCAGGCGCGTGACCTTGAGGCCCTTGAGGTCGAGGTCGAAGCGGGTCAGCTTCTGGGTGGCGCGGGCGCTGAGGACCGCCGTGCCGTCGAGGTGGCGGGAGGCGGTGTCGTAGCGCAGGGTCAGGCCGTAGTGCCGGACGTGGTAGCCGCCGTTGCCCTGGAGCGGGAAGTACGGGTCGCCGACGCCGGAGGAGCCGGTGGTCCGGGCCGCGGCCGGTCCGGCGGCGGCGAGCAGTGCCGCCACGGCGACGGGGACGGTGGCGAGGACCGCCTCGCGGCGGAGGACTGCGGTGCGTCGTCTGTCGGCCTGCCTGCGAAGTGGCGTCACGTGCGCTCCCTGGGGGGTGGCGAATGATCAAACGCACCACAGACTAGGCGGCCAGGCTCACCAAAATCCCCCTCGTTCAGGTCAAGTTACGCCGCGTCGCCGATCAGAATCGGTCGCCGACGCGAGGGGAAACAGTACGCTTCGGGCTCCCCCCTTCCTTGCGACGGAGGCCCGTGCATGAGCGTCCGCGTGCGCCGGATCTATGAACCGCCCGAGCCCGAGGACGGCTTGCGCGTCCTGGCCGACCGCCTCTGGCCGCGCGGTGTGTCCAAGGACGCGGCCGAGGTGGACGAGTGGCCCAAGGCGCTCACCCCGTCCACCGAGCTGCGCCACTGGTATCACGCGGGCGAGGGCTCCTTCGAGGAGTTCCGCAGGCGTTACGAGGCGGAGCTCGCCGCGCCGGAGGCCGCCGAACTCCTAGACGGCCTCCGGGAGGCGGCCCGCAGGGGCCCGGTGACGCTGCTGACCTCCTCCAGGACCCCGGACGAGAGCCACGCCTCGGTGCTGGCGCGGCTCCTGACGGACTGACTCAGGCCGTCTGCTTCGCCGCGGCCCGCCCGGCCGCGCGCCCGGAGAACAGACAGCCGCCGAGGAAGGTGCCCTCCAGGGCGTTGTAGCCGTGGACGCCGCCGCCGCCGAAGCCGGCGACCTCGCCCGCCGCGTACAGCCCGCCGATGGGCTGCCCGTCGGCGCCCAGGGCACGGGAGTCCAGATCGGTCTGGATGCCGCCGAGGGTCTTGCGGGTGAGCACGTGCAGCTTGACGCCGATCAGCGGGCCGGCCGCCGGGTCGAGGATGCGGTGCGGGGTCGCGACCCGCCCGAGGCGGTCACCGATGTAGCGGCGGGCGTTGCGGATGCCCTGGACCTGGGAGTCCTTGCTGTAGGGATTGGCCATCTGCAGGTCGCGCGCCTCGATCTGGCGGCGCACCTCGGCCGCGTCGAGCAACGCCTTGTCCGCGAGGCCGTTCATCTTCTCGACGAGCTTTTCGAGGGTGTCCGCGGTCACGAAGTCCGCGCCGTTGCGCAGGAAGGCCTGCACCGGTCCGGGCGCGCCCTTGCCGAGCAGCCGGTCGCGCAGCACCGCCTTGCGGTCCTTGGCGGTGATGTCGGGGTTCTGCTCGGAGCCCGACAGCGCGAACTCCTTCTCGATGATCTTCCGGGTGAGGATGAACCAGGAGTGGTCGTGGCCCGCGATGTCCTCGGTGGTGCGCAGATGCCTGAGCGTGCCGAGGGTGTCGTAGCCGGGCAGGCAGGGGTCGGGCAGGCGGCGGCCGAGGGCGTCGAGCCAGATGGAGGACGGGCCGGGCAGGATGCGGATGCCGTGGCCGGGCCAGATGGGGTTCCAGTTCTGCAGGCCCTCGGTGTAGTGCCACATGCGGTCCCGGTTGACCAGCCGTACGCCCGCGTCCGCGCTGATGTCGAGCATCCGGCCGTCGACGTAGGCGGGGACGCCGGTGACCATCTCGGTGGGGGGCGTGCCGAGCCGCTCGGGCCAGTGGCGGCGGACGATGTCGTGGTTGGCGCCGATGCCGCCGGTGGTGACGACCACGGCCTGGGCGGTGAGTTCGAACTCGCCGGTCCGGTCGCGGTTGGAGGCCACGCCCCGCGGCGAGTCGTCGTCGGCGAGGACCGTGCCGCGCACCCCGCGCGCCGCCCCCTCCTCGATGATCAGCTCGTCCACCTGGTGGCGGTGGTGGAAGGTGAGCAGCCCGTCGCGCGCGGCCTGCCGGGCGTACCGCGCGAACGGCTCGACCACACCCGTACCGGTGCCCCAGGAGATGTGGAAGCGCGGTACGGAGTTGCCGTGGCCGTCCGCGCGCAGGTCGCCGCGCTCGGCCCAGCCGACCGTGGGCAGCAGCGAGATGCCGTGGCCCGCCAGCCAGGACCGCTTCTCCCCCGCCGCGAACTCGACATAGGCGCGGGCCCAGCGCACCGCCCAGGAGTCCTCGTCCTCGACGCGGTCGAACTGGGCACTGCCCTGCCAGTCGTTCCAGGCGAGGTCGAAGGAGTCCTTGATGCCCAGGCGGCGCTGCTCCGGGGAGTCGACGAGGAAGAGCCCGCCGAAGGACCAGAACGCCTGACCGCCGAGGTTGGCGGCGTTCTCCTGGTCGACCAGGGCGACGCGCCTGCCCCGGCTGGTGAGTTCGTGCGCCGCGACCAGGCCCGCGAGGCCCGCTCCGACGACGATGACGTCCGCGTCCATGGCGACCGTTTCCCTTCCCTATACGACTCGTTCGGGGGCGCCGCCGGCATCGGTCAGCAGCGCGGTGAGCAGTTGCCTGAGCCAGGCGCGGGCGGTCTCGACGTCCCGGTCCAGCAGCAGTTGGGTGGTGACGCCGTCGTACGCGGCGACCACGGCGTGCGCCGCCCCGTCGACATCGCCGAGCACGGCGGGCAGTTCGGTGTGGCCCTTGGCCCGTGAGAGCCGGTCGGCGATGGCACTCCTGAGGCGGGCCCGGTGGTCGAGGAGGGTCTGGGCGACCTCGGGGGCACGCGCGGCGTGCACCAGGAAGTCGGTCTTGACGAGCAGCCAGTCCACGTCGAGCAGCAGCACCTCGGTGACCCGGTCCACGGAAGCGGGCACGTCCAGGTCGGGACCGTCACCGGCCAGCGCCTGGGTCACCTGCCGCGCGATGAGGTCCGCGCGCTCCTGGTACAGGGCGAAGAACAGCTCGTCGAGGGTCGCGAAGTTCGAGTAGAAGGCTCCCCGGCTGAATCCGGCGGCCTCGCAGACCTCCTCGATGGACACCCGCCCGAAGCCCTTCGCGGCGAACACGCCGAATGCGGCCTCCAGCAGCCGGGCCCGGGTGTGGACCCGGCGCCTGGTCACGCGCTTGGCCGTGCCCTCCACCGCCATGTCCGACCTCCGTTCGATACGTGAATGTATCGAATACATCAATGTATCGAAAGGTCTCCGCCGGGATCCCTCCACCACAATCCGAAGGGGAACATATTTTCGATTAAGGAGTACGCTGCTCCCATGGCCACGCACCTCCAGGGCTCCCTGTTCGACCAGACCGACGAGCTGCGGCTCGGCACCCTCGACGGGACACGCCGGACCCGGCTCGGCTCCGGCGCCTGGATCGACGTACTGCCCGGCTGGCTGAGCGGCGGCGACGCCCTGTTCGAACAGCTGGCCGCGGACGTGCCCTGGCGCGCGGAGCGCCGCACGATGTACGACAACGTCGTGGACGTACCGCGGCTGCTCGCCTTCTACGGCGCGGACGACCCGCTGCCGCACCCGGTGCTGGCCGAGGCCCGCGAGGCGCTCTGCCGGCACTACGCCGACGAACTCGGCGAGCCCTTCACCACCGCCGGGCTGTGCTACTACCGGGACGGCCGGGACAGCGTCGCCTGGCACGGCGACCGGATCGGACGCGGCGCACGCGAGGACACCATGGTCGCCATCCTCTCCGTGGGCGCGCCCAGGGACCTGCTGCTGCGCCCGGTGGGCGGCGGTGACACGCTCCGGCGCCCGCTCGGCCACGGCGATCTCATCGTGATGGGCGGCTCCTGCCAGCGCACCTGGGAGCACTCGGTACCCAAGACGGCACGCGCCACCGGTCCGCGCATCAGCGTCCAGTACCGCCCGCGCGGCGTGCAATGAGAGTCCGCGACCCCGCCCGCCGCGAACCCCCCGCCGTCTGGTTGGCTGTCCCCCGTCGAACGGCGCGCTCACACCTCGGGAAGACCATGCGAGCAGACGTACACCAAGTGGCGGACGGCACCTACCTGGTGCACGGCAGCAACACCAACTGGGTGATCCTGACCGACGGGGACGCCGCGACCCTGGTGGACACCGGCTACCCCGGGGACCGGCAGCAGCTCCTCGACTCGCTCGCCGCCGTGGGCAGTTCACCACAGGCGCTGGCGGCCGTCCTGATCACCCACGCCCACAACGACCACCTCGGCTCGGCCGAGTACCTACGCAGCACCTACGGCACGCCGGTCTACCTCCATGAGGCCGAAGTCCCGCACGCCCGCCGGGACTTCCTCCAGCAGGTGACCCCCGGCCAAGTGGTGCGCAACGCCTGGCGTCCGGGCGTCGTGCCGTGGCTGGTGCACGTGCTGCGCGTCGGCGGAGCGGAGCAGCACCCCGTCAACGCTCCCGAGGCCTTTCCCCGCGAGGGAGCCCTCGACCTGCCGGGCCGGCCCGTCCCGGTGCACACCCCCGGCCACACGGACGGCCACTGCGTCTACCACCTGCCGCAGGCCGGGATCGTGCTGTCCGGCGACGCCCTGGCCACCGGCCATGCCACCGCACGGGCAACGGGCCCGCAGCTGCTGCCCGACATGTTCCACCACGAGCGCGCCCGCGCGCTGGCCTCGCTGGACCTGATCGAGGCACTGGACGGCGACACCCTGCTGCCCGGCCACGGCCCGGTCCACCACGGTTCGGTGAGCAAGGCCGCCCAGGAGGCTCGGGAACGGGCGCACCGACCCGCGCACTGAAGCCCGGTACGCGGCCTTAGGGTTCGTCCCATGGCACTGCAGATCAGCGCGACCAACCCGGAGCACCCCGCGCTCCTGCTCGAACTCCCCTGGGACATGCCCCTGGAGGAGTGGCCCGAAGAGCTTCTCGTGCCACTGCCCCGGGGCATCTCCCGGCACGTCGTGCGCTATGCGCGGGCCGGCGACGAGGTGATCGCCGTCAAGGAGCTCGCCGAGCGGCCCGCGCTGCGCGAGTACGAGCTGCTGCGCGACCTGGACCGGCTGGGCATCCCCGCGGTGGACCCGCTGGCCGTCATCACCGGACGCACCGACGGCGCGGGCGCCCCGCTGGAGTCGGTGCTGGTCACCCGGCACCTGGGCGGCTCGATGCCGTACCGCTCGATGTTCGAGACGACCATGCGTCCGGCGACCATGCACCGGCTGATGGACGCCCTCGCCGTGCTGCTGGTCCGACTGCATCTGGCCGGGTTCGCCTGGGGCGACTGCTCGCTGTCCAACACGCTGTTCCGGCGGGACGCGGGCGCGTATGCGGCCTATCTGGTGGACGCGGAGACCGGCGACCTGCACCCGCGGCTCAGCCCGGGGCAGCGGGACTACGACCTCGATCTGGCACGCGTGAACATCAGCGGCGAACTGCTGGACCTGGAGGCGTCCGGGGCGCTGCACCCGTCCGTCGACCCGATCGAGTTCGGCACGGAGATCTGCGCCCGCTACCAGGGCCTGTGGCAGGAGCTGACCCGCACGTCCGTGTACCCGGTGGGCAAGTACCACTACATAGAGCGGCGGATACGGCGCCTCAACGACCTCGGCTTCGACGTCGCCGAGATGCAGATCGAGCGCTCCGCCGACGGCGACACGGTCACCTTCGTGCCGAAGGTCGTCGACGCCGGCCACCACCAGCGCCAGCTGCTGCGCCTGACCGGTCTGGACACCGAGGAGAACCAGGCCCGCAGGCTGCTGAACGACCTGGAGAGCTGGATGGCCACCCAGGACGACTACGGGCCCGGCGACCCCCTCGCCGCGCGCCCGGAAGTACTGGCCCACCGGTGGGTACGGGACGTGTTCCGCCCCACCGTGCGCGCCGTACCGCTCGATCTGCGCGGCTCCATGGACCCCGCCGAGATCTACCACGAGCTGCTCGAACACCGCTGGTACCTGTCGGAGCGGGCGCAGCAGGACATGGGCCTGGACACGGCGGTCCGGGACTACATCGAGAACGTCCTCCCCAAGGCACGCGAGACGCTGGAGCCGACCACGCCCGAGTAGGTCAGTCGTGCGGGACCACGGCCACCGGGCAGTCGGCGTGGTGCAGCACCCCGTGCGCCACCGAGCCGATCCGGGCGCCCACCGCTGTGTAGTGCGCGCGGCGCCCGACCACCATCAGCTGGGCCTGTCCGGCCACCGACAGCAGCACCTGGCCCGCACTGCCCATCTCCACCTGCTCGGCCACACGGACCGCGGGAAAGCGCTCCCGCCACGGCTTCAGCGCGTCGGCCAGGGCCTTCTTCTCGTACGGCTCCAGGCCGCCGGCCTCGTCGAGGAGCTTCAGCGAAGCCGGGCTGTAGGCGAAGACCGGCGGCAGCGTCCAGGCACGTACCGCCCGGACCGTGGCCCCGCGGGCGGCCGCCGTCTCGAACGCGAACCGCAGGACGGCCGCGCTGTCCTGAGGGCCGCCCTGCTGACCCACGACCACCTCCCGCCCGGCCGCCTCCGCGGCCGGCCGGTCCCCGGCGCGCACCAGCACCACGGGCCGCGCGGCCTCGGCGATCACCTGCTGTCCGACCGAGCCGAGCAGGAACCCCACGACGGCCCCGTGCCCGCGCGAGCCGAGCACCAGCATCTCCGCCTCTGCCGCGGCCCCGACCAGTGCCTCGGCGGCGTGCCCCTCGACCACGTCCATGGTCACCGTCAGTTCCGGGTGGCGCCCGGTGACGGCGCGCACGGCCTCCGTGACGCCGTCCGACACCCATCGGTGCTGTGCGTCCCGGTCCCCGGCGCCCTCCGCCTCGTGCGGGTGGAACCGCCACGCATGCACCACGCGCAGCGGCAGCTCCCGGCGTACGGCCTCCCGCCCCGCCCACGCCAGCGCGGCGAGACTCTCCTCCGTACCGTCGACCCCTGCCGTGATCGGGCGTGTCATGCTCCGGCCTCCTCGTGATCCGCCTTCCGAGGGGCCAGTCTTCACTACGCCGCGACCATGGCGATGCAGTGGGCACAGGTGAACGCCGCCGCGGCCGGCCCGGTGGCGCCGGGGCGCGTGGCCGCCCGGTTCCGCGTACCGGAGCGAATCCGGGCTATCGAACATACGATGGGCGGGAACCGGTGCGGTGACAACGGCGACACCGTCCCGTGAAACGACCTCTCGGGGTGGGAGACGTATGGCACAGGCCGCCGACACAGCGCGGACCGTCATCATGACCGTGGACGACGACCCGGGAGTGTCCCGAGCCGTCGCCCGGGACCTGCGACGGCGCTACGGCGAGTCGCACCGGATCGTGCGCGCGGAGTCCGGCGAGTCCGCGCTGGAGGCGCTGCGCGAGCTGAAGCTGCGCGGCGACCTGGTGGCGGTCATCCTGGCCGACTACCGGATGCCGCAGATGAACGGCATCGAGTTCCTGGAACAGGCCCTGGATGTGTACCCGGGCGCCCGGCGGGTGCTGCTGACCGCGTATGCGGACACGAACGCGGCGATCGACGCGATCAACGTCGTGGACCTGGACCACTATCTGCTCAAGCCGTGGGACCCGCCGGAGGAGAAGCTCTATCCGGTGCTGGACGACCTGCTGGAGGCATGGCGGCACAGCGACTTCCACTGCGTGCCCAGCACCAAGGTCGTCGGGCACCGCTGGTCGGCGCGTTCGTCGGACGTGCGCGAGTTCCTGGCCCGCAACCAGGTGCCGTACCGCTGGTACTCCGTCGAGGAGCCGGAGGGGCAGCGACTGCTCGCCGCGGCCGGACAGGACGGGCAGCGGCTGCCCCTGGTGATCACACCGGACGGCACACCCCTGGTGGAGCCCGAGGCTCCGGAACTGGCCGCCCGGGTGGGGCTGGCGACCACGCCGACGGCCGACTTCTACGACCTCGTCGTCATCGGCGGCGGCCCGGCCGGGCTCGGCGCGGCGGTGTACGGGGCGTCGGAGGGGCTGCGGACCGTGCTGGTGGAGCGGTCGGCCACCGGCGGGCAGGCCGGGCAGAGTTCGCGGATCGAGAACTACCTCGGCTTCCCCGACGGCGTCTCGGGCGGCCAGCTCACCGAGCGTGCCCGGCGGCAGGCAGCCAAGTTCGGTGCCGAGATCCTCACCGCGCGCGAGGTGACGGGACTCGAGGCCAACGGGGCGGCCCGCGTCGTACGGTTCGCGGACGGTTCCGCGATCGCGGCGCACAGCGTGATCCTGGCGACGGGCGTGCAGTACCGGCAGTTGGAGGCCCAGGGCTGTATCGACCTCACCGGCTGCGGCGTGTTCTACGGCTCCGCACTGACCGAGGCAGCCTCCTGCCAGGGGCACGACGTGTACATCGTCGGCGGCGCCAACTCGGCGGGGCAGGCGGCGATGTACCTGTCCAGGTTCGCCAAGTCGGTGACCCTGCTGGTGCGCGGCGCGGATCTGTCGGCGTCGATGTCGTACTACCTGATCCAGCAGATCAACGAAGCACCGAACATCTCGGTGCGCAGTCACACGGTGGTCGACGCCGCACACGGCACCGACCGTCTGGAGCGGCTGACGCTGCGTCATGTGGCGAGCGGTGAGAGCGAACTGGTCGACGCCCAGTGGATGTTCGTGTTCATCGGCGCGGCCCCGCTGACCGACTGGCTGGGCGAGACCGTGCTGCGCGACGAGCGCGGTTTCATCCTCGCCGGACCCGATCTGACCCCCGACGGCCGGCCGCCGGCGGGCTGGGAGCTGGACCGGCCGCCGTACCACCTGGAGACCAGCGTGCCGGGCGTGTTCGTGGCGGGCGACGCCCGCGCCGAGTCCGCCAAGCGGGTCGCCTCCGCCGTCGGAGAAGGAGCCATGGCCGTGATGCTCGTCCACCGGTATCTGGAGCAGTCATGAGCGGGCAGTCGATGCCGTGCAGCCCGCAGGAGATCGGCTCGCTGTTCCTGTTCGAGAAGCTGGCTCCGGAGCAGCTCGGGCGGTTGTGCAGCGCGGGGCGGGTGGAGCTGTTCCAGCCGGGCCCGGTCTACACCGAAGGTGATCCGGCCACCTGCTTCTACGTGATGATCGAGGGCACCGTCGTGCTCTCCCGCCGGGTCGGCGGCGACGACGTGGAGGTCACCCGGACCTCGCAGCGCGGGGTGTACGCGGGCGCCATGCAGGCCTATCTCGGCGACCGGGTGCGCCAGGTGTACAACAACTCGATGCGGGTGACGGAGCCGACCAGGTTCTTCGTCCTGCCCGGGGACACCTTCGCGGACATCATGAGCGAGTGGTTCCCGATGGCCGTGCACCTGCTGGAGGGCCTGTTCTTCGGTTCGAAGAGCATGCAGGCCGCCATCGGGCAGCGGGAGCGGCTGCTGGCGCTCGGCTCGCTGTCGGCCGGGCTCACGCACGAGCTCAACAACCCCGCGGCGGCGGCCGTCCGGGCCACCTCGACGCTGCGGGAGCGGGTCGCGAAGATGCGGCACAAGCTCGCCGTGATCGCCGAAGGGCCCTTCTCCCGGGACGCGTTGGCAAGCCTGATCGAGATCCAGGAGCGCACCGCGGAGCGGGTCTCCAAGGCACCGGCGCTCAGTCCGCTGGAGGCCTCGGACCGGGAGGACACGCTCACCGACTGGCTGGAGGACCACGGCATCGACCAGGGCTGGCAGCTGGCGCCCACCTTCGTCCAGGCCGGACTCGACGTCGACTGGCTGGAGCAGGTCGCGGCGGCCGTCGACGAGGAGATCCTGCCCGGGGCGGTCGGCTGGCTCAACTACACCATCGAGACCGAGCTGCTGATGAACGAGATCGAGGACTCCACGACCCGTATCTCGCATCTGGTCGACGCGGCCAAGCAGTACTCGCAACTGGACCGGGCGCCCTACCGGATGGTGGACCTGCACGAACTCCTCGACAGCACCCTGCTGATGCTGTCCGGCAAGATCGGGCAGCGCATCGAGGTCGTCAAGGAGTACGACCGCACGCTCCCTCCGGTCCCGGGCTACCCGGCCGAACTCAACCAGGTGTGGACCAACCTGATCGACAACGCGGTCTGCGCGATGAACGAGGCGGGTGCAGGAGGCACGTTGACCGTGCGGACGGCGCTGGACCACGAGCGGGTGCTGGTGGAGTTCCGGGACACCGGGCCGGGCATCGCGCCGGAGATCAGAAGCCGGATCTTCGACCCGTTCTTCACCACCAAGCCGGTCGGCCAGGGCACCGGCCTGGGCCTGGACATCTCCTGGCGGATCGTCGTCAACAAGCACCACGGCAGCCTCCAGGTCGAGTCGGCGCCCGGCGACACCCGCTTCCAGGTGCTGCTGCCGCTGACCGCCGAGACGCCCGAGGAGACAGCATGAGCACCGATCCCGCGATCGACCCGAGCGTCGCGCCCAGCGGCACCGGCTGCGTCGAGTGCGACGAGGCCGGCGGCTGGTGGTTCCATCTGCGCCGCTGTACGCAGTGCGGGCACATCGGCTGTTGCGACGACTCCCCCGCCAAGCACGCCACGGCCCACTACCGCACCACCGGGCACCCCGTCATCTGCAGCTTCGAGCCCGGCGAGGACTGGTTCTGGAACTACGACACCAACGAGTTGTACGCCTCCGGTCCCGAGCTCGTTCCCCCGGACGCCCACCCCGCCGACCAGCCCGCGCCGGGCCCGGCCGGACGGGTGCCCGAGAACTGGGCGCAGACCCTGCGCTGAACGCCCGCGGTGACGGCCGCCGGCCGCGCTGTCGGTGCCGCGTGCCAGGATGGGTCCGTGCCGCAGACCGCCTTCACCACACCACCGCTGATCGGCCGGGACGAGGAACTCGACCGTCTCACGGGGGTGCTGGAGCGTGCCCGGCGCGGCGAGGCGCGCGCCGTGCTGATCGCCGGGGACGCGGGGGTCGGCAAGACGCGGGTGCTGGACGAGGCCGCCAAGCGGGCGGCACGGACCGGGACGACGGTGGTCACCGGACACTGTGTCGACCTCGGTGACGTCGGTCTGCCGTATCTGCCGTTCACCGAGATCCTCGGTGCGCTCGCCGCCGACGAGCGGTTCGCCGCCGCTGTCGCCGCGCATCCGGTGGTGGACCGGCTGCTGGGCGGCGGGACGGACACGGCGCGGGACGCGGACGGCCGACTGCGGCTCTTCGAGGGCGTGGCGGGACTGCTGGCCGACCTCGCGGACCTCGCTCCCCTGCTCGTCGTCCTGGAGGACCTCCACTGGGCCGACCAGTCCTCGCGGGACCTGCTCAGATTCCTGCTCAGCCGCGGCATCCTGCAGCGGTCGGCGGGCGGCGCGCCCGCCCACCGGCTCACGGTGTTCGCGTCGTACCGCGCGGACGACCTGCACCGCCGCCACCCCCTGCGCCCCCTGCTGGCCGAACTCGTCCGGCTGCCCTCCGTCGAGCGCCTGGAACTGCGGCCCCTGGCCGACCCCGAGGTGGACCGGCTGGTCCGGGCGCTGCAGGACCGTCCGCTGCCGGAGGCCACCGTCCGCCGGATCGTGCGGCGCGCCGAGGGCAACGCCTTCTACGTGGAGGAGCTGGTCGCGGCGACCGGCGCGGACGCCGACGGGGTGCCCAGCGGACTCGCCGACCTGCTGCTCATCCGGGTCGAGCAACTGTCCGACACAGCCCAGCAGGTGCTGCGCACCGCCGCCGTCGCCGGGCGGCGCGTCGGCCACGACCTGCTGCGCGACGCGGTCGGACTGCCGGAGGACGAACTGGAGTCGGCGCTGCGCGAGGCCGTCGGTCGGCAGCTGCTCGTTCCCGGTGACGCGGACACGTACTCCTTCCGTCACGCCCTCGCGCGCGAGGCGGTGTACGCCGATCTGCTGCCCGGTGAACGGTCCCGGCTGCACGGCGCGTTCGCCCGGCTGCTCGCCGCGAGCGGCCGGACGGCCGAGAGCGCGGCGGAGCGCGCCCATCACTACCGCGAGAGCCACGATCTGCCGGAGGCGCTCGCCGCGTCGCTGGAGGCCGCCGACCACGCCCAGCGGGTGGGCGCGCCCGCCGAGGAGCTGCGGCACCTGGAGACCGCGCTGGAACTGTGGCCCTCGGTGGAGCCGGCCGCGCGGCCGGCGGGCGCCGGTCCCGACCGGGTGACGCTGACGCTGCGCGCCTCGGCGGCCGCCGCCCACGCCGGGGACTCGCACCGGGCGGTGTCCCTCACCCGGGCCGCGCTGGCCGGCGTCGGCCAGGACGCCGACTCCGAGCTCGCCGCCCGGGTCCGTTACATGCTCGCCGGGAATCTGCTGAGCGTCGACAGTCTGACGGCCGCCTTCGAGTACAGCAGCGAGGCGCTCGCCATGATCCCGGCCGAGCCGCCGTCGCGGACGTGGGTGTGGGCGGCCGCGACGCATGTCATGGCGGCGCGTCAGGTCGGCGAGGACAAGGCCGCGCTCCGGGTCGCCCGCCGGGCGCTGCGCGTCGCAGAGGAGCTGGGGGTGACCGATGCCCGGGCCGATCTGCTGATCTCCCTGGCCGGTCTCGAAGAGGGCGGCCGCCGCACCCCGCAGGGCCGTGAGCGGCTGCGGGAAGCGCGGGAACTGGCCAGGGGCGCCGGGCATGCGCCCGTGGAGATGCGGGCGCTGTTCAACCTCGCCGTGGGCTGCTTCGAGTCGGGTGACCTCCAGGAGTGTCTGCCGTGGCTGGACGAGGGGCTGGAGCGGGCCCGTCGTGCCGGGCTGCTGTCCTCGCCGTATCCGCGCGAGATGCGCTATCTGCGGCTGCTGGTGCTGTACACGCTGGGCCGCTGGGACGAGTGCGTGCGCACGGCGCACACGGACGCCACGGAGATGGACGGCTACGCGGCCGGTCCCGTGCTGTACGTGGCGCTGGCGCGCGGCGACCGGGCAGCCGTCGAGGGGGCCCGCGCCCTGCTGGAAGGGCCGTTCGACTGGATGGGGACGCTGGTCGCGGGCATCGCGCTCACGGACGCCGCGGCGCTGGACGGCGATGCCGAGGCGGCCGTGGAGCGGATGCGGGCGACGGTCACGGCGCTCACCGACGACGCGGGCCGTCGCCCCGACGTCACGGTCCGGCTGGCCGCGCTCTGTCTGGCCGCCGTGGCCGACCGGGCCGCCGAGCTGCGCGGCGCCGGTGACGAGGCCGGGCTCCGGCGCTGGACGGACACCGCGGCCGAGCTCGTGGAGCTGGCGCGGACCACGGCCGAGCGGGGCAGTGACGGCGGTACGCAGGGCCCCGAGGGCCTGGCGTGGCTGGCCCGCGCCGAGGCGGAGTGGGCGCGGGCCGGGTCCGGGCCGGACCCGGCGGCCTGGCAGAAGGCGGTCACGGCGTTCGAGGACGTCGAGGTGTACGAGCGGGCGCGGTGTCAGATACGACTGGCCGAGGCCCTGTTGGCGTCCGACCGGCGGGCGGAGGCGGCCGCCCCGGCGCTGGATGCCCGGAAGACGGCCGCCCGGCTGGGCGCCGCGCCGCTGCTCGGGCGGATCGACGCCCTGATCCGCCGCGGCCGCCTCGCGGACACCCCGTCGGGTGAGGAGCGCATCTCACCGCTCACCGCCCGCGAGCAGGACGTGCTGCGGCTCCTCGCGCGGGGCCGCAGCAACCGTCAGATCGGTGAGGAACTGTTCATCACCGGCAAGACGGCGAGCGTCCATGTCTCCAACATCCTCGCCAAGCTGGGCGCCGCGAGCCGCACGGAGGCGGTGGCGATCGCCTACCGCGAGGGCCTGATCACCCCGGAGCCGACCGCCTCCGGGTGACAGTCGAGCCGGTCCGGGTCGACGGCGTCCGCCATGGCCTGCATGCCCTTGTCGTTGGGATGCAGATGATCGCCCCCGTCGAAGAAGGGCAGGATCCGCTCGGGGTCGTAGGGGCTGCGCAGGATCCGGTCGAAGTCGGTGACCGCGTCGAACTCCCCGCCGCTCCTGATGAACCGGTTCACCTCCTGACGTACGGCTTCGGCGGCGGGATCCCATTCGGACCAGCCCCTGAACGGGCCGACGGTCGCGCCGACGACGCACTTCCCGGCCGCGTGTGCCCGGTCGGCGATCTCGCGGTAACCCGGCGATCAAGTCCTGCGCGGTGACACCGGAGTGGGCCTTGAGGTCGTTGACGCCCTCGAAGAGGAAGACGGTACGGACGCCGGGCAGGGACAGGACGTCGCGGTCCAGACGGTGCAGGGCGCTCTGCCCGGCACCGTTCGCCAGGACCTTGTTGCCGGAGATCCCTTCGTCGGCCACGCCCTTGACGGTGCCGTCGGCCGACCGCAGCCGCCGGGCCGGATAGTCGGGCCAGCGGCGGTCGAGGTCGGGTCGGCCCAGCCCCTGCCCGATCCGTTGACGGGGGTCGATGTGATGAACGACTGGATCGCGGCGGGGCCATTATTTTCCGCTGTCAATAAAAGAAACAGCGGTTGCTGGAACGGGAGTTGTACCGGGGGCCGACATGCGGGTGCCCCGCGCATGGCGGGGCACCCTGGTCTGCCGTGCGACCGGCCTGCCGTCAGTGACGGGCGGCCGGCGTGTTCGCGGCGGTGACGTTGACCGCGGCCCAGGCCCGGTCGACCGTCTTGTACTCGACGCTGGACGCGCCGTACAGGTCCTTGGCCGCCTTCAGCGTCGCGACACGCGCGTCGTGGAAGTCGGTCGAGGAGACCATGTAGCGGGTCAGGGCACGGTAGAAGATCGCCGTGGCCTTGGTCCGGCCGATGCCCTTGACGATCCCGCCGTCGTAGGTCGGCGAGTCGTACTTGACGCCGTTGATCGTCTTCTGGCCGCTGCCCTCCGCGAGGAGGTAGTACGCGTGCGACGAGACACCGGAACCGGCGTGCACCTCGGTGTAGTACACCTCGGGCTTCCAGTAGTCGATCGTGCCCTCGAGCCGGTCCAGCGACGGCTTGTCGAGGCGGCGCAGGAACTTCTGCTGGAGGCCCAGCTTCTCGCCGATCAGGTAGTCCGGCGTGTCCTTCGTGTTCTTCGTGAAGAACTCGACGTTCGAGCCGAAGATGTCGGCCAGCGACTCGTTCAGCGAGCCGGGCTCGCCGTACTGGTTGCCCTGTTCGTCGACGAAGGTCGGCTCCAGCTTCGCGGTCGCGTCCACCACGCCGTGGGTCAGCTCGTGACCGGTGACGTCGAGGACGACGAGCGGCTTCTTGAACATGGTGCCGTCACCGTCGCCGTACAGCATGCAGCCGCACGTCGGGTCCCAGAAGGCGTTGGCGACCTTCTTGCCCCAGTGCACCATGCCCTTGGCGGGCTTGCTGTTGTTCGCAATGCCCTTGCGGTTGAAGGTCTTCTTGTAGAAGTCCAGGGTCTTGGTGATGCCGTACTGGGCGTCGACCGCGGCGCTGGCACGGCTGGAGGTCGTGCCGTTGCCGAAGGTCTTGCTGGAGCTGGTGATCTTCTTGCCGGCGCCGAAGCTCTCGGTCTGCGTCCCCTTGGCGTCCCGGGTCTCGGTGCCGTAGCGGTTCGGGTCCTTCAGCAGGAAGGTCGTACGGGCCGTCTGCTGGACGGTCAGCCCGACCGTGCCGACGAACAGCGACTTGCCGGTGCCCGCCACCGTCTTCGGGTAGCCGGTGGCGCCGGCCGCCGACGACAGCGACGACCCGGCGAGGCCGGCGCCCTGCGTACCGAGGCCGGTGGCCGGGTCGATCGTCTCTCCCCGCTTCTGCAGGGTGTCGAGCAGCTTCGGCGACAGGAACTCGTCGCTGACGGGCGCGTTGCTGCGCACCTTGCCGGTGACGGCGTCGACGACGACGGTCCGGGCGCCGTTGCCCTCGGTGGTGCCGCTGTCGGTCACCGTCACCTGGTAGGCGAGGGCCGAGGCGCCCTCACGGGCGTCCACCACGAGCTGGGCGGTGCCCGCGTCGCCCTTGGCGGCCGCGGCGGCCTTGCGCTCCGCCTGCTCGGCGGTCAGCTTGGCCTGTGCGGCGGCGGGCTCGACGGCGTGGTCGGCCGCGCGGGTGACACCCGCGTAGGCCAGTTGCCGGGAGAGGTGGACGACGAGGTCGCCACCGAGCACCGGCATTCCGTTGTGCGTCCGGACGAACCGGACGTGCCGGGCGCCCTCGGGGTCGATCATCACGTCCTGGGCGTGGAGCTGGTCGCCCTGGGAGACGCCGGTCGCCGACGCGTGGGCGAAGGCGGCGGCACGCGCCGCCGACACCACCGATGCAGCCGTCGAGGCCTGCGACGTCACGCCGTGCTCCACCCCCGTGGAGGGACCCGCGAATGCAGTACCGGCGAGGCCCGTGGCGGCCGTCGTCACGGCGACGGCAACCGCCACGCTGCGTATGTGCGGTCTACGCACTGATCAGGGTTCCTTCGTTCGAAGGCGGCCGGGATCACCAACCGCCTTGCGACATGGCGTTGTTGAGCACCATGGGAGCTGGTCGGGCCCCGGACGAAAGCCTTACGGATAAGTCATGTCCACGTAAAGCCGGAATGATCGATTTCGCGGCGTTCTATGGCAATCCTTTGCAAAAGCCTGCCGCAGGGTGATCAACAGCTGACCAACTGTGTGTCAACTGTGGAGATGTGACCCGCTGCGAGTAGGTTCCCTCGGCGGAATGTGACCGATCTCGCACTGAAAACCGCGGAGATGGGAGAGGCAACGGATGGTCTCGGCAACGGTGGGCAAGGGCGCGGTGCTCGGAGCGGTCGTGGTGGCGCTCCTCGCGGTGCCGGCACGGGCGGCGACCGGCCAGGCGCACGCAGGGACGACGGCCGGCCAGGCGCGCACAGGTGCGGCGGCCGGGCTACCGGCACCCGACACCGCGGGTCTGCGGAGCGTGCTGCGGTCGGCGGTCGCGCAGGGCGCGCCCGGCGCGATGGCGCGGATCGACGACAACGGGGCGATGTACCGGGCGACCTACGGCTTCGCCGACCGCAGTACCCGGCGGGCCATCGGCGGCGACGACCGCTTCCGCGTCGGCAGCGTCACCAAGACCTTCTCCGCCGTCGTCCTGCTGCAACTGGCCGACGAGCACCGGCTCACCCTGGACGCCCCGGTGAACCGCTATCTGCCGGGCCTGCTGCCCGACGACCGGATCACGGTGAGGCACGTGCTGAGCCATCGCAGCGGGCTGTACGACTACACGAATGACATGTTCGCCCGCTCCGTCTCCGGCTTCGAGTCGGTGCGCAACAAGGTCTTCACCTACCGCCAGTTGGTGAAGCTGTCCCTCGCGAAGCCGCGCACCAACGCGCCCGGAGCCGCCTACTCGTACTCCAACACCAACTTCGTCGTCGCCGGGATGCTGATCGAGAAGCTCACCGGCCACCCCGTGCGGACCGAGTACGAGAACCGCATCTTCAAGCCGCTGCGTCTCAAGGACACCTTCTACGTCCACCCCGACAAGAAGCTCCCGGGCCGCTACACCCGCGGCTACCTCACCCCCGACACGGCCGGCGCCCCCCTGGTGGACGCGACCGAGCAGACGCTGTCCTGGGCGCAGAGCGCGGGCGCCATCATCTCCAGCACACGGGATCTGAACACGTTCTACTCGGCCCTGGTCCGCGGCCGGCTGACCTCGTCCGCGCGCCTGGCCGAGATGGAACGCTGGACACCGGTCAACAGCACGACGGCGTACGGACTCGGGCTGCGGCGCCGCACCCTGTCGTGCGGGATCTCGGTGTACGGCCACACGGGCGTCGTCCAGGGCTACTACACCTACGCCTTCACCACCAAGGACGGCCGGCGCAGCCTCGCCGCGGTCGCCACCACCTCCAACAACGGCACCGTGCTCGACACGATGGCGGGCACGCTGGAGTCGGCGTTCTGCGGCAAGCCGAAGAAGGCGCCGCGCGACGCGGCGGTCGCCGGGCGGAACAGCGACGCCGCGCCGGCGGTGGCACGCAACTGAGGCAGGACGGGAACCAGCTCGCCGCGCCCGGACGTTGTACGGACGGCTCCCCACCGGGGCCGAGGTCCCACCACTTTTGGGCGGCGCGATGAGCGAGCTGGTTCCCGGGGGCAATCTGCCCCTTCCGGGCGGCTCGCTGATCCTGCGGGTGCCCGGTCCCTTC
Source organism: Streptomyces sp. NPDC001406 (assembly GCF_042895285.1). Classification (NCBI taxonomy): domain Bacteria; kingdom Bacillati; phylum Actinomycetota; class Actinomycetes; order Kitasatosporales; family Streptomycetaceae; genus Streptomyces; species Streptomyces sp. NPDC001406. Next base: position 41,954 of record NZ_JBIAWG010000009.1, read on the forward strand.
GACGTGTCGGCGCTCATCACCGGGGGCGAGGGCAGGGTCGGCAGCGACGCCGACTTCGTGTTCTACAACCAGCCGGCCGCCCCCGGTGTCCGGCTGCGCGGCGACACACTGACCGTCGAACCGGCGCTGCTGCGCCCGGGCGCCGTGCGCGTCACCGTGGCCGTCAGCGCCGCCGAGCCGGACACGCCCCTTTGCCGGCTGCCCGCGTCCGAGCTGCGGGTCACCGATCCGCGGGGCCAAACGCTCGCCCGCTTCGCCCCGCCCCGACCGCAGCGCGAGAGCGTGCTGCTGCTCGCCGAGATATACCGCCGGGGCACCGGCTGGAAGTTGCGCGCGATCGGGCAGGGGTACGCCGACGGACTGGCCGGGCTGGCCCGGGACTTCGGGGTGGACGTGGCCGAGGACCGGCCCGGGCCGACGGCACCGGCGCACCGTCCGAGCGTGCCGGAGCAACGATCGGCACCCCCTTCCGCACGGCCTCCTTCCGCACGGCCCGCTCCACCACGGCCCCCTTCACAGCGGCTCCCTTCACCGCGGCTCCCTTCACCGCGGCCCCCTTCACCGCGGCTCCCTTCACCGCGGCCCCCGGCGCCGGCCGCCGTCCCCGCCTCCGATCCCGAGGGCTTCCTGGGCCTCGTCAACTCCGCCCGCGCCCGGTCCGGTTCCCGGCCGGTCACCCTCGACGCGCGTCTCGTCTCGGCCGCCCGGGCCCATGCCGCCGCGATGGCCGCCGACGGACGCCTGGGCGGCGAGAGCCGGGACGGCACCTCGGTCCACCAGCGGATCACGGCCACCGGATACACCTACGTCACCGTCGGCGAACACCTGGTCTCCGGACCGCGCACCCCCGCCGAGTTCATCGCGTACTGCCTGCGCACCGAGGAGGCCCGGCGCACGCTCCAGGACCCCGCCTTCACCCAGGCCGGCCTGGCGTACGCCACCGGCGGCCGCACGGGCGACACGTACTGGACCGCCCTGTGGGCCCGGCCCCTCGCCGCGGGCGACCTGGACCGGACCTGCGCCGAGGTCGTCGAGCTCACCAACGCACAGCGCCGCCGGGCCGACTTGCCACCGCTGGCCGTCGATCCGCTGCTCACGACCGCCGCCCAGGCGCACAGCGCGGACATGGTGGCGCGCGACTTCTACTCCCACACCGCGCCCGAGGGTTCCCAGCCGTGGGACCGGGCCGCCGCCGCGGGCTCGGCCCGGCGCACGATCGGCGAGAACATCGCCTGCGGTCAGCGCTCCCCAGCAGAGGTGGTGGACGGCTGGATGAACAGCCCCCGCCACCGCGCCAACATCCTGAAACCCGGCTTCACCCACATCGGTGTCGGCTTCGCCGGCGGCGGCCGTGCGGGCACGTACTGGACCCAGCTCTTCGGTGCCTGAGCCGGCACTGTCCGCGATCTTGGCGGAACGGTCCCCTCCGGGACACCATGCCCGCATGAAGGGTGATCTCTTTTCCAGTACGCACATGGTGCAGCCGGCCGTCGAGCCGGGCATGACCGTCGAGAACGCCAAGTGCCTCAAGTACGCGGTGAACGGCGAAATGCTCGCCCGCCAGGGCGCGATGGTCGCCTATCGCGGCAGCCTCAAGTTCGAACGCAAGGGGCAGGGCGTGGGCGGCATGCTCAAGCGCGCGGTCACCGGTGAGGGGCTGCCGCTGATGGCGGTGCGCGGCCAGGGCGAGGCGTGGTTCGCGCACGAGGCGCAGAACTGTTTCATCGTCGAGGTCGAGCCCGGCGACGAGTTCACCGTCAACGGCCGCAACGTCCTTTGTTTCGACGCCTCGTTGTCGTACGAGATCAAGACGGTCAAGGGCTCGGGCATCGCCGGGGGCGGCCTGTTCAACAGCGTCTTCACCGGCCAGGGCAGACTCGGCCTGGTCTGCGAGGGCAACCCGCTGGTCATACCGGTCTCGGCGCAGCAGCCGGTGTACGTCGACACGGACGCGGTGGTGGGCTGGACGGCGCACCTGCAGACGTCGTTGCACCGCTCCCAGTCCATCGGGTCGATGCTGCGCGGCGGTTCCGGGGAGGCCGTCCAACTGATGCTGCAGGGCGAGGGATACGTCGTGGTCCGCCCGAGCGAAGCGACACCGCAGAAGGCGCAGCAGCACTGACCCACGGCAAAGTGATCTGCGTCTCGGAGGCAACCCCTCCGTTCTTCCCGGCGTCTTGATCGACAACAAGGTGATGCCCTGGCCCGGGTGGCCAGGGCACATTTCCGGCGGACTATACACGGCGCGTATACATAGAGTGCATACATGCCGTGCATACACCCCGCACAGAGAAAGGCATCCATGTACGGCAAGGCATCCGCCCCGGAGTACCAGGGCGCCCTGACCACCCTGTCCGTGAACTCCTCCCTGGTCGACGTGCTCGCCGCGGGCACCGAGCAGCTGCGGGAGGCCGAGCGGGCCGGACGGCGCGACGAGGCGGCGCGCTGCGGACTCGCCGTCGCCGAGGCGCACCGGCGGCTCGGTCAGGTGGGCGACGCGGACCGGGCGTGGAAGGCGAGTTACCGCGCCGCCCGGGAGGCCGGGGACACGGCGGCGATGGCCTGGGCGCTGTGGAGCGGCGGCACGCTGGCCCGGCAGCGCGGCGCGTTCCCGCTGGCCTGGCGGCTGCTGGGGCTGGCGGCCGAACTCGGCGAGCGCGGCGGCGACATCGTCGTACGGGGCTACTCGCTGGCCGGACTCGCGGAGACCGGGCGTATCCAGGGTGACTACGAGGCCGTGGGCCGGCTGCACGAGCAGCTCCTGGCCGAGGCCCGCAGGCGCGGCGAGGCACGGCACACGGTGTGGGCGCTGGAGGGCATCGCGCAGATGCACCGCAACACCGGCTCCTACGACACGGCGTACGCGATGTTCGAGGAGGCGGCGGAGATAGCCGCGAAGGCCGAGGACCGGCGCGGTCACGCCTGGGCCCTGCGCGGACTCGCCGACATCCTCTCCGTGCGCGACCGGAACACCGGCCGGGCGCTGGAGCTGCTGTCGGAGGCGGAGGCCATGTGCCGCGCGATGAACCTCACCAGCGCACTGGCCTACAACCACAAGATGCGCGGCAACGTCTTCTATCGCGCCGGTCGTTACAGCGAGGCCCGGGACCTGTACGAGCAGGCGCTGAAGGAGTTCCGCGCGATGCGCGAGCCGCGCGGCGAGGCGCTGGCCCGGCTCGGCCTGGCCAAGTCACGCGCCCGCCTCGGCCGCGACCGTGCCGAGACGGTCGCCGAACTGGCGGATCTGGCCCGGACGCTGGAGGGCAGCGGGCTGCGGCACGCACGGGAGATGGTGGCCCGCGCCCAGGAGGAGTTCGGTCTCCTCGCGGCAAAGGCCGTACGGTGACGGCGCTCGACTCGGCGGTGCAGGCACCGCCCTCCGCGTCCCAGGTCCTCGACCGCTGCCGGGAGCTGGTGCGGCCCGCGCTGGCGGACGCCGTGGGGCGCCTGCACCCATGGGTGGGTGAGATGGCGGCCTACTCCTTCGGCTGGTGCGAGATCGGCGGCGCACCCGCCGTGGCGCCGGGCGGCAAGGGCGTGCGGCAGGCCCTGGCCGTGCTCGGTGCCGAGGCGGCGGGCGCGCCCGGGCGGGCCGGGGTCGGCGCGGCGGTCGCCGTGGAACTGGTGCACACCTTCTCGCTGCTGCACGACGACATCATGGACGGCGACACCGCCCGGCGCCGCCGCCCCACCGTCTGGAAGGCCTACGGCACCGGCCCCGCGGTACTGGCCGGGGACGCCCTGTTCGCGCTGGCCGTCGAGACCCTCGCCACCGGCCCCGGCGGTGCGCCGGCGCTGCGGCTGCTGTCCGCGGCCCTGGCCGACCTGGTGCGGGGGCAGGCCGACGACCTGCTGTTCAGCACCCGGCCCTGGACCGGTCCGGAGCGGGTCCGGCCGCGGGAGTACCGGGCGATGGCGGAGCACAAGACCGGTGCCCTGCTGGGCTGCGCGGCCGCGCTGGGTGCCACGCTCGGCGGCGCTCCCGAGACCATGGCCGCCGCGCTGGACCGGGCCGGGCGGCATCTGGGGATCGCCTTCCAGATGATCGACGACGTCCTGGGGATCTGGGGCGACCCGGCCGTCACCGGCAAGCCCGTGCACGGCGATCTGCGCGAGCAAAAGAAGACGTTCCCGGTGCTGGCCGCGCTCTCCTCCCCCGCCGCCGAGCGCCTGGCCGTGCTGCTCGACACCGGGGAGACGGTCGCGGCGGCCGCGCTGATCGAGGAGGCGGGCGGCCGGGTGGCGGCGCTCGCCGAAGCTCGCCGGCACACGGCCGCCGCGGAGTCGGCGCTCGCCGGTGCGCCGCTCGCTCCCGGGGCCGCCGCTCAGCTGCGCCGCCTGCTGGACCACCTGCTGCGCCGCGACCTCTGAAACCGTGTTGACCTGCACCGTGTCGCCGAGTCAGGGTGCAGATGGCGCGATCCCTCACCCCGCGCCGAGAGGGTGAACTTCTTTGATCGACATCGCGGACATCGAAGCCGCCGCCGAGCGGATCGCCCGACACGTCGTCCACACCCCGACCGTGCCGAGCCCCGGCCTGTCCGCACTGCTCGGCGCCCCGGTCACCACAAAGCTCGAACTGCTGCAGCGCACCGGCTCGTTCAAGGCGCGCGGCGCGACCGCGAAGCTGCTGTCGCTGAGCGAGGCCGAGCGGGCCGCGGGCGTGGTGGCGGTCAGCGGCGGCAACCACGGCATCGCCCTCGCGGTGATGGCCGCCGCTCTCGATGTGAAGGCGACGGTCGTCATGCCGCGCACGGCGCCCGCGCGGTCCGTCGCGATCGCGCGGGACGCGGGGGCGTCGGTGCGGCTGACCGACGGGATGGACAGCGCGTTCGAGCTGATGGACCGGCTGCGGGACGAGGGGCTGACCCTGGTCCACCCCTTCGACGACCCGGTCGTGGTCGCCGGACAGGGCACCGTCGGCCTGGAGTTCGCGACGGACGCGGGTGAGCTGACGGACGTGCTGGTCAGCATCGGTGGTGGGGGTCTGATCGCCGGTGTGGCGGCCGCGCTGCGCGCCCTTCGCCCCGGCGTCCGGATCTGGGGCGTGGAGACGGAGGGCGCCCAGGCCATGTCCGAGGCGCTGGCGGCGGGCGGGCCGGTGCCGGTCGCGCTGTCGTCGATCGTGACCACGCTCAGCGCGCCGAGCGTGTCGCAGCTGACGTACGACCATGTCTGCGCCCTGGTCACCGAGGTCCTGGTGGTCCCCGACCGGGAGGCCGTCCGGGGCTGCCTCGACCTCGCCGAGCACGCCAAGGTGTGGGCGGAACCGGCCGCCGGCTGTCTGCTGCCCGCGGCCCGGCAGGTGCTGGACCGGGTGGGCGACGGCGCCCGGCTCGGGCTGGTGGTGTGCGGGGGCAACACGAGCCCCGGGGACGTCAAGAAGTGGAGCGAACAATTCGGCCTGTGTTGAGGCGGCACCGCACCGGAATGTTTACCCTTGGTTACCCGCAGGTCGAGGCGGGGAAATTCGCCGTTTTCCACAAGTCGTGCGCGCCCTGGGCCGGTTGAATAAAAGGCAGGAAGCAGCCCGGAGTTGCAGATCCTTTGAACACTCACCAGCGCGCCCCGCGTACCTCTGGGAAAGACGAGGCAGGGGTTTCAGCGAGGGATGACCATGGTCAAGGCGCACGTCTCCGGACAGGAACTGGTCGCCGGGAGGTATCGGCTTCTTGAGGTGGTCCACCGCGAGACGAACGGGATCTGCTGGTACGCCGAGGACCTGGAGGCGCAGCGGCCCCGTCTGGTGACACAGACCGAGCTGCCGGACCAGCCGGCCGAGGAGACCGCGCGCCGCACCACCGCCCGTGTCCTGCGCACCACCGAGCTCATGGGCATGCTCCGGCCCGGCCGGGTGGCCACGGTGATCGACGCGATCGAGGACTCCGGCACGCTGTGGACGGTCATCGAGTGGATCGACGGCGTGCCGCTGGGCGAACTCCTCTCCCAGCAGGGTGCGTTGAACTATGTGCGGGCGGCCCGGATCGGTCTGGAACTGCTCGATGTGCTGGAGACCGCGCACGGCGAGGGCTTCACGCACGGCGAACTCAGCCCCGGCCAGGTGTTCGTGCGCGACCAGGGCCCGGTCGTGGTCACGGGCTTCGGACTGGCGGGCGCGACCCTGGCCCCACGGGTCACGGCGCCGTCGTACGCCGCTCCCGAGCAGGCCCGTGACGAGCGCCTCGGCCCTGCCGCGGACCTGTGGGCCCTGGGCGCGATCCTCTACACGATGGTCGAGGGACGCCCGCCGTTCCGCGACCGGGGCCGGCCCGACACCACCCTCAGAGCGGTGGACCGGCTGCCCCTGCGCACCCCGCTGCGCGCCGGTCCGCTGGCCCAGGTCGTCCAGGGACTGCTGCGCAAGGACCACCGGGAGCGGCTGACCGTGACCGTGGTGCGCGAGGCCCTCATCCGCATCCTCGCCGAGGACGCCGACGCGGACCGGGAACCCGCCCCCGTCCCCCGGCTGCGCGGCGCCTGTCTGGCCGCCCTGCGCGCCGGTCAGGGATGGAGCAGAAGGACCATGGTCGTCGGCACCGCGCTGGCCGTCGTCACCGTGTCCGCCGCCGTGCTCGCCGCGACCCACAAACTCCCCGGCACCGACACCTCCGACACGGCGGGATCGGCGAGCCGGCCGTCCGCCGCGGCCGTCCCGACCGGCAACCGCACCGACGGCAACGGCTCCCGCACCCCCACGCCGCCACCCACGCCCAGCGCCACCACCCCCAGCGCGACGGCCTCGCCGTCTCCCTCGGCCACCGCCGACGCCCTGCCGGCCGGCTTCCGCCGCTACACCGCCCCCGAGGGCTTCTCGGTCGCCCTCCCCGCCGGCTGGAAACGGCAGACCACCGCACGCGAGGGCGCTCTCGCCTACCGCGTCACGTTCGGACCCGGCGGCGGCGATCCCCGCACCCTGGCGGTCACCTACAGCTCGCAGGTCGGCCCGGACCCGGTCGCCATCTGGCGGGACGAGGTCCAGCCCGCCCTGCGGCGCACGGACGGATTCCAGCGGATCGGGGACATCGAGGCGACGACGTACCAGGGCTACAAGGGCGCCGACATGGAATGGTTCTCGGGATCCGGCGGCGACCGGGTGCGCACCTTCGGCCGCGGTTTCCTGATCGGCGGCGGGCACAGCTACTCACTGCGCTTCACGGCTCCGGCCACCGCCTGGAACACCACCGCCGACCGGCTGGCGCTGAAGACGATCCTGGGCACGTTCCGGTGGTGAAAACGGTCCATATAGGGTGGTCGGTCTGCACAGTGCAGTCCGACCAGCCGCGCTCCCAGGAGAGTCATCCGTGACCGTAGCGACCGTCCCGTCCGAGACGTCCCCCGCATCCCCGGCACCCCTGTCCGACCTCGTGGCGCGGGACGCGCGGGAGTTCGGGGTCTACGCGCGGACCGGAGGGTGGGCCTTCGGGCTGATGGTGGCGCGCAGCGTGCGGCCCGGCGGACAGGGCGCGGACGAGACGCCCAAGGTGTCGGCCAAGGAGTTCGCGGAGCTCGCCGGCTGCTCCGTCGAGCGGGTCATGCGCTACTACAAGGCCTGGGACCGGGCCGCGGACGACGGTCTCGTCCCCCACTTCGAGGCGCTGGCACCGGGCCAGGAGGTCGAACTGCCGGACGCGGACGTGTGGCTGGGCTACTACGTCTCCCGCTCCAGTGCCGCCTCCGAGCGCGGCACCGCCATCGCCGAGGCCGCCGAGGCCGAGGGCATCCGGCCCACCAAGGCCCTGGAGGTCGCGGAGAACCCCACCGCGTTGCGCGCCGCGATCCTCGCCGACCCCTCCACGGCCCGCGCGGCGCGCACGGCCCTGCTGGACCGGGTGCGGCAAGACCCGGATCTCCAGGCCGAGTTGGCCCGTGACGTGGTCCGCACCGACGATCTGAAGAAGGCGGTGGCCAGCGAGAGCCGGTCGGCGGACCGGATCGGATATGTGCGGCAGATCGCCGAGTCGGGGCAGATCAGGACGCCCGCCGGACAGACCGTGAACGCGCCCGCCGACGTGCGCCAGGAGGCCGAGCGGCATCTGTCGCTCATCGACGAGCTGGACGAGGGCGAGGACAGCGGCGAGTGGGCCACCGAGGCCTACGACACCATGAAGTCCCTCGTGGCCGAGGCGGTCGAGGCCGACCCCGAACTGCGCGTCCAGGAACGGCGGACGAAGTTCTACAACAGCCTGCAGAAGGCCACCAGGGCGTTCGAGGAGCTCACCTTCGACGACGCGCAGGACTTCTACGAGGACGACATGGTCCAGCGCCTCGAAGAGCTGCAGCAGGCGATCGGCACCTGCCTCACCGCGCTGCGGGGCGCGGGAGGAAATCAGCCCGGCGAATGAGCAAATGCGCCGCGGGACGGGTACTAGAGGGCCCTACGTCGATTGTTCTCGGAGGCCCCCACGTGAACCCCTTCGTGCGCAAGACCCTGGTGGTGCAGATCCAGGCGGGCGGCACGGACCGTTTCTCCGTGCTCGCCCACCTGACGTACGACGCCGACGACCCGTTCGCCGTCACGGTGGTGTTCGCCCACGACGGCCATGTGCTGGCCCGTTGGCGGCTGGACCGGCAGATGCTCGCCGACGGCCTGCGCGGGCCGGCCGGCATCGGGGACGTGAGACTGCGCCCGGTGGCCACCGGTATGTGGCAGGAGCTGCGCATGGAGTTCCTCGGCGCCGTCCGGCCCGACGGCGGCCGCCATCGCGCGGTGGCGTTCGCCTGGGCGCCCGCGGTCGCGGCCTTCGTGCGGGAGACCCGGGAGGTGGTGCCGCCGGGGCAGGAGGAGGTCCGGGTCGACGACGTCCTGGCGGAGATCCTGGCCGCGGGCTGAGTAGCCGTACTCATGCCCTGGCCGGTCCCCCGGCACCACGATGGGGCCTCCACGACAAGGAGCCCGCCATGACCGCAGTGCACCAGGCCCCGCGCCGCGCCACCCGAGTCACCCTGCCCGTCGTTCTGGCCGCGTCGGTCGTCGCCGCGACGGCCCTGTCGGCATGGGGTGCGCGCGAGGGCACGACCTGGTTCCTGGAGACGGTGTGGGTGCTGATCGGACTTCCGCTGGTGGTGCTGACCTGGCGGCGGTTCCCGCTCACCGGCCTGCTGTGCGGCCTGCTCGCCGCGCACGCGGTGGTGCTCGCGGTGGGCGGCCACTACACCTACGCGCAGGTGCCGCTGGGCGACTGGGTGCGCGACACCTTCGGCCTGGACCGCAATCCGTACGACCGCTTCGGCCACCTCATGCAGGGCTTCGTCCCGGCCGTCCTGGTGCGGGAGCTGCTCAGCCGCACCTCGCCGCTGCGCGGCAGCCGCTGGCTGGCCCCGCTGACCGTGTGTGCCTGTCTGGCCTTCAGCGCGTGCTTCGAGCTGCTGGAGTGGGCGGCGGCCGAGATCGGCGGACACGGCGCGGACGCCTTCCTCGCCACCCAGGGCGATGTGTGGGACACACAGTGGGACATGTTCTGCGCCCTGATCGGGGCCACGCTCTCCGTGCTGGTGCTCAGCCGGGTGCACGACCGGCAGCTGGCGGCGCTCCGGGACAGGCCTCAGCGGGTCGTGTGACGGCGTCGCACCCACAGCGGCAGCCCGAACCAGCACATCAGGTACCAGGCGACCACGGGGGCGACCAGCCAGGGCACGAGGCCGTCGTGGGTCGCCACCCGCAGGATCAGCAGCAGCGACGCGGTCATGGTGGCCAGCAGCAGGAGCAGGCCGACGAAGGTCAGCCGGGACGCCAGCCGCACCGCCCGGGGCTTCACGCGCCGCCCGGTCACGAGGCGGTGCAGGGACACGGGCCCGATGAGCGCGCCCGTGGCGGACGCGCCGAGGACGACGGTCACGATGTAGATGACCTGGTCGGTGTGGGCCAGGCCGTCGTACTTCGGGGTGAAGACGACGGTGAGCAGGAAGCCGAACAGGATCTGCACGCCCGTCTGGGCGACGCGGACCTCCTGGATGAGGTCGCTCCACATCCGGTCGGCCCGCTCCTCCTCGGTCTCGTCGCGCCCCTTCCGTCTCACTTCCTGCGTCATGCCCTGCGAGTAACCGCGGCGCCGATCGTCCAAACGAACGGGGCCGCCGGGCGCGTCGGGGCGAGCGCTCCCGGCGGCACGCGGACTACCAGCGGTTCTCGACCTGGTCCTTGATCCGGCGGTCGTAGAGCTCCCGGATCGCCGTGAACGTCTCCTGCGGCGGCGCCGGCAGTTTCGCGGCGGCCGCATTGGCACGGGCCTGCTCCGCGGAGCGGGCGCCCGGGATCACGGTGGTGACGCCCGGCTGCTCGATGATCCAGCGCAGCGCCAGCTGGGCCGGGGTGTATCCCTCGGGGGCGAGCGCGGCGAACTCGGCGGCCGCCTCCACACCGGTCCCGAAGTCGACGCCGGAGAACGTCTCGCCCTGGTCGAAGGCCTCGCCGTGCCGGTTGTAGGTGCGGTGGTCGTCGGCGGCGAAGACCGTGTCCTTCGTGTACTTGCCCGACAGCAGACCGGAGGCCAGCGGCACGCGGGCGATGATGCCGACGCCGGCCTCGCGGGCGGCCGGGAGCACCTCGCGCAGGGGCTTCATCCGGAACGGGTTGAGGATGATCTGCACGCTCGCCACACCCGGCCGGGCGATCGCGGTCAGCGCCTCGGCGCAGGTCTCCACGCTGACGCCGTAGGCCGCGACGCGCTCCTCCTCGACCAGGGTGTCCAGGGCGTCGAACACCTCGTCCGAGGAGTAGACGGGCGTGGGCGGGCAGTGCAGCTGCACCAGGTCGATGCGGTCGACGCCGAGGTTGCGGCGGGAGCGGTCGTTCCAGGCGCGGAAGTTGTCGAGGACGTAGTTCTCGGGGATCTGGTCGACCCGGCGGCCCATCTTCGTGGCCACCAGCACATGCAGATCCGGCCTGCCGCCGAGGAAGGCGGCGATGGTCTGCTCGCTGCGCCCGTCGCCGTACACGTCGGCCGTGTCGAAGAAGGTCACCCCCGACTCGGCCGCCGTCTCCAGCACGGCGAGGGCCTGCTTGTCGTCCACCTCGCCCCAGTCGGCGCCCAGCTGCCATGTGCCGAGGCCGACGACCGATGCCCGCTGACCCGACCTGCCGATTACGCGTTCGTCCATGCCGCCAGTCTGTCATCCGCCGGTGGCCGGATCGTCCCTTGACCACCTACCGCTTCCCGGGTCGTACGGGACGCCAGTGCGCCTCGCCCGGCGGTGGGTCAGGGTGTCAACTGTGCCTGGACGACGGGCCCGTAACGGTCGGCGATGGTGTCGATCGCGGACGCGCGCAGCCGCTCCCCGCGCGCGATGCCGTACATCACGCCCAGGCCGATGAGGGTGGCGACGGCCAGCTCGGCGCGCAGGCCCGCGTCGGGGCCGCTCAGCCGGTCGGCGAGGCGTTCGGTCACCTGGGCGCGGAAGTTGGCGCGCAGGATGTCGCCGTGGTCGCCGTGCAGGGGCGCGAAGGCGATGCGCAGCAGGGGGTCGGCGCCCCGTTCGCGCTGGCTGCGCAGGACGTGCTCGGTCATGTGCCGGCCGAGGTCCGCCAGGGGCGCGTCCAGCAGGGCGTCCGCGTCGGCCTCGAAGGACATGACGCGGGCGAAGAGGGCGTCCTTGTTGCCGAAGTACTTGAGGATCAACGGCGGGCTGACACCGGCGCGTTCGGCGACGGCCTTGAGGGTGATGTCGGCGTGGGCGTGCCGGGCGAGGAGGTACCGGGCCGCCTTGAGGATGGCCGCCTTGGTCGTCTCGGCGTCCCGGCGGGCGGGGGTGACGGCGGGCGCGCCGGATCGGGTGCTCACAAACTCATGCTCCCTCCATCGCCTCGTCGCGGGCGCCCCGGGTGCCGCCTCGGGCCCGTCGTGTGCCGTCGGGGCGGCTGTCGCCCGGGATGGTCAGCGCGGCCGCGCTCGCGGCGAGGGCGATCGCGCCGGCCATGGCGAAGGCCAGCAGATAGCCGTGCAGCGTGGGTACGGGGGCCCCGCCGACGAGGCTGGTGTGGTGCACGAGGACGGCGGCGACGGCGGCGCTGGACGTGGCCTGGCCGATGGTGCGCATCAGGACGTTGACGCCGTTGGCGGACGCGGTCTGCACGGCCGGGACGGCGCGCAGGATCAGGGTGGGCAGCGCCGAGTAGGCGAGCGTGGTGCCGGTGGCCACCACGGTGGCCCCCAGGATGATCATCCACAGGTCGCGGCTGTCGGCGATGCGGACCGCGTAGCCGCAGGCGATGACGGCGGCGCCGAGGGCGAGGGTGATGCGGGGGCCGCGTTTCTGCGAGATACGGGCGGAGACGGGCGAGAAGAGCAGCATCGTGACACCGCCGGGCAGCAGGCACAGGCCTGTGGCGACGATCGAGAGTCCGAGCCCGTAGCCGGTGGCCTCGGGCGCCTGCACCAGCTGGGCGGTGACCAGTGAGTTGGCGTAGAAGGCGAATCCCGTCAGCAGGGCCGCCACATGGGACAGGCCCACCCGGGGCCGGGTCACCAGCCGCAGATCGACCAGGGGCTGCGCGGTGTGCAGCTGCTGCCACCACCACAGGGCGAGGACGACGGCCGCGCCGAGGAAGAGGCCCAGCACACGGGGGCTGCCCCAGCCCCACTGTCCGCCCTGGGACACCCCGAGCAGCAGACAGGTCAGCCCGACGGCCAGCATGAGGGCGCCGAGCACGTCGAACCGGCCCGGCTCACGCACGGGCGACTCCTTGACCGCCCACCACACGGCCGTCACGCCCAGCGCACCGAGCAGGCTGGTCAGCCAGAACATGGTGTGCCAGTCGGCGTACTGCACGACCACCGCGGCCAGTGGCAGGCCGAGGGCGGCACCGATGCCGACGGTGGAGCTCATCAGCGCGACGGCCGAACCACGTCGCTCGGGCGGCAGTTCGTCGCGCAGGATGCTGATCGACAGCGGGACGACGGAGGCGGCGGCGCCCTGCAGGGCACGGGCGGCGATGAGCACGCCGATGTCGCAGGACAGGGCGCACATCACCGAGCCCACGGTCATCAGGGACAGGGCCGCCGTCAGCACCCGCCGCTTGCCGTACATGTCGCCGGCGCGGCCGAGGACCGGGGTGAGGACCGCTCCGGAGAGCAGGGTCGCGGTGACCATCCAGGAGACCGTGCCCGCCGAGGCCCCGGTCAGTCGCGGCAGGTCCGGCAGCAGCGGGACGACCACGGTCTGCATGACGGCCATGAGGATGCCGCCCGATGCCAGTACGGGAATGGTGAGCCGGTCCCGGACTCGGGTGGCCCCGGCGCTCGCTCCGGGCGGGGAGGATATCGGAGCGGGCTGGTCCATCGGCACTCCAGCTGACGTCAGGAATATGAGGTGAATATAAATTCACCTTACTCGGTGAATGGTCATTCACCAACGCCTGCCCCTCCCGCCCGCATAGCGCCGCACGTCGGCCGGCGTCACGCAACGCGACCGAGCGACGCCACAGGGCAGCACGAGGGGCGCATGGGACCGGGCTTTCGAATCGCGTCAGTCTGCCGGGGTGAGCCGCGCCACTCGGGATGCCGTCGATCGCGAAAGATCTCCGCGAACACCCCCGCGACGGCAAGGAATTGCCCCTTCCGGGGGCCGGGAAAGGCGGTCCACAGCAAGATCACCTTCGTTCAATCCCGTACGGCATGTGGCCAATTGTCCTGATCGCAGCCAACCGACTCCGGACGATTTCTCCCGCTCTCGACGGGACCGATAGGCATGCGGGGACATCACCCGAACGCACCAGGAGGTCCCGCATGCCGGAACTCACCCGTCGCCGCGCGCTCACCGCCGCGGCCGCCCTCGCCGTTGCCGCCGGAGCCCAGACGCTCGTCGCGCCCACCGCCTCGGCCGCCGGGCATCGGCACGGTTCCCCCGATTCCTTCGACGAGGTCTACAAGGGCCGCCGGATACAGGGCCGTCCTATGGGCGGTGGCGGTCACCACCACGAGCACGGCGCCGGTTACGGGGTGTTCGTGGACGGGGTGGAGCTGCATGTGATGCAGAACGCGGACGGCAGCTGGATCAGCGTCGTCAGCCACTACGACCCGGTGCCCACGCCGCGTGCCGCCGCCCGCGCCGCGGTCGACGAGCTCCAGGGCGCCAAGCTCCTCCCCTTCCCCGCCAACTGACCGCCCCCGCAAGGAAATCCGGAGTCACCCGCACATGACCGTACGCAAGAACCAGGCCAGCCTGACCGCCGACGAGAAGCGGCGGTTCGTCGCCGCCGTCCTCGAACTCAAGCGCAGCGGACGCTACGACGCGTTCGTCACGACGCACAACGGCTTCATCATGTCCGACATGGACAACTCGGAGCGGACCGGCCACCGTTCACCGTCCTTCTTGCCCTGGCACCGCAGATTCCTGCTCGACTTCGAACGGGCGCTGCAGTCGGTGGACGCGTCGGTGGCGCTGCCGTACTGGGACTGGACCGCCGACCGCACGGTGCGCGCCTCGCTGTGGGCGCCGGACTTCCTCGGCGGCACGGGACGCAGCTCGGACGGCCGCGTGATGGACGGGCCGTTCGCCGCAGGCGCCGGGAACTGGCCGCTCAACGTGCGGGTGGACGGCCGTACTTATCTGCGCAGGTCGCTCGGGGCCGGTGTCCGCGAGCTGCCGACCCGCGCCGAGGTCGACTCCGTGCTGGCGCTGACGACGTACGACATGGCGCCCTGGAACAGCGCCTCGGACGGCTTCCGCAACCATCTGGAGGGCTGGCGCGGGGTCAACCTGCACAACCGGGTCCACGTCTGGGTCGGCGGGCAGATGGGCACCGGTGTCTCCCCCAACGACCCGGTGTTCTGGCTGCACCACGCCTTCATCGACAAGCTGTGGGCCGACTGGCAGCGCCGGCACCCGGGGGCGGGTTACGCGCCGACCGGCGAAACTCCGGACGTGGTCGACCTGAACGACACGATGAAGCCGTGGAACGACGTGCGGCCGGCGGATCTGCTGGACCACACGAAGTTCTACACGTTCGACGTCTGATCGGGAGCAAGGAGTCCGGATCAGGGGCCAAACGTTCGGATCAGGCCTCCGCCGTCCGGCACTTCGGATGACCCCAGCCCTGCGTGTTCTTGGCGATGGACTCGCCGGCCGCGTAGGAGCCGCCGCACACACAGCGGCCGGGGAACTTCGCCTTGATCGTGCGGGAGGACGAACCGCCGCCCTGCTTGCGGGGTGCCGCCTTGCGGCGCGGGGCGGCGGACGCCCCGGTGACGGACGAGGGCGGCGGCTCGGGCGAGCCGAGCGCGCTGCCCGCGGACTCCTGGGCCGAGGCCGCCTGGCTGGCGGCGCGGTCGGCGAAGTCGTTCAGTGCGTCGCCGTCCACTTGGTGCGCGGCGACATAGCGGAACTCGACGGAGCGTCCGTCGAGCAGCTCGTCGATGCGCACCACCAGGTCCTGGTTGGCGACCGGCTTTCCGGCGGACGTCTTCCAGCCGTTGCGCTTCCAGCCCGGCAGCCAGGTGGTGACGGCGTTCATCGCGTACTGCGAGTCCATCCGGACCTCAAGCGGCAGGCCGGGGTCGGTCGCCGCCAGCAGCCGCTCCAGCGCCGTCAGTTCGGCGACGTTGTTGGTCGCCCTGCCGAGCGGCCCCGCCTCCCAGCGGGCCGGGGTCCCGGAGTCGTCGGACACCACCCAGGCCCAGCCCGCCGGTCCGGGGTTTCCCTTCGAAGCCCCGTCGCACGCGGCCACAACACGTTCACGCATGGGCACGATCATGCCACGGCCGCGCGGACCCCCCCGAACGGGCCGGTCAGACGTCCATGGTCTTGGGCATCTCGCCCTCGGTGGTCGTGATGTCGATCACCGAGAAGTTCGCGCCCTGCGGGTCGCTGAGGGCCGCGAACCGGCCGAACGGGCTGCTCATGGGCCCGAACCGGAGGATGGCACCGAGCTTGACGGCCTTGGCCACGGCCTCGTCGCAGTCGCCGACGGTGAAGTAGACATTGATGTACGACGGCACCTCGGGCGGGAAGTCGTCGGTCATCCTCATCCGGCCCAGGACCGTGTTCTCCCCCAGGTTGAACATCCGGAAGTCGACGGAGGCGTCGTCGATCTGCTTGGCCGTGTACGGGAACACCGCGGAGAAGAACGTGTCGGCCTGCTCGGGCTCGCGGGTGAAGACCTCGGCCCAGCAGTAGGCGCCTGGCACGGCGGTCGCCTCGAAGCCCTCGTGGGTGCCCCCCTGCCAGACGCCGAACACGGCGCCGCTGGGCTCACGGGCCAGGCACATCGTGCCGAAGTCGCCGACCTGCATCGGCTCCGTCAGCACCTCGCCGCCGTTCTCCCGGATCTTCTCGGCGGTGGCCGCGGCGTCCGGCGAGGCGAAGTAGAGGCACCACTGCGACTGGCCCTCCTGACCGGGCATGGGCGGTACGACGGCCGCCACCGCCTTGCCGTCCGCATAGGCCTGTGTGTAGTTGCCGTACTCCGACGACGCCTCGCCGAAGGTCCAGCCGAGGACCTCACCGTAGAAGCTCTTGGCTCCCTCGACGTCACTGAACATCGCGTCGGCCCAGCAGGGGGTTCCTTCAGGTTGTACGGCCATGATGCGGGACCTCTCCGGATAGACGGGCTGCCTGGATCGTCACGCTCCACACGCTAGCCATCACCCGGTCGGCCCGCGCGCCGAACCGACCGGTCTGCCGGACACTGGAATGCGGAGACGGCGGGTGTCGGCAGGACGGGGCGCGGCATGACGGACTCGGTGGTCGCAGGCACGATGCGGGCGTGGTCGGTGACCCGGCCCGGACCGGTCGAGGAGGACCCGCTCCGGCTCGTCGAGCGGCCGGTGCCCGTGCCCAAGGACGACGAGCTCCTGGTCCAGGTGCGCGCCTGCGGGGTCTGCCGCACCGACCTGCATGTCACCGAGGGGGACCTGCCCGTACGCCGGCCGGGGGTGACGCCCGGGCACGAGGTCGTCGGCGTGGTGGCCGGGAAAGGGGCGGCCGTGGCGGACTTCGCCGTGGGCGACCGGGTGGGCGTGGCCTGGCTACGGTGGACCGACGGCGAATGCCGATACTGCCTGCGAGGCTCGGAGAACCTGTGTCCCCGGTCGCGGTACACCGGCTGGGACGCGGACGGCGGCTACGCGGAGTACACGACCGTCCCGGCCGGTTTCGCCCACCGGCTGCCGGGCGAACTGGACGACGTGGCTCTGGCCCCCCTGCTCTGCGCGGGGATCATCGGCTACCGCGCGCTGCGCCGCACCTCGCTGCCGCACCGCGGCCGGCTCGGGCTGTACGGGTTCGGGGGCAGCGCCCATC
The DNA here is from genome assembly GCF_042895285.1 of Streptomyces sp. NPDC001406. Classification (NCBI taxonomy): domain Bacteria; kingdom Bacillati; phylum Actinomycetota; class Actinomycetes; order Kitasatosporales; family Streptomycetaceae; genus Streptomyces; species Streptomyces sp. NPDC001406. The sequence continues at coordinate 59,189 of NZ_JBIAWG010000009.1, forward strand.
TGTGCGCGCAGGTGGCACTCACCGAGGAGGCCACCGTGCACGTCCTGACACGGGGCGCGGACGCCCGGCGGCTGGCCCTCGAACTGGGCGCCGCCTCGGCACGCGACGCGTACGAGCTGCCCCCGGAGCCCCTGGACGCCGCGATCCTGTTCGCCCCGGTCGGCGACCTGGTCCCGGTCGCCCTGCGGGCCCTGGACCGGGGCGGGGTCCTGGCCGTCGCCGGCATCCATCTGAGCGACGTACCGCCGCTGCACTACGAGACCGACCTGTTCTACGAGAAGGAACTGCGCAGCGTCACCTCCAACACCCGTACGGACGCCCGCGAGTTCCTCGCCAAGGCCGCACGGCACGGGATCCACGCCACGACCCACACCTATCCGCTGTCGCAGGCGCCGCAGGCCCTCCGGGACCTCAAGGCCGGCCGCTTCGACGGGGCGGCGGTCCTGGTGAACGATCTCTCCTGATCCCAAACCCCCGATGATCCACAAGCCCCCGGGGCGCGGGGGCTGAACCTGCGCGCGCGATCACGCTCCCCTGTGCCGTACACCCCGAACGGCAGGTTTGCACCACCAAGGAATGAAACCGCCCCTTTCGCGCCGTACCGGAAGATCACCACGGCTGTTTGGCTTGTCCGAGCGCACCACCAACTCGCACCCCACCGACCGATCCGGTCACCCCGTTCACCTTCCGGGAGGACTCCCGTTGAGGTCTTACACCGTCTCCACAGGCAGACGCCGCCGGCCCGGCAGCCAGGATGTTGCGTGCCGCGTTCACGTCGCGGTCGTGTACGGTGCCGCAGTCACACGTCCACGCGCGGACGTTGAGCGGCAGCTTCTCTCGGACAGTGCCGCAGGCTCCACACAGCTTCGAGCCGGGGAACCAGCGGTCGATCACCACGAGTTCGCGCCCGTACCAGGCGCACTTGTACTCCGGCATGGAGCGCAGTTCCGTCCACGACGCGTCGGAGATGGCGCGCGCGAGCATGCCGTTCTTCAGCAGGTTGCGGACGGTGAGGTCCTCGATCACGACCGTTTGGTTCTCACGGACGAGACGAGTCGACAGCTTGTGCAGGACGTCCCGGCGCCGGTCGGTGATCCGTGCGTGGATCTTGGCGACGCGGCGCCGGGCTTTCTCCCGGTTCGCCGAACGCTCGGCCTTGCGGGACAGGTCCCGCTGCGCGCGTGCCAGGCGGGCGCGGTCACGCCGTTCATGCTTCGGGTTGGCGACCTTTTCCCCGGTGGACAGCGTCACCAGGGACGTGATCGCGGCGTCCAGACCGACAGCCGCGCTGGTGGCGGGGGCCGGGGCGATGGTGTCCTCGCACAGCAGGGACACGAACCAGCGGCCTGCGCTGTCGCGGGACACCGTCGCCGTGGTCGGCTCCGTGCCCTGCGGGAGCGGACGCGACCAGCGGATGTCCAGCGGCTCGACCATCTTCGCCAGCGCCAGTCGCCCGTCGCGCCGCTTGAAGGCGCTGCGGGTGTACTCGGCCGACGCGCGGGACTTCTTCCGCGACTTGAAGCGCGGATACTTGGCGCGCCTGGCGAAGAAGTTCCCGAACGCCGTCCGAAGGTGGCGCAGCGCCTGGAGCGGGACAGAGGACACCTCCGTCAGGAAGGCGAGTCCCTCGGTCTTCTGCCACTTCGTCAGCGCGGCCGACGACTGCACGGAGGAGATACGGCGCTGCTCGCCGTACCAGGCCCGCGTGCGCTCCCCCAGCGCCTTGTTGTACACGAGGCGGACACAGCCGAACGTGCGCGACAGCTCAGCCGCCTGCTCGCCCGTGGGGTAGAAGCGGTACTTGAACGCCCGCTTCACCTGCTGCGGCACGCCTCACGCTCTATCAGCTTCCGTGTGAGCGTCGACTGTCGGCCGGTGACCGGTGGACGCCGGTCCGCCCTGGCGGCGAACCGGCCCTCTCTGCCCTGCTCCGCAGGGGCTTCGTTCCCTCCCCGGCCTGAAGGCCGAGGTATCCACGAAGGAGAGACGCGATGAGCACACCCACTCACTCCTACACGCTCCCCGGGCCGCCGAACATCGCCCAGAGCCTGCGCACCACCCGGCGCACCGGGGTGATCCCCGGACTGCACCACCGGCCGGCCGCTCCCGCCGATCCGGACAAGGCCGCCGAGATCGACCGCAGGCTGGAGGCCTGGGCCCATGACCTCGAACTGTTCCCGCAGGCCTGGAAGGGGGACTTCGCGGGTTTCCAGTTCGGCCGGGCCGTCACGCTCCAGCATCCGGGCGCCCTCGACCTGGACCGCCTCACCACGGCCGGCAAGCTGCTGCTCGCCGAGAACATCGTGGACTCCTGCTACTGCGAGGAGGACGAGGGCCGCGGCGGTTCGCGGCGCGGCCTGGGCGGCCCGCTGATCATCGCCCAGTCGGCGCTCGACCCCTTCCACGGCACCCCGGAACTGGAGGAGGAGTGGCGCCAGGGCCTGTCGGCCGACGGACCGCTGCGCTCGTACCGGTCCGCCCTCGCGGACTACGCCGCCTTCGCCACGCCCAGCCAGACCGGCAGGTTCGTGCACGACATGGCCCGGCTGCACCTGGGCTATCTGGGCGAGGCCGCCTGGATGGAGACCCGGTACAAGCCGCGGGTGTGGGAGTACCTGGTGATGCGGCAGTTCAACAACTTCCGCCCCTGTCTGTCGCTCGTCGACGCGGTGGACGGCTACGAACTGCCCGAGCAGGTCTACGCCCGCCCCGAGATCCAGCGGATCACCGCCCTCGCGTGCAACGCCACCACCGTCATGAACGACCTCTACTCCTTCACCAAGGAGCTGGAGAGCGATCCGGATCACCTCAACCTGCCGCAGGTCGTCGCGGCCGACGAACGGTGCGGACTGAAGGCCGCCTATCTGAAGTCCGTCGAGATCCACAACCGGATCATGGAGGCCTTCGAGGAGGAGTCCGCCCTCCTGTCCGCCACCTCGCCCCTCGTGGAGCGCTATGCCCAGGGGCTTGCCGCCTGGGTGTCCGGCAACCACGAGTGGCATGCCACCAACACCCATCGATACCACCTGCCCGACTACTGGTAGCAGCGCCGATTCCGCACCACCGAGCAGTATCTGAAACAGCGTCAGACGCGTCACGAGGAGTCACTGTTGACCACCGCCCCCGTCGCCCGGACCACGACCGCAGCTGTGCCGACCCAGTCCACGTACCAAAGCCGCGTCGCGGACTACTGGAACGCCGAGGAAAATCCGGTCAACCTCGAACTCGGCAAGATCGACGACCTGTACCACCATCACTACGGCATCGGTAACGTCGACTGGACCGTGCTCGACGAGCCCGACCCCGACCTGCGCCGGGAGCGGATCACCGCCGAACTGCACCGCCTGGAGCACGCCCAGGCCGAGTTCCTCGCCTCCCGGCTCGGCCCGCTCACCCCGGCCGACCGCGTCTTCGACGCCGGCTGCGGACGGGGCGGCGGCAGTGTGGTGGCCAATCTGCGGTACGGCTGCCACGCCGACGGCGTCACCATCTCCGCCAAGCAGGCCGACTTCGCCAATGAGACGGCCCGCCGGCGGGACATCGACGACAAGGTGCGCTACCACCACCGCAACATGCTCGACACCGGCTTCGAGTCCGGCGCGTACGCGGCCTCGTGGAACAACGAGTCCACCATGTACGTGGAGCTGGACCAACTGTTCGCCGAGCACGCCCGGTTGCTGCGGCGCGGCGGACGCTATGTGGTGATCACCGGCTGCTACAACGACACCTACGGGCGGGCCTCGCGCGAGGTGTCCCTCATCAACGCGCACTACATCTGCGACATCCACCCGAGGTCGGAGTACTTCCGGGCCATGGCCCGCAACCGGCTGGTGCCGGTCCATGTGGAGGACCTGACCGAGGCCACGATCCCCTACTGGGAACTGCGCAAGGACGCCGACCATCTGGTGACGGGCATCGAGGACACCTTCCTGTCCGCCTACCGCAACGGCAGCTTCCAGTACCTGCTGATCGTGGCAGACCGGATCTGAGGCCGTCGCTCCGAGGCCTTCGCTGTGCCGGGGGCGGTGTCGCGGGACACCGCCCCCGGCCCGTGCGGGACCGTCGCCCTCGAATATCGGTCGACAGCAGCCCCGTCGGCGGCTGGAATGGCCCGCGTGTGTGCCGTGAGAATGCATGAGGACGAGGTGGATCTCGATGCTTCGGTCGTCCGTCGGCTGATCGCCGGGCAGTTCCCCGACTGGGCCTCCCTGCCCGCACGGCGTCTGAAGTCCTCCGGGACCGACAACGCCATGTTCCGGCTGGGCACGGACCTGGTGGTACGGCTGCCCCGGCATCCCGGTGCCGTGGCGGACGTGACGCGCGAGCAGCACTGGCTGCCCCGGCTCGGGCCGCTGCTGCCGCTTGCCACGCCCGAGCCGCTGGGGCGGGGCGGGCCCGGCGCGGGCTTCGCCTGGCCCTGGACCGTGTACCGCTGGCTGGACGGACTCAATCCCGTCGCCGGGGCCGTCGAGGAGCCCGGACCGCTCGCCGAGGACCTCGCCTCGTTCGTCGGCGCCCTGCGCCGGATCGACGCGCACGGCGGGCCGGCCGGCCGCCGGGGCGTCCCGCTGGCCACCCGGGACGCGGCCACCCGCGACGCCATCGACCGACTGGCGGGCAGGGTCGACACCGCGGCGGTCACCGCCCGGTGGGAGGAGGCCCTGCGCGCGCCGGAGCACACCGGCCCGCCCGTCTGGGCGCATGGCGATCTGTCGCCGGGGAACGTGCTGGTCGCCGACGGCCGGCTCAGCGCCGTGATCGACTTCGGCACCGTGGGGGTGGGCGATCCGGCGGTCGATCTGATCGTGGCCTGGAACCTGCTGCCCGCGACCGCCCGGGACACCTTCCGCCGGGCCGTCGGCGCCGACGACGCCGAGTGGGCGCGGGGCCGGGGCTGGGCGCTGTCGATCTCGCTCATCCAGTTGCCGTACTACTGGGACACCAACCCGGCGCTGGCGGAGAACTCACGGCATGTGATCCGCGAGATCCTCGCCGAATCCGCCTAGGGGAGCGGGCCGCCGTACCCAGGGGCGCTGGCCGCCGCAGGCCCGCACCCCCGCCTACGGATCCTCACTCGCCCGCGTATGCCTTCTCCAGGGCGGCGATGTCGAGCTTGTGCATCGACAGCATGGCCTGGGTGGCGCGGGCCGCCTTCGCCAGGTCCGGGTCACTGACCATGTCGTCGAGCCGGGCCGGGATGACCTGCCAGGACATCCCGTACTTGTCCTTGAGCCAGCCGCAGGGGCCGGGTTCGCCGCCGTTTTCGGTGAGCTTGTTCCAGTAGTGGTCGATCTCCTCCTGGTTCTCGCAGAAGATCTGGAACGAGATCGCCTCGTTGAACTTGAACTCCGGTCCCCCGTTCAGCGCGACGAACTTGTGGCCGTTGGCCGTGAACTCGACGGTCAGGACGGTGCCGGCGGGACGGGGGGCTCCCTCGGGGTAGCGGGCGACCCTGCCGACGGTGGAGTTCTTGAAGATCGAGACGTAGTAGTGGGCGGCTTCCTCGGCCTGGTCGTCGAACCAGAGGCACGTGGTGAATCCGTCGGTGGCCATGAGCTACCTCCTGGGGCGTGGAACGCGGTCACCGGTGTCGACCGATCGTCACCGCGAAACTCATCGGCCGGCAGGCCGACTCCTCCGGATGGACGCGGGTCCCTCTCGGACAGGGCCTAGCATCCGGATCATGACGTCTTCGTCCGCAGAGACCATCCGGCCCTACCGCCTCGCGATCCCCGATAGCGACCTGGCCGACCTGCACGAACGACTCGACCGCACCCGATGGCCCGACGAACTGCCCGGGGTGGGGTGGGCGTACGGCGTGCCGGCCGGCTATCTGCGCGAGCTCGTACGGTACTGGCGGCACACCTACGACTGGCGTGCCGCCGAGGCACGGCTGAACACCTGGCCGCAGTTCACCACCACCATCGACGGGGCGAGCGTCCACTTCGCGCACGTCCGCTCCCCGGTGCCCGGCGCCACCCCGCTGATCATCACCCATGGCTGGCCGGGCTCGATCGTCGAGTTCCTCGACGTCGTCGGACCGCTCACCGATCCGGCCGCGCACGGCGGCGATCCGGCCGACGCCTTCCACGTCGTCGCACCGAGCATCCCCGGGTTCGGGCTGTCCGGGCCCACGACGGACACCGGCTGGGAGGCGGGCCGGGTCGCCGACGCATGGGCCGAACTGATGGGGCGCCTCGGCTACGAGCGGTTCGGCGCGCAGGGCGGCGACTGGGGCGCGATGATCTCCCGCGAGCTGGGCCGCGCCCATCCCGACCGGGTGATCGGCGTCCATCTCAATCTGCTGCCGGGCGCGCAGGCGACCAGCGAACCCACCACGGACGAACTGGCCGCGCTCGGCCCCGAGGAGCGGGAGCGCACGCTCGCCTCGTGGCGCCGCTGGTCCGCCTGGTCGGCCGACGGATCGGCGTACGCCCTGCTGCACTCCACCCGCCCGCAGACCCTGGCCTACGCGCTCACGGACTCGCCCGTCGGTCAACTCGCCTGGATCGTCGAGAAGTTCCGGGAGTGGACGGACTCCGAGGAACTGCCCGAGGAGGCGGTCGACCGGGACCTGCTGCTGACCAACGTGATGCTGTACTGGCTGACCGGGACCGCCGGTTCGTCCGCCCGGATCTACTACGAGCGTGCACACGCCACGGGACGCGCTGCCGCGCCCACCGAGCCGTCCACCGCACCGACCGCTCTGGCGGTGTTCCCCGCCGAGATCCAGCTTCCGCTGCGGCACAGGGCCGAGCGCACCGAGAACCTCGTCCGCTGGACGGAGTTCGACAGGGGCGGCCACTTCGCGGCCATGGAAGAGCCGGACCTGCTGGTAGGCGATGTCCGGGCCTTCTTCCGGCAACTACGGGAGACCTCCGACTGACGCCCCGTCAAGCGGCCAGGCACAGCCCCTGGTACGACGAACCGGACGCACGACGCCCGGCGTCGGCCTGGCGGCCCAGCTCGCCCTGCGCCCGTGACAGCAGATCGCCCAGCCCCAGTCCAAGGGCGTGGGCGGCGGCCGCGAGAACCTCCGAGGAGGCCTCCTTGCGGCCACGCTCGACCTCCGAGAGGTACGGCATCGAGATCCGGGCCGCATCGGCCACATCCTTGAGCGTGCGCTCCTGCGCCTGACGCTCACGACGCAGAACATCACCGACGAGGTCGCGCCACAGGGGTTCCCTGGGCCCGGCGGGCGGCTCCTGCGGGCGCAAGGGGATGACGCGGGCGTGGTTCGGCGGTTGGCTGCTCATCCCCTCAGCCTAAAAGCAGTGGCCCGCAGAAGAGCAGGATCGGCATTCTGCCCTGCGTGGAAGCATACGAGTTCACCGGAAAACGCCCGGAGCTGCGCGTCACCTTCGACCAGGACGCCGAGTTGTACGAGCGCGCGCGACCCCGCTATCCCCCTCCTCTCGTCGAGGAGTTGGGCCGGGTCACCGGCGCCGCCCCCGGTGCCCGCGTGCTGGAGATCGCTCCGGGCACCGGCAAACTCACCGTCGATCTGGCCCGGTCCGGCTGTGCGATCACCGCGGTGGAACTCGGCCCGTCCATGGCCGCCGTGGTCCGACGGCAACTGGCCGCTTTCCCCGACGTGGACGTCGTAACCGCGGACTTCGAGGAGTGGGAGCTGCCGCCGCAACCGTTCGACGCGGTGGTGTGCGCGACCGCGTTCCACTGGATCGACCCGGCGCTCCGGGTGGCGAAACCGGCCCGCGCCCTGCGCCCTGGCGGACTGCTCGCGGTCGTCACCACCCACCATGCGGCGGGCGGCACCGAGGACTTCTTCGCCGAGGCCCAGGAGTGCTACGAACGCTGGGACCCGGCGACTCCGCCCGGGCTGCGACAGACCCCCGAGTCCGACATCGTCGCCGACACCGCCGAGTTCACCGGCTCCCCGCACTTCGCAGACGTCTCCGTGCACGGCCACGCCCAGGAGATCACGTACACCACCGACGCGTACCTGGACGTACTCCGCACGTACTCGAACCACCGCGCACTCCCCGAGCCCGCCCGGAACGGGCTGCTGGCGGACATCCGGGAACTCATCGAGTCGCGGTACGACGGTGTCGTCACCAAGCGCTACTGGCACGAGCTGATCACCGCGGTACGCATCGGGGAGTGAGCTACTGACCGACCCGCCCGTCGATCCGCTCCCGCAAGAAGTCGGCGTGGCCGTTGTGGCGGGCGTACTCCTCGATCATGTGGACCAGCACCTCGCGCAGCGCGACCGGTTCGTCGGCGTCGAAGCCGGTGATGTCGAGGCTGGGCGCCTCGGCGACGAGGTGTTCCGCGAAGGCGACCTCGGCGCGCCAGGTCCGCCAGGCCTCGGCCACCAGGCCGGGGTCGGGCGCCGCGCCGTCGAAGTCCGCGTGGGGATCGTCGGCGGTGCGGTAGAGCCGGGGTGCGTCCTGCCCCGCCATGACCTGCCGGAACCAGTGCCGTTCCACCTCGGCCAGATGGCGGAGAAGTCCGAGGAGCGACAGGTCGGACGGCGGCACCGAGCGGCGGGCCATGGCCTCGGCGTCCAGCCCCGCGCACTTCATCTCCAGCGTCAGCCGCTGGTCCCGCAGAAATCCGACGAGCGTGTCGAGCTCCCCGACGAAACCGCCGTCGCTGCGCGGATCGTCCTCGGGGCTGACGAACCAGCCGAAGCTCCGGCCGGGCTGCGCCTGCTGCGGCTCTGTGATGTCGGCCATACGACCGAGGATCGGTCGTGGCCGACCGCCGCCGCCACCCAATTTGCGCCAGGCCCGTCCACACCACGCATGCGCCGGGTGACTGCGGGTACCCGCACCACGAAGCACGCATGGGACGCCCGGTTCCGGGTACGCAGCCCGTCGCACAACGCGAGCAAGGTGCCCGGAACAGCAGACCGAAGAGGCAGACGTCGGACCGTGACTTTCGTGGGAGAGGCAATGAACACCGCCGGGATCCGGTCGGAAGCAGTGGTCGTCGAGCAGACCGCCGAGAGCGCGAAGGACGAGGGATCGCTGCCGGGAATAGCGGACCCGAGGAGCATCGCCCCGCGTGACGCGCGGGAGTTGTCGCGTCAGTTCTTCCGGCGCCTGACCGAGCTGGACGAGGGCACGCACGAGTACCAGTACGCACGCAACACGCTCATCGAGATGAACATGTCGCTGGTGCGGTTCGCGGCCGGACGGTTCCGCAACCGCGGCGACGACATGGAGGACATCGTCCAGACCGGAATGATCGGCCTGATCAAGGCGATCGACCGGTTCGAGCTCTCGCGCGAGGTGGAGTTCACGTCGTTCGCGCTCCCGTACATCGTGGGCGAGATCAAGCGGTTCTTCCGCGACACCACCTGGGCCGTGCACGTCCCGCGGCGGCTGCAGGAGCTGCGCGTGGAGCTCGCCAAGGCGCGCGAGGAGCTCTCCTGCCTGCTGGACCGCGAGCCGACGGTCGCCGAGCTGGCCACCCTGATGAACATCACCGAGAACGAGGTGGTCGAGGCGCAGCTCGCCTCCAACGGGTACAACTCCGCTTCGCTGGACGCCGCGCTGACCGGTGACGGGCCCGAGGACGGCGAGGCCGTGCTGGCCGACTTCATCGGCATCGAGGAGGAGGGGCTGCGGCTCGTCGAGGACTTCCAGTCGCTCGCCCCGCTCATGGCCGAACTCAGCGACCGCGACCGCGAGATCATCCATCTGCGGTTCGTGGAGGAGGCCACCCAGGCGGAGATAGGCGAACGGCTCGGGTGCTCGCAGATGCATGTCTCCCGGCTGATCAAGCGCATCATCATGCGGCTGCGCGAGGGCATGCTGGGCGAGCTGGGCTGCGCCTGACCGCACGGCCCTCAGTGGGCGAGGTTCACCAGCGCGCGCACCCGCTTCCCGACCGGGACGCGTTCGGCGGTCACCTCCGCGGCCAGGGCGTGCACGATCTCCAGACCGTGCCGTCCGACGCGTTCGGGGTCCCGCGGGAATCGCCGGGGCAGCGCGGCGTTGCTGTCGTAGACGCACACCGTGACCGCGTTGTCCGTGCCCTCCAGTTCCAGGATGTACGGGCCGTTGCTGTGCCGGTCCGCATTGGTCACCAACTCGCTGACCACCAGGAGCAGTTCACCGTCGGTGCGGTCGTCGATGCCGGCGCACCACTCGGTCCTGAGCTGGTCGAGGAAGAGCGCGGCGAAGGTGCGTGCCGCGGCGATGCATCCCGGTTCGCCGGTGTAGTGCGCCGCCCGTCGGAGCGGTTCCACGGGCACGTCGAAACCAGTTGGTATCACTGCCCCGTCCAGATGCTCGGTCATGCGTTTCTCTCTCGGAAGCCGGTCCGGCCGGTCTCTGCTGCACCAGTGCTCGTACCCCGAGCGGGGCGCCACAGTCCCAGACGGTGTTCGCCGACCGCGCACATCGGCCGGACAGGTCCTAGCTGGGCTGGCCGCCGGTGTCCTGCGGTGCCGGACCGTTCCCCGTTTCCTGCTGCGGCGCGTTCGAGGTCACCTCGGGCTGCTGCGTTTCGGGGACGGCCGGGGACTCGGGGGCCAGGGACTCGGTGACCGTCCCCGGCTCGGAGGCGGGAGACCCGTAGGTCGAGGTCGACTCGGAGGACGGAGCCTCCGAGGAGGGCGCCTGCGAGGACGGGGACTCGGACGGCGGGGATTGCGAGGACGGGGCCTGCGAGGACGGGGCCTGCGAGGACGGCGACTCCGACTTCGGGGACTCCGACGACGGGGCCTGCGAGGACGGGGAGGACGGCGACTCGGACGACGGCGATTCCGAGGTCGGGGAGGACGTGGACGGCGACGACGGGCCGGTCGAGGTCGGCGACGTCGGGGCGGTCGGCGGTGTGTACGGCGTGGCCCAGGGGTTCACCTGATGCTCCGGCGGACTGGTCCTGTGGTCCTGGTCGCCCGAGTGGTCACCGCGGTGACGCTGGATCCACTCGTCGTTGTGGCCGTCGAAGATGATGAAGATGTTGATGATCTGCGGCGCGGGCCGGACCACCACGACCGCCGAGGGCCGGTACGACGCCCAGTGATCCCCCACCGGCTTCGGCGGGGTCCGCTGGGCGACCGGCGGGGTCAGCGGGTTGCCGCTGGCGCAGCGCACCCGGGGCACCCCGTGCCCGTCGACCAGCACGGCGGTGCCCGTCTGCAGGACGGCCTGGTAGTTGGTGGCCGCGCCGTTGCGGTACCCGTGGTCGGTGACCCGGGTGTCCACGCGGAGTTGCACCGGGGTGAGCGAGCGCAGATACGCGGGAACGGCCGACGGCCGGACGCCGACGACCGAGGCGAACGCGTTGTTCTTGGCCGGGCTGGCCTGCAGCTCCCTGATCTGCTTCGCCACGTCGCAGCTGGGGGTGTTGCGGGTACCGGCGTACAGGCCGGGGTCCCCGCCGCGCACGCTGTGCAGTTCGTTGCCCGTGGCCGACGTCATGGTCGCGGAGGGGGTGATCGGCGTGACGGAGCCGCTCTTCGCCGTCGACTGGGTGAAGGGGTCCTGCCCCGTCGAGTTCGCGGCCTGCAGAAAGACCTCGCTCGCCTTGGCCGTACCGCCGCCGCCCGCGTTGGACAGGACGACGGCGACGATCACGGCGACCACGACGGCCGTGGTGAGCAACGCGATGCGCGGTGCGGACCTCCACCACGGCTGGTGCGGTTCCGGCGCCCCGCCACCGCCGCCCGCGGGTGGCTGCGGCGGTGGCTCGGAGGGCGGCTGGGCCCCCGACAGGGGGCCGGAGGGCGGTCCCGTCGGACGGCCGGATGACGGAGGTTCGACGCTCACGAGGTCTCCTCCCGCACGCGAATCGGTTGCGCCGAGCGTCTGGTTTCACCCAATTGCCGCTCGTGTCACAACTAACCCATTGTGTGCTCCCGTCCCACGCGGCCCGCAAGCCGACGCGGACGGCCCACCCGGCGGGCGCCCCCGCCGGGGGCTGCTTAGCGTGGCAGCGTGAGCCCCCGGACCGCCCCCGACCGGCCCGTCGCGCGCCACGGCTGGGTGCAGGCCCTGGCCGTGGTGCTGGCCGGACTGGCCGCCATGGTCGTGGTCGCCGCCCTGGGGCTGTGGGCGGCGGGCGCCGGCGAGCTGCCGGACGGCGCCTTTCCGCGTGTGGTCGCGGCGACCGTCGTGGCGGCCGTCGGAGGCGCGGTCGAGTTCTCGGGGAACGCCGGATCGCTCGCCAGGACACGGGCGGAGCTGACCGTGATGCCGCTGTCGGTCACACTGACCGGCGCCCTGGTGATCGCCGCCGGATTCCTGCGGCCGCTGCGGCACCGGGCGGTCGCCGGGGCCGGGGAACTGGCCGGGTGGGCCGCCCGTGTCGCGGTACTGTGGCTGTTCGCGCTGATCGGCCTGGCCCTGGCGGCCCGTCAGACCTTCAGAGTCGACCTCGGCAACGGAGTGCTCAGTGACATCGGCGAACTCTTCGACGCCACCCCGACGGTCGGGTTCACCACGAACTCCCTGCTGACGGTGGTGTACGGGCTGCTGTGGCTGGCCGGTGTGCTCGCACTGGCGCTCCTGGTGTCACGCGGGGCGCCCCTGCCGGCGCGGCTGCTGCGGTTCCAGGAGTCGGTGCGTCCGGCGGCGTACGCCGTGGTCGCGCTGCTGCTGGCGTACGTGGCGCTGGCCGTCGTCGTCGCACTGGTCGCGGCGGCCACGCGCGGGCACCCCGCGGACACGTTCGCGGTCGTCCTGCTGGGACTGCCGAACCTGGCCTGGCCGGCCCTCACCATCGGCCTGGGCGCCACCTGGCACGGCCGGGTGGAAGGCCCCTTCGGGCTGCCCATGCCCCACGTCCTCGACGAGGTGCTGCGCACCCCGGACGTCTCCACGCTGAACCTGCGCACGCTCACCGAGCAGGACGGCAGGATGTGGTGGCTCCTGGCGGTGGACGTCGTGCTCGTCCTGGCCGCCGGGTTCCTGATGGCGGTGCGTTCACCGGCCCGGATACGACTGTGGCAGCACGCCCTGCGCCTGGCCGTCGCGCTCGCCCTCGCGGTGCTCATGATCTGCCTGCTCGGCCGGATCTCCGCGCACTACGGCCTCTCCCTGCTCGGCATCGGCGACCTGAGCGGCGATCTCTCCGGCGAGCTGTATCTGAACCCCGACGTGTGGTCGGCGGTGGGCCTCGCGGTCCTGTGGGGGCTGGTGGCCGGCTTCCTGGGCGGTCTGCTGGCCCGCCCGGTGCACCGCCGGGGCGAGGTGCCGGCGCGCCCCGGCTGACCGGTCCGGATCAGGGCCGCCGGCCCCGGAAGACCGGCTCGGCCCACGGCGGGAGCTCCGCCGCCGGCTCCGGACCTTCGGCCGCGGGGAACTCTGCCGCCGGCTTGCGACCATCGGTCGCCGGGAACTCTGCCGCCGAGTCCGCACCTCCAGTCGCGGAGACCTCGGCGGCCGGCTCCGGACCTTCGGTCGCGGAGACCTCAGCCGCCGGCCCCGGGCCTCTCGGCGCGGTGAGCTCGGCCGCCGGCCCCGGACCTCCCGGCGCGGAGACCTCAGCCGCCGGCCCCGGACCTCCCGGCGCGGAGACCTCAGCCGCCGGCCCCGGACCTCCCGGCGCGGAGACCTCAGCCGCCGGCTCCGGGCCTCCGGTCGCGGGGAGGTCCGCCTCGGTCACCGGGTGGGCGGCCTCCGGCTGCGGTCCGCCCGTCATGACCGCGCGCAGGGCCGCGACGAAGGCGAGGCAGGAGTCGTACCGGTCGTCGGGGCTCTTGGCCATGGCCTTGGCGAAGACCTGGTCGACGGCCGGGGGCAGGTCGGGGCGGGCCTCGGACAGCGGTGGCGGCTCGTCGTACTGGTGGGCCCACAGCAGGGCCATGTCGTCGTCGCGCTGGAAGGGCGGATGGCCGGCCAGGGTCTCGTGGACGACGCAGGCGAGGCCGTAGACGTCGCAGCGGCCGTCCACGGGGCGGCCGGATATCTGCTCCGGGGCCACGTAGTCCAGTGTGCCGACGAACTGGCCGACCGTCGTGAAGCCGGTCAGGGACAGCGACTTCTTCGTCAGCCCGAAGTCGGTGAGGTACACATGCTCGGGGTGATCGCTGTCGGTACCCCGGCCGACGAGGATGTTGCCGGGCTTGACGTCCCGGTGGACCAGCCCGTTCTCGTGGGCCGCGTCGAGCGCGGATGCCACCTGCGCGGCGATCCGCACCGCGGCCGGGAAGGGCAACGGGCCCTCCCGGTCCAGCAGATGGCGCAGATCGCTGCCGGAGACGAACCGCATGGCGATGTACAGGACACCGGCCGTCTCCCCGGCCTCGAAGACCGGCACGATGTTGGGGTGGTCGATCGCGGCGGCCACCCGGGACTCATGGGTGAAGCGCCGGCGGAAGGTGTCGTTGCGGGCGAGCTCCGGGGCGAGCAGTTTGAGCGCGACCGTGCGGTCCAGCCGCACGTCATGGGCCCGGAAGACGACGGCCATGCCGCCCCGGCCGATCTCGTCCTCGATGCGGTAGCCCGCGATCTGCTTCCCGACCAGCTCGGAGGGCCGCCCGGAGAACACACTCGCCTCGCGCGCCGTCACGGCTCGCCCTCATGGGTCACGACGCGGGTCGGGGGATGGCCCGGGACGCTGGTGCCGGGTGTGTCCGTGTCCGTGGCGTAGGTGCTCAGCCTCCTCCCGTCGCCGTACATCCACCGCCCCTCGTCGGGGTCGTACAGCCACATGGCCTCCCCGTCGACCACGACGCCGATCCGCAGTCCGCGGGTGCGGCCGCGGAAGGACTCTCCGTCGAGGCGGCCGTCCCCCAGTTCCTTCACCGCGGCCCGGTAGTCGGCCAGCGCCTCCTCGGCGCGAGCCAGCAGCGGGCGCGGATCGGCACTGTCGCCGGGTGTGCCGGCGGCGGGCGGGTCCTCGGGCACGGCGACCAGATAGCGGCCGTCGACCCAGGCGGACCAGCCGTTGGCGCACCGGATGTGTCCCCAGTCACCGCGCCGCTCCACGAGCTGCACGGGCAGCAGCGGGTCGAGGGGCAGGGTGGGCCGGGCAGGGTCCGGCGCCTCCCAGGCGGGCATCCCGTCCGGGGGGACGACGTGGGTGGGCCGGAAGCCGGGGGCCGTCATCGTGCCGCCTACTTCCGCATCACCACGGGTTCGTACCGGCGCAGCAGCCAGGAGACCAGGACGCCGAAGACCACCGACAGCACCACCAGCATCGCCATGTTGACCAGCCACACATCCGTCGCATGCCGGAACAGCGGGTCGGCGGTCAGCCGGCCGGGGACGATCCGGGACACCTCGATGGTGCCGGCCATCGCGCCCAGGGCCCACCGGGCGGGTACCAGCCAGGCGATCTGTTCCAGGCCGGGCACGCCGTCCAGCTTCAGCAGGGCGCCGCAGAAGACCAGCTGGACGATGGAGATCAGCACCAGCAGCGGCATCGTCACGTCCTCCTTGCGCACCGCCGCCGAGACCACCAGGCCGAGCATCATCGCGGTGAAGGAGAGCAGGGCGACCGTGACGGTGATTTCGAGCAGCGGCGCCGTCAGTACGCCCCTGCCACCGGGCGCGTTGAGATCGACCCCGAGCAGCCCGACGAGGGTGAGCACCACGGCCTGGAGTACGGTGATCGTGCCCAGCACGACGATCTTGGAGACCAGGTACGCCGATCTGGACAGGCCGACAGCACGCTCACGCCGGTAGATCACGCGTTCCTTGACGAGTTCGCGCACGGCGTTGGCCGCGCCCATGAACACGCCGCCGACGCACAGGATGAGCAGCGCGTTCATCGCGGTGTCCAGGGTCAGTTTCGGTCCCGACAGGGCACGGGCCATCACGCCCATCACGAAGGGCAGCGCGATCATCGTGACCACGAAGATGCGGTCGGCGGCGAGCGCGGCCGCGTAGCGGCGCACCAGCGTGCCGAGCTGGGCGCCCCAGCTGCGCGGCCGGGCCGGCGGGGCCGGCGCGACCGGGCCCGCACCGGGGCGGCGGGGCTGTGCGGTCGCCTCGGCGATGTAGTGCCGGTGGAAGGGCGATTCGCGGTACTCCCGCGCCCAGTCGCGCTCCCGGTCGCGTTCGAAGGCCTCGAAGGCCTCCGGCCAGTGCTCGAAGCCGAAGAAGGCGAGGGCGTCGTCGGGCTGCCCGTAGTACGCCACCTTGCCGCCCGGCGCGAGCACCAGGAGGCGGTCGCAGACGTCGAGGCTGAGGACGCTGTGGGTGACGACGATGACGGTACGGCCGTCGTCGGCGAGCCCGCGCAGCATGTGCATCACCGACCGGTCCATACCGGGGTCGAGTCCGGAGGTCGGCTCGTCGAGGAAGAGCAGCGACGGCTTGGTCAGCAGCTCCAGGGCCACGCTGACCCGTTTGCGCTGGCCGCCCGAGAGGCTGTGCACGGGCTGGCCGGTGCGCTGTTCCAGGCCCAGTTCCCGGATCACCTCGTCGACCCGGGTCCGGCGCTCCTCGGGGGCCGTGTCCTGCGGGAAGCGCAGCTCGGCGGAGTAGGACAGGGCGGCGTGCACGGTCAGCTGGGCGTGCAGGATGTCGTCCTGCGGGACCAGACCGATGCGCTGGCGCAGCTCGGCGTAGTCGCGGTAGAGGTCGCGGCCGTCGTACAGGACGGTGCCGTGGTCGGCGGGGCGCTGTCCGGTGAGGGCGTTGAGCAGCGTGGACTTGCCCGCGCCGCTGGGTCCGACGACCGCCAGCAGGCACTTCTCCCCGACCGGGAAGGAGACGCGGTCGAGGAGGATCTTGCGGCCGCGGTCGACGGCGACCGTGAGGTCCTGCACGTCGAGGGAGACCTCGCCGGTGTCGACGTACTCCTGCAGGGTGTCGCCGACGAGGCTGAACGTGGAGTGGCCGATGCCGACGATGTCGCCGGGGCGGATCCGGGCGCGGGTGACGGGCTGGCCGTTGAGGTAGGTGCCGTTGTGGCTGCCGACGTCGGCGATCTCGTACGTGCCGTCGGCGAGGGCGCGCAGTTCGGCGTGCCGGCGGGAGACGACCAGGTCGTCGACGACGAGGTCGTTGTCGGCGGCGCGGCCGATGCGGACGGTGCGCGTGGGCAGCGGCCTTACGGTGGTGGGCTGCCGGAAGGTGCCCGTCAGGGCGGGCATCGACACGGCGGAGGGACGGTCCGGGGCGGGCTCGGGGCGGCCGACCAGGACCGCGCGGGGTCCGTCGGAGGCGCTGCCGAAGCGGATGACGCTGCCCGGCCCGACGCCCGACTCATGGATGCGGCGGCCGTCGGCGTAGGTGCCGTTGGTGCTGTGTTCGTCCTCCAGCGTCCAGTGGCCGTCCTCGGGCCGCAGCACGGCGTGGTGCCACGAGACCCGGGCGTCGTCGATGAAGACGTCGCACAACGGATCCCGTCCCACGTGGTAGTCGCGCTCCGGACTCATCACCGTGGAGCCCGCGTCGGTCTCCAGCACGAGCTCGGGCGCAGTCGGGGCGACCTGCCGCTCCGCCATGGCCTGAATTCTACCGATTCGCTCACATGTGCGCCTGGCCACGGGCCGGCCCCGGACGTCCGGCGGCCGCGGTCGTCCGCCGGGCCGCCACCACCCCGCCCCGGGCCGCTGTCACGTGTCAGGCGACGGGAACGACGAGCGCCGGGATGGTGCGCTGCATACGCAGGGCGTCGACCGACTCGGCGAGCAGTTCGTACTCGGTGGTGTCGTCGCTGGCCGCGATCCGCACCAGCCGGCCGCCCGCCAACTCGTCGGCCACCAGCTCCTGTTGGGCACTGTCGGCACACCAGGCGCGCAGCACGCCGGGCACGTCGGCCACGCTCTGCGCGACCGGGACGAGGGCGCCGGTGGGGAAGCGGGGGTTCTCGGGTAAGGGGTCGAGCCGCTCGGCGATCCAGGAGGCGCGGTCCCGCAGCCACCACAGCGCCAGGGCCAGCGTGGGCGCGCGATAGGTGCCGAGGGGTACGCCGATGCGCCGCCCCTCGCACGTGCCGTACGCCGTGACATGGCACAGGAATTCGTCGTGCACGATCACTCCCCCGTCGCGTTTCCTCGTGTGCCGGCCGGTCCTCGCTTTCCGTGCGGCTCCTGTGCGGTGAAGTGCCCCTGGCGTTTGAGTATCTTCACTCCCGAAACACTGTCACCATGACTTTCCGGCCAGTCTCTTGGCATATTCACCGCACCTTTTGGCCGAAATGCGGTTCCCGCTCCGTCCCGCGGTGATTACCCGAGGGGTAATCGACCCGTCCCGTGGACCCGGGCATGGTGGTCGTACCGGCTCGACAAACCGAGGCTCCGGTTCCTGACCAGCAAGAACGACCTCGATGGAGGCTGATTCGCCATGTCCGTGAACACCGACCGTTACGAGAGTGCCGTCACCCGCTACTTCGAGGCCTGGAACGCCACCGAGCCCGAGGCCCTGGCGAAGGCGGTCGCCGAGGCCTGGAGTGTGGACGGCGGCTACACCGACCCGCTCGCCGACGTCCGCGGGCACGAGCAGATCACGGCCGTGATCGCGGCGGCGCACCAGCAGTTCCCCGGTTTCTCCTTCCGTCCCCTCGGCGCCGTGGACGGGCACCACGACACGGCGCGCTTCTCCTGGGAGCTGGTGAACGAGGCGGACGGGTCGGCGCCGGTGGCCGGCTTCGACGTGATCACACTGGACGCCGAGGGCCGGATCAGGCAGGTGCTCGGCTTCCTGGACCGGGTGCCCGCCGGGATGTGACCCGCGAGGTCCGCGATGAGTTTTCCCGCTCGCGGTGGTCTCTTGAGGTGAAAGGCCCGAGAAGAGCACCGCGAGCGGAGGACGACATGACCAAGGCGGGAGACCTGGACGCGCGCTTCACCGCGGTCCCGCGCAAGAGTCCCGAGCAGGGCGGGTGGACGTATGTGGTGTGGCCCGACTCCGTGGAGATCTTCGGCACCCGCGGACTCGTCAAGGTGCGCGGCACGATCGACGGGGAGCCGTTTTGAAGCTCCTTCATGGCCCTGGGCGACGGCACGCACAAGCTGCCGGTGAAGGCCGAGGTCCGAAAGATCATCGGCAAGGAGGAGGGCGACACGGTGAGCGTGCACCTCTTGGAGCGGCTCAGCTCCTGGGCGCCGGCTCGACGGGCTGGGCGGGGTCTCCCGCAAGGACCGCGGCATCAGCCCGCCGGTGAGCGCCGGCGACGAGGCCGAGTGGTGTTCCGGCGCGGGCCTGCCCGGCGTGCCGCCCTACGCGGTCCGCCCGGAGGCGGGGTCCGCCTCCGGGGCGTGGGCGTGCGTCCTACGGCTTGACGATCGCCTCGATCCGCGTCAGTTCCTCGGCGTCGAAGTCCAGGTTGCGGATGGTGCCGACGCTGTCCTCGATCTGCTGCGGGCTGCTCGCGCCGACCAGGGCGGAGGTCACCCGTCCGCCGCGCAGCACCCAGGCGAGGGCCAGCTGGGCCAGGGTCTGACCGCGGGACTTGGCGATCTCGTCGAGTGCGCGCAGCCGGCCGACCATGTCCTCGGTGACCGCGTCCGAGTTCAGGAAGGGGCTGTCGCTCGCGGCGCGGGAGTCCTCCGGGATGCCGTCGAGGTAGCGCCCGGTGAGCAGGCCCTGCTCCAGCGGGGAGTAGACGATGGAGCCGACCTGGAGTTCGTCCAGGGCGTCCAGCAGGCCCTCGTCCTCGGGGCGGCGGTCGAGCATCGAGTAGCGCGGCTGGTGGATGAGGAGCGGGGTGCCCAGCTCGCCGAGGATGCGCGCGGCCTCGCGGGTCTGCTCCGCAGAGTAGTTGGAGACGCCGACGTAGAGTGCCTTGCCCTGCTGGACCGCCGAGTGCAGTGCGCCCATCGTCTCCTCCAGCGGAGTCTGAGGGTCGGGGCGGTGCGAGTAGAAGATGTCGACGTGGTCCAGGCCCATCCGGGTGAGGCTCTGGTCGAGCGAGGACAGCACGTACTTGCGCGAGCCCCATTCGCCGTACGGGCCGGGCCACATCAGGTACCCGGCCTTGGTGGAGATGACCAGCTCGTCACGGTACGAAGCGAAGTCCGCCTTCAGCGCCTCGCCGAGGGCGGACTCGGCGGCACCCGGCGGCGGGCCGTAGTTGTTGGCCAGGTCGAAGTGGGTGACGCCGAGGTCGAAGGCGCGGCGCAGGATGGCGCGCTGGGTCTGCACCGGGCGGTCGGGGCCGAAGTTGTGCCACAGGCCGAGCGACA
Source organism: Streptomyces sp. NPDC001406 (assembly GCF_042895285.1). Taxonomy (NCBI): domain Bacteria; kingdom Bacillati; phylum Actinomycetota; class Actinomycetes; order Kitasatosporales; family Streptomycetaceae; genus Streptomyces; species Streptomyces sp. NPDC001406. The sequence goes on from NZ_JBIAWG010000009.1 coordinate 79,248, forward strand.
GCGCGGGAAGCTTCAGACCACTGCGTCCGGTGCGCCGGTAGGGCATGTCGGCGTAGCGGTCGGGGTGTGCGGTGTACAACGCGACTCCAGAGGGGTGGGCACAGGTTCTACCTCTTCCACTCTTCCCCGGGCCGGGTACAGCGGTCCAACAGAAGAATCCGATGGAATTGTGCGGCTAGGCTTCTCAATCATGGAATTGCGCCACCTCCAGCACTTCGTCGCGGTCGCCGAGGACCAGCACTTCACCCGGGCCGCCGAGCGGCTGATGGTGTCCCAGTCGGGTCTGTCGGCCTCGATCCGGGCGCTGGAGCGGGAGCTCAGGGCTCCGCTGTTCGTGCGCACCACCCGCCGGGTGACGCTGACCGAGGCCGGGCGGGCGCTCCTGGCCGAGGCCGAGCGGATCCTGGCACAGGTCCGGGCGGCGCACGAGGCGGTGGCCGCGGTGCAGGGCGTGCTGCGCGGGACGCTGGCGCTCGGCACCGAGCAGTGCATCGCCGGGGTGCATGTGGCGGGGCTGCTGGCCGCGTTCCGGCGCCGGCACCCGGACGTGGAGATCAGGCTGCGGCAGGCGGGCTCGGGCGCGCTGGCCGAGGAGGTCGCGGCCGGGCGGCTCGACCTGGCCTTCGCCTACCGCACGCAGGACGACACGGACCAGCTGCGCTCGGTGCCGCTGACGAGCGAGCCGATGACCGTGCTCTGCCACCCGCACCACCGCCTCGCCAGGGGCGGAGCGGCCCTCACGGCGGACGACCTCGGCGGCGAGGTCTTCGTCGACTTCCACCCGGACTGGGGCCCGCGCCGCACCACCGACGCCGCCTTCACCGCGGCCGGCGTCGGCCGTACGGTGGCGCTGGAGGTCAACGACGTGCACAGCCTCCTGGACCTGGTCGACGAGAACCTCGGGATCGCCGTCGTACCCCGGCACTTCCGGCACAAGCGGACCTCTCTGCTGGCGCTCCCCCTCAAGGGCACGGGCGAGGCGGAGTACGAGACGGTCGCCCTGCTGCCGCCCGAGACGGCCACCAGCCCGGCGGCCCGCGCCCTGGTCGCTTTGCTCGAAACAGGGGGTCCGGCGACACCCCATGACGGGGCCCACCCCTCCTGACCTCGGCGTCCCGCCACCGCAGACTCATGACCGTTCCTCACGGCAACTACGGTCAGGAGAACCGGACATGGCGGAACACACACGGCGGGGCGTGCTGCGCGGCGCTGCTGGAATGGCGGCGGCGGGCGCACTCGTCGGAGTGGCCGGACCTCGGGCCGCGGCCCGTCCAGGAAGGGCGACGGACTGCCACCACCCCTTCCTGGAGGGCGCGTTCACTCCCGTCACCGAGGAGCTGACGGCCTTCGACCTGCCGGTCACCGGCCGCATCCCCCGCGAACTGAACGGCCGCTTCCTGCGCAACGGCCCCAACGTCCTGGGCCTGGAAGATCCGCGCGCCCACCACTGGATGCTCGGCGAGGGCATGGTGCACGGCGTCCGGCTGCGCGACGGCCGGGCGGAGTGGTACCGCAACCGCTGGGTACGCTCCTCCCAGGTGACGAGCAAGCTGGGCGAGCCCTACCCAAATCCAATCCCACCGGACGACTTCGCGTGCAACACGCATGTGATCCCGTACCGGGGGCGGATCCTCGCGCTCCAGGAGAGCGGGCCGCTGCCGTACGAACTCGACGGCGAGCTCAACACCGTCGGCACCCACGACTTCCGGGGCACTTTGGAGGGCGCGTTCACCGCGCACACCAAGTACGACGCGGGCGCGGGCGAGTTGCACGCCGTCGCCTACCACCCGACCTGGGACCATGTCCGGCACCTGGTCGTGGACCCGGCCGGCCGGGTCGCGCGCACCACGCGGATCCCGGTGCCGGAGGCGCCGATGATGCACGACTTCGCGCTCACCGAGAAGCATGTGGTCGTCTTCGACATCCCGGTCACCTTCGACCCGGCGGCGGCCGAGCGCGGCGCTCCGGTGCCGTACCGCTGGAACCGGAAGCACCCCACGCGCGTGGGTGTCATGCCGCGGACGGGCGGCGCCATGCGCTGGTTCGGCATCGAGCCGGTCTTCTTCTCGCACACCCTCAACGCCTACGACGAGGGGTCGTCCGTGGTCGTCGACCTGACGACGTATCCGGCACCGTTCTACGTCGCCGGGCGCGGCTCGGACGGACCGTACGCGGCGGGGACCGCGAGGCTCGAACGCTGGACGATCGATCTGCGCCACGGACGCGTGCGGCAGCGGACGCTCGACGACCGGCCGCAGGAATTCCCGCGCGTGAACGAGGCGTTGGTGTCCCGCCGCCATCGCTACGGCTACTCGGCGGCCGCCGACCTTACGCTGGCCTACCTCGCCCCCGACGGGAACCCGCCCGACCGCGCCTTCTCCAACGCGCTCATCAAGCACGACCTGTTGCGCGGCACGGCCCAGGTGCACCGGCTGCCGAAGGGCGCGGCGGCCGGCGAGGCCGTGTTCGTGCCGCGGGACCCCACGGACCCGAAGGCCGCCGAGGACGAGGGATACGCGATCGCGTACGTCCACAACCCGGACCGGGGTGCGGCGGACCTGTTGATTCTCGCGGCCCAGGACTTCACGGGCGAGCCGGTGGCCCGGATCCGGCTGCCGGGGCGGGTACCGCTGGGCTTCCACGGGAGCTGGATTCCGGACGCATGAGGGCGCGCGATGCGCGATGGTGGACCTATGCATGCAAGGGACATCCTCATCGACGGCTACGGCCGCATCCAGGAAGAAGTCCATGCCACCCTCGACGGCCTCGGACCGGACGAGCTGCACGCCCGCCCGGCGCCCGACGCCAACTCCGTCGCCTGGCTCGTCTGGCATCTCACCCGGGTCCAGGACGACCATGTCGCCGACGCCTTCGACCTCGAACAGGTGTGGCTGTCACAGGGCTGGGAGAAGCGCTTCGGACTCGACCTACCGCGCCGGGACACGGGATACGGCCACGGCGCGGCGAGGGTCGCCAAGGTGCGCGTCGAGTCCGCCGGGCTGCTGACCGGGTACTACGACGCCGTGCACGAGCAGACCCTGGGAGTGCTGCGCGAGCTGCCCGCCAAGGATCTGGAGCGCATCGTGGACGAGCGCTGGGATCCGCCGGTCAGCCTCGGCGTACGGCTGGTCAGCGTCCTGTCCGACGATCTGCAGCACATCGGACAGGCCGCCTACCTGCGGGGGCTGCTTCAGAGCGCGGCGGCGTAACCCGGCAGGACCACGTCCTCGATGAGGGCGTTGCGCTCGTCGAACGGGATGAACGCGCTCTTGAGGGCGTTCACGGTGACCGTGCGCAGGTCCTCGACCGTCCAGCCCGCCTCCTCGACCAGCAGCGACATCTCCCGGGTCATCGTCGTGCCGGAGACCAGACGGTTGTCGGTGTTGAGGGTGACCCGGAAGCCGAGGTCCTTCAGGGCCGTGATGGGGTGCTCGGCGATGGAGGTGGCGCAGCCCGTCTGGAGGTTGGAGGTCGGGCACATCTCCAGGGCGATGCGGCGGTCGCGCACCCAGCCGGCGAGGCGGCCGAGCTTGCCGTCGACGATGTCCTCGGTCAGCCGCACGCCGTGGCCGATGCGCTGGGCACCGCACACCTGGAGGGCCTGGTGGATGCTGGGCAGGCCGTGCGCCTCACCGGCGTGGATGGTGAAGGGCACGCTCTCGCGGCGCAGGTGCTCGAAGACGTCCAGGTGGTCGGCGGGCGGGAAGCCGTCCTCGGCGCCGGCGATGTCGAAGCCGACGACGCCGGCGTCACGGTAGGCGACGGCCAGGTCGGCGGCCTCGCGGACGCGGTCGAACATCCGCATGCCGCAGAGCAGGGTGCCGACCCGGACGGGGGTGCCGGCGGCGGCCGCCTTGGCCATACCGGCGGCGAGGCCCTCCTGGACGGTCTCCACGACCTCGCTCGGCGACAGCCCGCCCCGGGTGTTCAGCTCGGGGGCGTAGCGCACCTCGGCGTAGACGACACCGTCGGCGGCGAGGTCGAGGACGTACTCCTCGGCGACGCGCAGCAGGCCCTCGCGGTTCTGCATGACGGCGAGGGTGTGCTCGAAGGTGGCTATGTAGCGCACCAGGTCGCCGGAGTTGGCGGCCTCGAAGTACCAGGCGGCGAGCTCGTCCGGGTCGGTGGTGGGCAGCGTGTGGCCGACCGCGGCCGCGAGCTCGACGACGGTGGCGGGGCGCAGGCCACCGTCGAGGTGGTCGTGCAGGACGGCCTTGGGGAGGCGGCGGATCACTTCTGCATCTACGCGCGTAGCAGTCATGGCGGGTCTTTCCTTGAGCGGGAGGTTCGAAGCGGCGGTGGGAGAGTGCGGGGGAAGGTGCGTGCGGCGGGAGGAAACTCAGCCGGCGGGCTGGAGCAGGTCCCAGCGGTTGCCGTACAGGTCCTGGAAGACGGCGACGCTGCCGTACGGCTCGTGGCGCGGCTCCTCCAGGAAGGTCACGCCGGCGGCGGTCATCCTGGCGTGGTCGCGGGCGAAGTCGTCGGTGTGCAGGAAGAACCCGACGCGTCCGCCGGTCTGGTCGCCGACGCGGGCCCGCTGGCCCTCCCCCTTGGCGCGGGCGAGCAGCAGTCCGGTGCCGGCCGCCCCAGTCCCCGGTTCGACGACGACCCAGCGGGAGCCGTCCGGGCGTGGCGTGTCCTCGGCGAGCCGGAATCCGAGGGCCTCGGTGTAGAAGCGGATCGCCTCGTCGTAGTCGTCGACGACGAGGGTGACCAGGGCGACGCGTCTCATCGGGACCTCTCGGTGGGGGTGGTTAGCGGGTGAGGTTATACGTAAAACGTCGCGGACGCCAGTCGCCTCGGAAGGTAGGCAAAACGGTGCCTGCTTCTCCCCCGGACAGCCGCCCGGCGCAGGTTCGCTCAGCGGCTCGCGTCGCCCTGCGCGACCTCCACCCGGTGATGGAAGTCGATCATGCCGGTGGCCGAGGCGACGCAGGAGACGGCCGTGCAGGCGGCCAGGAGGACGGCGATCGAGCGGGCGGCGCGGCGCGGGGCGGGCGGGGCGGCCAGCAGGGCCTGGACGCGCCGCGGGACGGGGCCGGTGGTCGCGGCGGGGGCGAAGTCCGGACGTTCCAGGGCGGCGTCGTGGCCGGCCAGGGCCGCACGGGCGATGGCACGGGCGGTCAGGCGCCGGTCGCCCACGGCGGTCGCCGCGGCCTCGTCGGCGGCGCGTTCGACGGCGAGCCGGATGGTGTCGCGGACCGGCCGCAGCGCGGGATGGCAGTGGGCGGCGAGCTCCGCCGCCGCGAGGAAGTAGTGGTGGCCGCCCTCGTTGTGCGCCCGCTCGTGCGCGAACAGTGCCTCCCGCTCGGCGGCGTCCAGGCTGCGCAGCATCGCGGTGGTGACGACGATGCGGTGCGGGCGCCCGGGCAGGGCGTAGGCGTCTGGGCGCGGCGAGTCGACCACGCACAGATCACCCGCCGCCGGTCCGTGACCGGCCGCCGAGCGCGCCGCGCGGAAGGCACGGGTCTGCTGGAGCACCGAGCGGACGAGGGTCCAGGCGCACACGGCCAGGGCTCCCACGGAGGTCGCCGCCGCCGGGACGACGAAGACGTCGGAGGCGGTGCTCAGCGGATGCACGAGCTCACCGAGCGCGGCGAACAGCGGCAGCTTGAGCAGCCCGATGAGCACGAACGCGCCCAGCGCGGCCACCGAGCAGCCCGCGAGGACCACGGCCGAGACCGTGATCAGCCACAGTGCGGCGGCGGGCACGAGCCGGTCGAGGGCCCGCCGGGCCAGGACCGGCAGGGCGCACGGCAGCAGCAGCGGCACCAGCAGCAGGACGGTCATCGCTCTCCGGGTTCGAGCAGGTCGCGCAGGACGCGCTCGTCGTCGGCGCTGAGCTGGGCGACGAAGCGGGCGAGCACCGTCTCGCGGTCGCTGTCGCGGTCGAGTTCGGTGTGCATTCGGCGGGCGGTGAGGCCCTGGGCGTCCTGGACCGGGAAGTAGGCATAGCCACGGCCCTGACGCCGCCGGTCGACGACGCCCTTGTCGTGCAGGCGGGAGAGGATCGTCGTCACCGTGGTGCGCGCCAGGCCGGAGCCGAGGCTGAGCTGCACCTGGCCGGGCGTCTGGGGCGCGGCGGCGGCCCAGAGGGCGGCCATGACGCTCGCCTCGAGCTCGCCGGACGGCCGACGCTCGTCCTTCACGTCGGTCCGTTCATCCTTCGAGTCGGCCATGGGAACGTTCCTCACTCCGTCCTCGTCCACGATGCGGTAGATCGTCTACGTGATTGTAGTCGGTTCGTAGGGGGTGGCAGCACTGTGCGCCCTGGTGAGCGGTCCGGTGGAAGTTGACGACATCCAGGTGGGCGCGCCCCAGCCGGCGCAAGTTCTCCTCGACGTGTCCGCGCAGTCGGTCGGGCCGGGGAGCACGGCGATGGACCGTTCACGGTCGCTGGGCGTGCCCAGGTGGAAGGCCGCGCTGCCCGTCAGCCGCATGGCGCCGAAGCCGATGCGGCTGACGGGCAGGTCACCGAGGGTCCAGGTGCCCGCGGCGTCCACGGTGATCGTTCGTGAGGTCGTCGGCGGAGTCTCGCACGGGCCCCGGGAGCCCCCGCCGCGAGCGGTTTTACGGATATGTGTAGGTGTTCAGGGCCGCGACGGCCGACGCCGGGTCGCCGAGGTCATAGCGGTCCACGGCAAGGAAGTTGGGCTTCTTGCGGGCCGCGGGCTCGCAGAAGCGCCGGGCGCGGTCGGCGAGTTTGGTGTTGTCCGTGCCGGCGGTGGAGGCGATGGTGGCGTCACGGAAGTGGTTCATGACGAACAGCGGCCTGAAGCCCGTCTCGGTGCGGGTGAGCGGGATGTTGGTGCCCGGGTCGTACCAGCGGCTGTAGCAGGACCAGTCCGAGGAGCCCAGGCCCGATCCCATGGACCAGTAGTTCTCGACGGTCCACTCCCGCTGGTACATCACACCGAAGCTGTCCCGGGTCAGTCCCGCGGACTCGTCGGCGGAGCGGCTGTGGTCGGTGAAGATCAGCAGCCGCTGGTTCGCGGCGATCAGGTCGGCGAGCCGGGGCCAGCCGCTTTGCCGCACACCCGTCCGGTCGGGGCGGTAGAGCACGTCCGACAGGCCGCTGACGCGGGCGAGTTCGGAGCGCAGGACGCCGGGATCGACGTAGTCCTCCAGGAAAACGGTGACGAACTGGTCGGGGTTGGCCTTGAGGAAGTTCACCATCCGCTGCACGTCCACCCACAGCGCGACCGGCCTGCTGACCAGCGTGCAGCTGTTGTGGCACAGGATCGCGCCGTCCGGGGTCTGGTGGATGTCCAGCATGAATCCGCGGACGCCGTCGGTGAGTTGCCGGTCGATGCCACGGGCCTGGTTGGGGAAGAAGTTCACGAACGGCGGGGCGAAGCCGCCGTCGACTCCGTTGGCGTAGGCGTTGTGCGCGGTGAGGAACGTGACCTGGTCGAGGGTGCGCCGGTCCTGCGGCGGCATGGGGCCGGTGGCAGGGGCGACCGGGGTGAGGTACCAGGCGGCGAGGGTGCCCGAGGTGCCGATGGCCAGCTGGGCGGGGTAGTTGGCGCCGGAGGGCTGGGGCGCCACGGTCAGATAGCGGTCGGTGTCCGGCGCCTTGAGCGTGTGGCGGTCGGTGCCGGCCGTGCCGATCTCCCAGGCCGCGTCGGCGCTCGCACAGGACACGGTCCGGGCCTGGTCGCCAAAGCGGCCGAGGCAGCTGCCGGCCGTGTCGGTGCTCTCCAGGACGTACGAGGATCCACTCGTCCGGAGATTCCACTGCTGGTGGTCCTCGTTGCCCTTGGGTCTGTGCTGTTCCACCGCTCCGCCGTTGTCCGCCGCGTCGAGGCCGGTCACGGCGCTCTGGACGTAGTAGGCGCCGGGGGCAGGGACTGCGGTGGCGGCATGGGAAGGAGGTGCCACGACGGCGGCGGCCAGCGCGGCGGTCGTGGCGAGCAGGGCGTGGGGGGTGCGCATGCGGGTGCCTTTCCTCGGAGGAGGCAGTCAGGTGCATGACACCATGCCCTGTGAAGGGGCGTCAGGAGTAGGGGTCGGGCCCGGCCGCTCGAACGGCCGGGCCCCGAAGGGCTGACGGGCTCAGCTCAGCGGCTTCTCCAGCACCGCCTTGCGGTGGCTGAACGTCTCGATCGAGTAGCGGCCGTGGTAACTGCCCATCCCGCTCTCGCCGACACCGCCGAACGGCAGGTCGGAGACGGTGAGATGGGCGAGCGGCAGGCCGTAGCCGAGGCCGCCGGAGGAGGTCTCGGCGGCGATCCGCGCCCGCGTGCCGTCGGACTCGGTGAAGACGTACAGCGCGAGGGGCTTGTCGCGGTCGTTGATGAAGCCGATGGCCTCGTCGAGGTCGGCCACCGTGACGATCGGCAGGATCGGACCGAAGATCTCCTCCTGCATGACCGGCGACTTCGGGTCGACGTCGGCCAGCACGGTCGGCGCGAGGTACTTGGTCCCGCGGTCGCTGCCGCCGCCGAGCACCACGCGGCCGGAGTCGAGCAGTTGGCCGAGACGGTCGAAGTGGCGCTCGTTGACGATCCGGCCGTATTCGGCCGAGGCCGCGGGGTCCGCGCCGTACACCGCCTCGACGGCGCGCACGAGCGCGGGTTCCAGGGCGGCGGCGGTCTCCGGGTCGGTCAGGACGTAGTCCGGGGCCACACAGGTCTGGCCGGCGTTGAGGAACTTGCCGCGCGCCAGCCGGTCCGCGACCACCTCGATGTCGGCGTCGCGGTCGACGAACACCGGGGACTTGCCGCCGAGTTCGAGTGTGACCGGGGTGAGGTGCTCGGCGGCGGCGCGCATCACGATGCGGCCGACCGTGCCGTTGCCGGTGTAGAAGATGTGGTCGAAGCGCTCGGCCAGCAGGGCGGTGGTCTCGGGCACGCCGCCCTCGACCACCGCGACCGCCTCGGTGTCGAGGTACGCGGGGATCAGCTCGGCCAGCGCGGCCGAGGTGGCCGGGGCCAGTTCGCTCGGCTTGGCCACCACCGCGTTTCCGGCCGCCAGCGCGCCGACCATCGGGGCGAGCAGGAGCTGGGCCGGGTAGTTCCAGGGGGCGATGACGAGGACGACACCGAGGGGGTCGTACTGCGTCCATGCCCGCGCGTCGTCGCCGAGGTGCGCCGGGACGGGTGCGGACTCGGGACGCAGCCACTGCGTGAGGTGCACCAGGGTGTGGTCGATCTCGCGGACGGTGAAGTCGATCTCGGTGCGATAGGCCTCGGTGGAGCTCTTGCCCAGGTCCGCGTGGAGCGCGGCGGCCAGTTCGGGGCCCTTCTCCGTGAGCATCTCGCGCAGGCGGTGCAGCTGACCCGTGCGCCACTCGACGGGCTTGGTACGGCCGGTACGGAAGGTGGCGCGCAGCCGGGCCACGATGTCGGCGGACTGCTCGGGGGTGGAGTGGTTCACGATGCCTCGCTGGTGTGCTCGGGTCTTGCGGCCCGAGAGTACGGTCTCGATCGGTCAGATGTAAATACCAACCTTTCAGTCACCGAAATACATTCCCGAGCCGTGGGCGTCAGGCGGAACCCGTGCAGCGAGAAGCGCTCAGCGCATGAGCTCCCGTCGGCGGCGTTCGAGGTGGGCGCGTTCTGCGGGGCTCTCGGTGAGCTCGACGGCGGCCTCGTACTCCCGTACCGCCTCGGTGTGGCGGCCGAGGCGGCGCAGCAGGTCGGCGCGGACGGCGTGGAGCACGTGGTACGTGTCGAGGTCCAGCGCGTCCACCAGGTCGAGGGCGGTGTGCGGGCCCTCGACCTCGGCCACCGCGACCGCCCGGTTCAGGGCGACCACCGGGCTCGGGGCGAGGGCCATCAGCTGGTCGTACAGGCGCAGGACCTGCCCCCAGTCGGTGGCCGCGGCCGTCGGCGCGTCGCTGTGCACGGCGTTGATGGCGGCCTGGATCTGGTACGGGCCCGGCCGGTTGCGGCGCAGGCAGCGGCGGACGAGGTCCTGGCCCTCCGCGATCAGGTCGCGGTCCCACAGGGTGCGGTCCTGCTCGGGCAGCGGCACCAGCTCGCCGTGCTCGTCCTGCCGGGCGGGCCGGCGTGCCTCGATCAGCAGCATCAGCGCGAGGAGCCCGATGACCTCGGGCTCGTCCGGCATGAGCTCGGCGAGCAGCCGGCCGAGGCGTACGGCTTCGGCGCACAGGCCGGGATCGCCGGTGTAGCCCTCGTTGAAGATCAGGTACACGACGGCCAGCACACCGTTCAGCCGGTCGGGGAGGTCGGCGTCGCGGGGCACCCGGTACGGGATGCCCGCGTCACGGATCTTGGCCTTGGCCCGCACGATGCGCTGGGCCAGGGTGGGCTCGGGCACCAGGAAGGCACGGGCGATCTGCGCTGTGCCGAGTCCGCCGAGCAGCCGCAGGGTGAGCGCGACGCGGGCCTGGAGGGCGAGCGCGGGATGACAGCAGGTGAAGATCAGCCGGAGCCGGTCGTCGCGCACGGGGCCCTCCTCGGCCGGTACGTCGGGAGCGTACAGCCGGGCGGCCTCGGCCTGCCGGGCGTCCCGGGAGGACTCGCGGCGCAGACGGTCGATCGCGCTGTTGCGCGCGGTGGTGATGATCCAGCCGGCCGGGCTGGGCGGCACCCCGGTGTGCGGCCACTTCCGGACGGCCGTGGTGAAGGCGTCCTGGACCGCTTCCTCGGCGAGGTCGATGTCGCCGAGGAAGCGGACGAGGACGGAGACCGCGCGCCCGTACTCGGCGCGGAAGACGGCCTCGACGTCGGTGGCGTCGGGCATCAGTGCTGGTCGACGAAGGGCCGTACCTCGATGGGGAGGGTGGTGGCCAGCGCGGCCTTCCTGCCCCACGCCAGGGCCTCGTCCAGGTCGGCGGCCCTGATCAGGCACAGGCCGCCCAGATACTCCTTGCCCTCGGCGTACGGCCCGTCGGTGATCAGCACGTCGCCGTCCTTGGGGCGCAGTACGGTGGCCGTCTCCGGGGCGTGCAGCCCGCCCGCGAAGACCCAGGCTCCGGCGTCGCGCAGCTCCTGGTTGAAGGCCTCGACATCACGCATGATCGCGGCGAGCTCGTCGGGGGCGGGAGGCGTGCCGCCGGCCGGCTGGACCACGCTGAGCAGGTAGTGCTTCATGACGTCCTCCTTGGCGTCGTGGGGTGTCCGTCACCTCCTACACGAAAGACGGTCACCCGGATCGACACCTCGCCTCACCCCTTCGGGAGAATCTTTTCCATGACCACGGCAGCACATCCACTCGTCGCCGGTGCCCGTCGGCTCGCGGACGATCTGCTCGCCCCACGGGCCGAGCACGTCGACCGGGAGGGCGTACCCGCGAGCCACATCGAGGCGGTCAGGCGCTCCGGGCTGCTCGGGGTGAGCGCGCCGCGCAAGTACGGCGGAGCGGGCGCCCCCGACGCGGTGGCCCGGGAGATCGCGGAGATCCTGGCCGGGGCATGCTGCTCCACCTGGTTCGTGCAGACGCAGCACCACACGCCGGTGAAGCTGCTCGCGAGGTCCGAACTCCCCGTGCGGGAGCGGCTGTTGCGTCCACTGGCGACGGGCGCGCGGCTGGCCGGGATCGCCTACGCCCACGTCCGCGCCTTTCCCCGGGTTCCCGTGCGCGCCACGGCCGAGCGGGGCGGCTGGCGCTTCGACGGCACCGTGCCGTGGTACACGGGCTGGGGTCTGAACGATGTGATGCTCCTCGCCGGCGTCTCCGCACAGAACGATCTGGTGTTCGCGTTCGCCGACGCGCGCGAGCAGCCGGGGCTGCGCCCCTCGCCACCGATGCGGCTCGCGGCGCTGACCGCCGCGCGGACGGTGTCGCTCGAGCTGGACGGCCTGTGGCTGCCCGAGGAGTCCGTGGTGCTGCGCACCCCCAGGGAGAAGTTCGCCCTGATCGACATCCCGCGCAGCACCAACGCCTCCCCCGCCGTCTTCGGCGTGGCGTATGCCGCGCTGCGCGTGCTGGAGAGCGCCGCCGACGGCGCCGAGACGGCCGGGGCGCTGCGGGCCCGCCTCGACGAGGTGCGGCGACAGGCGTACGCGCTGGCCGACCACCCCGTGCCGCACGAGCACCTCGAGGAACGCCTGGCGCTCAAGACCCGGGCGTACGACCTCATGCGCACGGCCACCACCGCGGCGGTCGTGGCCGGCGGCGGACGCACCATGGACCTGTCCAGCCCCGCCCAACGGCTGGCCCGCGAGGGCATGTTCCTGCTGGTGCAGGGGCAGACGGCAAAGGTGCGCAGGGCTCATCTCGGCGCGCTGGCCTCCCAGGACGCATGAGCCGGACGGGATGGTGTCCGTCCCGTGGGGCCGGGTGGGACGGAGCGCTGCCGCACTAGGCGGCCTCCTCCTCGCAGGTCGGCACCACCACGAGGAACGCGTCCGACTTCAGGTCCATGACGACGGTCGCGGGCTCGCCCTCGGCGCGGCACGCGGCCGCGTACTCCTCCGCCGGCCACGATCCACGCGGAGCCCCGGCGGGAAACTGCTTCAACACCTTCGCGCCCATAGCGGCGGTTCACCTCCGGCCTCGAGCAGTGACGGACACCTGTGCCGTCCCTTCCCTCCACCTGCCCCGAATCGCTGCGGACATGTCATAACGCCGGTCAGGTCGCCGCCGGGGCGCCCTCCAGGCCGATGTCCGCATCCGCAGGGACCGTCCGGCCGGAAGTGATCGCAGGGGGACGTCGACGCGAAGGGCCGAGGACCCATGAACCATGACGACACCGCAGCGCGACCTCGCTGCCTGGTGACGGGTGCCACCGGGTACATCGGGGGCCGGCTCGTGCCCGAGCTGCTGTCGGCCGGGTACCGCGTGCGCTGTCTGGCCCGCTCCCCCGGCAAGCTGCGCGACCAGTTGTGGGCGGGCGACGCGGAGGTGGTACGGGGAGACGTCACCGACGCCGCGTCGGTCGCCGGGGCGATGCGGGACGTCGACGTCGCCTACTACCTGGTGCACGCCCTCGGCACGGGCAGGCGCTTCGAGGAGACGGACCGCCGCGCGGCACGGATCTTCGGGGAGCGGGCTCGGGCCGCCGGGGTGCGCCGCATCGTCTACCTCGGCGGGCTCACCCCGGTCGGAGTGCCCGAGCGTGAGCTCTCGCCGCATTTGCGGTCGCGCGCGGAAGTGGGCCGCATCCTGCTGGACTCGGGCGTGCCCAGCACCGTGCTGCGCGCGGCGGTGATCATCGGGTCGGGCTCCGCCTCCTTCGAGATGCTGCGGTACCTCACCGAGCGGCTGCCCGTGATGGTCACCCCGAGCTGGGTGCACACCCGTATCCAGCCCATCGCCGTGAGAGACGTCCTGCGCCTCCTCGTCGGCAGCGCCGCCATGCCCGACGACGTGGGCCGGGCCTTCGACATCGGGGGGCCGGACGTCCTGACGTACCGCGACATGATGCTCCGGTACGCCAACGTGGCCGGGCTGCCCCGCCGGGTGATCGTGCCCGTGCCGGTCCTCACACCCCGGCTGTCCAGCCACTGGGTCGGCCTGGTCACACCCGTCCCCGCCGCCATCGCCAGGCCGCTGACCGAGTCACTGCGGCACGAGGTCGTCTGCCGCGAGCGCGACATCGTCCGCTACGTGCCCGACCCCGAAGGGCATCCGATCGGCTTCGACGACGCGGTACGGCTGGCCCTGCGGCGCATCCGCGAGGCCGGGGTCACCACCCGCTGGTCGTCCGCCGCGGTGCCAGGCGCGCCCAGCGATCCCCTGCCCACCGACCCGGCCTGGGCGGGCGGCAGCCTCTACAGCGACCGGCGCGAGGCGAGCGTGGACGCGCCGGCCGACGACCTTTGGCGAGTGATCGAGGGCGTCGGCGGCAACAACGGCTGGTACTCCTTCCCGCTCGCCTGGGCCCTGCGCGGGTGGCTCGACCGGCTGGCCGGCGGGGTGGGGCTGCGCCGCGGCCGCCGGGACGCGCAGCGGCTGCGGGTCGGCGACTCGCTGGACTTCTGGCGGGTCGAGGAGATCGAGCCGGGGCATCTGCTGCGGCTGCGGGCCGAGATGCGGCTGCCGGGCCTGGCCTGGCTGGAGATGTACGCCGAGCGGGACGGCAACGGCCGCAGCCGCTACCGCCAACGTGCCCTGTTCCATCCGCACGGGCTGCTCGGGCACGCCTACTGGTGGAGCGTGTCGCCCTTCCACACCGTGGTGTTCGGCGGGATGGCCCGCAACATCGCCCGGGCCGCGGCCAGGGCTCCTCTCACCCCCGCCGGTGAACGCGGACCCGTCCGTTGACGCCCGCATCCGCCGGGCCCGCCCGGCCGGAAAAAACTCACCGTCCGCATCCGTCCCACCGGAGCCGCACCATGAACGTCTCGGTCGTCCTGTTCACCTCCGACCTTCGTCTCCACGACCAGCCGCCGCTGCGGGCCGCCGTGGAAGGCCCCCGCCACGTCGTTCCCCTCTTCGTCCGCGACAGGGGGGTGGAGGACGCCGGGTTCGCGGCGCCCAACCGGCTGGCGTTTCTCGCCGACTGCCTGCGCGACCTGGACGCGGGCCTGCGCGAGCGCGGGGGGCGGCTCGTCGTCCGGTCCGGTGACGTCGTGGACCAGGTGTGCAAGGTGGCCGCGGAGGCGGACGCCGACGAGGTGCACTTGGCGGCCGACGTCAGCGCCTACGCACAGCGCCGGGAGGAACGGCTGCGGCGCGCCCTGGAGGCCGAGGGGCGCCGGCTGCACGTCCACGACACGGTGACCACCGCGGTCGCGCCCGGCGCGGTGACCCCGGCCTCCTCCGACCACTTCGCGGTGTTCACGCCGTACTTCCGGCACTGGTCGCAGCAGCGGCTGCGCGAGCCCCTCGGCGCGCCCCGGGCGCTGCGGGTCCCCGACGGCGTCGGATCGGAGGAACTTCCCGTACGCGGCGGGCGGTCGCAGGTGTCCGAGGGGCTGGCCTCCGGCGGCGAGACGGCCGGCAGGAAGCGGCTCACCGCCTGGCTGCGCGGGGGCCTCGCCGCCTACGAGGACCGCCACGACAACCTGGCCGGCGACGCGACCTCCCGGCTCTCGCCGCATCTGCACTTCGGCACGCTCTCCCCGGTCGAACTCGTCCACCGGGCGCGCAGGGCGGACGGTCCGGGCGCCGCGGCCTTCGTACGGCAGCTCGCCTGGCGCGACTTCCACCGACAGGTCCTGGCCGCACGGCCGGACGCGGCCACCGCCGACTACCGTACGAAGCACGACCGCTGGCGCTCGGAGCGCACGGCACGGGACGACGTCGACGCCTGGCGCGAGGGCCGTACCGGCTACCCGGTCGTCGACGCGGCCATGCGCCAGCTCCGGCACGAGGGCTGGATGCACAACCGCGGCCGTCTGCTCGCCGCGAGCTTCCTGGTCAAGACGCTCTATGTCGACTGGCGGGTGGGCGCCCGGCACTTCATGGACCTCCTGGTGGACGGGGACGTCGCCAACAACCAGCTCAACTGGCAGTGGATGGCCGGCACCGGCACGGACACCCGCCCCAACCGCGTCCTCAACCCCGTCACCCAGGGCAGGCGGCATGACCCCGACGGCGCGTACGTCAGGCGCTGGGTGCCCGAACTGGCCGGCATCGAGGGCCCCGCGGTGCACGAGCCGTGGAAACTCCGGGGCCTGGACCCGGCCGCGCTCACCTACCCGGCCCCGATCGTCGCCCTGTCCGACGGACTGGCCCGCTTCAGACGGGCCCGCGAACGCGATTGAGAGCCCGCTCCGGTCACCAGGACGTCGGCGGTGGCCCCGGTCGCGGCCGCGGGTGACCGACCGGTACGGCGTCAGCGCGGTCCGTCCGCCGGCACGTGATGAGTTCCGGCCAAGGTGTCGAGCGCGTCGCGCAGATCCGTCGGGCGCAGCGTGCCGCGGGCGGACCGGCCGGCCCAGCCCGGGCCGCCCAGCACCACCATCGGCTGCCGGCGCGCGCCCTTGACACCCCACTGCGTGGCGGCGACGTGCTGGGCCAGCGGCAGACTCGCCGTGGAGCGTGCCTGTGCCCACAGCACCACGGCGACCGGACCCAGGCGCCGCACCGCCGCCGTGAGCGCCTCGGCCGGCACGGCGGCGCCGAACATCCGCGTGGGCAGCCTGAGTTCACTGAGCCCGGCGTTGAGTGCCTCCAGCGGCAAGGTGTGCTGTTCGCCGGGTACACAGGCCAGGATCACCGGCCCGGCGGCCGTGGCGTCACCGGCCCGCACCGGCCGCCGGGTGCCGCGGCGCAGCACGGTGGATACGTGCCACGACAGAAGGTGCTCCACCTCGACGTAGCGGTCCCCGGACGAGGCCCACTTGCGTCCGACGGCGTGCAGGGTCGGCACCATCACCTCCTGCCAGGCGACGGTGAGACCGTGTTCGGCCACGGCGGAGGACAGCTGCTCCTCGACCGCGGCGGCGTCGAGGCGCACGGCGGCGCGGGCCAGGCCGCGGCACTCCTGGCGCACATCGCCGAGGGGCAGTGTGCCGGCCGCCCGCGAACGCCCGGCCGTGTCTTCGGCCGCCGGGGCCGGGCGGGAAGTGGGCGCCGCCTCGTCCTTCGCGGCGCGGGCCGCCTCGGCCGGCGGTACTCCCACCGACGTCAGCCGGCACATCGTCTCCAGCATCGCCACGTCCCCGGGCGTCCAGCGCCGGTGCCGGCCGTCGGATCGCCGGGCGGGGCCAAGGCCGTACCGGCGGTCCCAGGACCTGAGGGTGGTCGGTGAGACACCGAGCCTGCGGGCCACGGCGCCAGTGGTCAGCCCGGCCCCCTCGGGGCCGGAGGCCTGGCCTCCGGTGGCCTCGTCCGGCGTGTTCTCCGCCGTGTACTCACCCATGGAGCGACTATACGACGCAGAATCGACGCAAGTTGAGTGATTTGTCCAAGGACTCACACGATGGCGGCACCGTCGCACGTGAGGAGCCGGTCATGACCCCGTATCCGGCCGCCACCGCGGATCCGCCCCGGAACCCGGCCGCCGGGACACCTCTGTGGGCCCCGGTCGAGGAGTCCTTCGCCGACGAGGAGCTCGCCCGGGGGCTGGCCGCCGGGGCGGACGCCTGCCTGGCCGCGGCGTACCGCCGCTGGTCCGCGCTGGTGTACACGCTGGCCCGGCGCTCGCTGGGCGACCGCGGCGAGGCGGAGGACGTCACCCAGCAGGTGTTCCTCGGCGTGTGGCGCGGGCGGCACGGCTACCGGCCGGAGCGCGGCCCGCTCGCTGCCTGGATCGTCGGCATCACCCGGCGCAAGATCGCCGACGCGCTGGCCGCCCGGAGCCGCCGCGGCGAGCTGGTCACCGCCGCCGGGACGGCCCTGGCCCCGGACCGCACCACGGCCGGACAGCCCGAGGCCGTCCTCGACCGCGTACTGGTCCGGGACGAACTGGCCAGGCTCCCTGTGCCCCAGCGGCGGGTTCTGCACCTGGCGTTCTACGAGGACCTGACCCAGACCCAGATCGCCGCGCGCACGGGTTGGCCTCTGGGCACGGTCAAGAGCCATGCCCGGCGCGGGCTGCACCAGCTGCGGCGCCGTATCGAGCTGCGGACGCCGACCGAAGAGGACCCTCGACCGAACGAGTGAGTTTCGGCCGGGCAGGTATTCGATGCGGAAACGGTGCGTTTGCGACCACGCATCCACGGCGGGGTTCACGGAGGAAGAAGGACGACGAGGTGCGAACCGCTGGAGGTGGAGCATGCCCGACCCGCGCGACCGCGGCCATGTTCCGCCCGACGACCTGACGTCGATCGCCCTCGACGAGGGGCGTGCGGCGCGGAATGAAGCAGTCACCGTGGCCCCGGCCCACCTGGCGCGGCGCCCTCGGTGCGACGGCACGCTGGCCGAGCTGCGGCGGGCCGTCGCCGCCGCCGGGACCACCTCGCCCGCCGGCCGTCTGTTTCCGGCCACCGGCGCGGGTGTGCCAGGCGATCCTCGACGCGGGGCGGGACGAGCGGACGGCTCCCGACCGGGCGTCCGGCGCCCCAGAGGCCGCCGCCGGAACCGTCACACCCCTACATATAAAGGCGGAATAAGCGCAGAATGTACCTACGCGGCGCTCACCGCACCGCACCAGACGCGGTCAGGCCTGCAAGTCAAAGGAGACGAGTCATGGCCAACGTCTCGCACAGAGGTGACATAACCAGCCACCCCGATGTCCACGAAATGCGGGCACGCTACGCCCGTATGCTCGGTGGCCGGGATGTGGCGCTGGTCGACGGACCGGTGTTCCTGCTCGGTCTGTACTGCGCGGCATCCCCGTGGATCCTCCACTACTCGGCGAGTCAGCCCGCACTCGCCACCCACAACCTGATCGTGGGCATCGCGATAGGCCTGCTGGCCCTCGGATTCACCTCGGCCCCGGAGCGCATGTACGGCCTGAGCTGGGCCATGTGCGCCCTGGGCATTTGGATGATCATCGCGCCCTGGATCGTCGGCAGCAGCCCGGACACCGGCGTCGTGCTCAGCAACATCATCATCGGCGCCCTGGCCATCATCCTCGGGCTGATGTGCGCCGGTACGGCAGCGAAGAGCGCACCCATGCCGTAGCGCACCCGAGCCACGAAGAGAACACAGAGGAAAGGAACAAAGAGATCGAGGCCGGTCCGCGCATGCGGACCGGCCTCCGGCTGGCGAGGGCCGGCCGTCAGGTACCGGCGGGCTCCGTGTCCTGCGCCTGCGGGGCGGCGTACTCCTCGGAGACCTCCTTCTCCCCGAACGGCCACACCTTCTCCAGCCGCGCCCAGATCAGGAACGCCACGCAGCCGAGGGCGACCCAGGCCAGGGACCACTCGATGGGGTGGCGCCCCGGGGAGTTCTTGTCGGCGTAGCCGTAGATCACGCACCAGCCGACGAAGGCGACGACGCTGGGCAGGGGGTAGAGCCACATGCGGTAGGGGCGTGGCATCGTCGGACGGCGCCTGCGCAGCACCGTCAGGGCGACGATCTGGGCCAGTGCCTGGACGAGGACCATCACCGTGGTGAGGAGCTGGATCAGGGTGGCCAGATCCGTGTGCCGGCCGATCAGGAAGCCGATCGCGGTGATCACGCCCATCGTCGCCAGGCCGAGCATCGGGAAGCGGTGCTTGGGGTGCAGCTTCGCGTACGGGCGGAAGAAGACGCGGTCGCGGGCGGCGTCGTAGGGCACCCGCGAGCCGCCGAGCAGGCCGGTGAAGACCGAGGCGAACGCCGTGATCAGGATCAGGACGGTCACCGTGTCGGCGGCCCCCTTGCCCCAGGTCTTCTCCAGTACGGCCGAGGCCACCGAGGTGGAGGCGATGTCGGCGGGGTCGGTCATCCGGTGCCAGTCGATGACACCGAGCGTGCCGATCTGCAGGAGCAGATAGATCGCCATGATGCCGAGGATCGAGAAGAGGATGGAGCGCGGCAGGGTACGGCCCGGGTCCTTGATCTCGGCGCCCATGTAGGCGGTCGTGTTGTAGCCGAGGTAGTCGTAGATGCCGATGGTCAGGCCCGCGGCGAAGCCGAGCCAGAAATGGTTCGAGGTGAGGTCGAGGGCGTGCGCCGGGTAGGTGAAGGCCAGGTGGGGGCTGAAGTCGGTGGCCGCGGCGACGATCACCAGGAGCACCGAGGCGATCATCACGGTCCACATCACGGCGGTGATGCGGGCGATGTGCTCGATGCCGCGCCAGAGCAGGAGCACGACCAGGGCGATGATGCCGAGACCGATCAGATCGCCCGAGGTCCTGCCGAGGTCGGGGGCGAGATAGCCGAGGTACTGGACGAAGCCGACCACGCCCGTGGACATGATCAGCGGGATGAAGAGCATCGCCGTCCAGACGAACAGGAAAGGCACCAGGCGGCCCGTGCGGTACTGGAAGGCCTGGCGGAGATAGACGTAACTGCCGCCGGAGCCGGGCATCGCCGCGCCCAGCTCGGCCCAGACCAGCCCGTCGCAGAGCGCCAGCACCGCACCCGCCACAAAACCGATCACCGCCTGGGGGCCGCCGAACGCGGCGACCATCAGCGGGATCGTCACGAAGGGACCGATCCCGCACATCTGGCTCATGTTGATGGCGGTGGCCTGGAACAGGCCTACGCGACGGACGAATCCACCCGTGGGTGGCGGACTACCGGACATGGGGACTCCTGACGCGGCGGACGGAGAGGCTCGCCCGGCGGGGCTGGAGCCGATCCGGCGGGGCTGATGGCCGATAAAGTTAAGGAGCCTTACTAGATGCGTCAAGTATGCGTGAGGAATGCGTGAGAATGGTGCGATGCCCGCCAGCGACGTCATAGAGCAGCACGAACAGCCCTGGAGCCGCCGGCGGCTGCGCAGCACCAACGAGCGGCTGCTCCTCGACCGGCTGCGCGCCCTCGGTTCCGCCACGCGCGCCCAGCTGGCGCGCGAGACCGGGCTGTCCAAGCCGACCGTGTCCAGCGCCCTCGCCTCGCTGGAGTCCGCCGGACTCGTCCACGAGGTCGGCACCCACGCCCCCGAGCGCGGCCGGATCGCGGTCCTGTACGCCCCCGACCCGGCCGCCGGTCACGCGCTCGGCGTGGACATCGGCCGCAGCTGGCTGCGGATCGCGGTCGCCGACCTGGACGGCACGGTGGTGGCCCGGTCCGACGTGCGCAACCGCGCCCGCGGCTCGGGCGCCCTGGCCGACCTGGTCGTCTCCACCGCCCGCCAGGTCGTGGCCAACTCCGGCGTGGACCCGGCCGAGGTGGTGCACGGCGTGGTGGGCACGCCCGGTGTGTACGACGAGAAGACGCGGCGGGTGCGGTACGCGATGCATCTGCCGGGGTGGGGCCGCGCCGGACTGCTCGACCGGCTGCGCGAGGAACTGGGCGTACCGCTGGAGGTGCACAACGACGCCAACCTGGCGGCGCTGGGCGAGTACACGTACGGGGTCGGCGCGGGCAGCCGGCTGTTCGCGTACATCCTGATCGGCACCGGCCTCGGCATGGGGGTCGTCAGCGAGGGCCGGCTGTTCACCGGGGCGCACGGGCTGGCCGGGGAGATCGGGTTCCTGCCCTGGCCGGGGCAGCAGAAGCCGGAGCGGCTGGAGGACGCGGTGTCGGGGGTGGCCGTCGTCGAGGCGGCGCGCCGGTTCGGGATGAGCGGGCAGCTGACCGCCAAGGCCGTGTTCGACGCGGCCCGGCACGGAAACACCGCCGCGGTCAGGGCGGTTCACCTGGAGGGCGAGCGGATAGCGCACACGGTGGCCGCCGCGGCGGCCGTGCTCGATCCGGATCTGGTGGTGCTCGGGGGCGGGGTGGGCCACAGCGTGGACCTGCTGCTGCGGCCGGTCCGGGACCATCTGCGCACACTCACCCCGCTGCGCCCGAAGATCGCGCCGAGCCGACTGGGTGAGGACGCGGTGCTCCTCGGCGCGGTGGCGACGGCTCTGGGGACGGCACGGGAGATGGTGTTCGAGCGCAGGTCGGCCGGGTGACGACCAATTCCCGCAGGGGCCACGGTGATTGACACCGCCCCCTCGGAGCCCTAGCTTGAGGCGGGTTAGTAAAGTTTCCTAACTTTACGAGGCTGGAGACCGCCGTGTTCCCTCGCCCCGCCCCCCGACACCGCATCGCCTCAGCCGCCGTGGCCCTGGGCCTGATCGGCTCGCTGTCCACCAGTGCCTGGGCCGGATCCCGGCATCCGGCCCCGGCGCACGGGCACACCCCGGTCACCCATGTGCCCTCCGCCGCGGGCACCGACACCCCGCTCTCCGGCTACACGATCCAGTCGACGGCCAAGGTGAGCGACTCCGCGTCGGACGTCTCCTCCCCCGGCTACCCGGCTGCAGGCTGGTATCGGGCGGGCCCCCGCTCCACCGTCCTCGCGGCACTGCTCGCCGACGGCGTCTACGCGGACCCGTTCTACTCCACCAACCAGCAGAAGATCCCCAAGGCCGACTTCCAGGTCCCGTGGTGGTACCGCAGCGACTTCCGGGTCGCCGACACCGCCGAGCGCACCTACCTCGACTTCAGCGGGGTGATCTCGGCGGCCGACGTCTATGTCAACGGCCACCGGGTCGCCGGGGCCGCGGACGTCGCCGGCGCCTACACCCGCCACGAGCTGGACGTCACCTCGCTGGTCCGCCCCGGCACGAACACGGTGGCCTTCCGGATCCAGCCGAACGTGCCCAACAAGAAGCTCACCATGGGCTGGATCGACTGGCTCCAGCCGCCGCCGGACGAGAACATGGGCATCGTCCGGGACGTCCTGGTCCGCCGGGGCGGCCCGGTGGCGCTGCGGGACGCGCATGTGACGACCCGGCTGGACGTGCCCTCGCTCGCCACGGCCGACCTGACGGTCAAGGCCCAGGCCCGCAACGACTCCGACGCGGCCGTCACGGCCGAGGTCTCCGGGAGCGTCGGCGGGACGTCGTTCACGAGGACCGTGCCGCTCGCCGCCCACGAGACGAAGACGGTCACCTTCACCCCGGCCGACTTCCCCGGCCTGCACCTCACCGAGCCGAGGGTGTGGTGGCCGGCGGCCATGGGCGGACAGCCCTTGTACGACCTCGACCTCACCGCCACCGTCTCCGGCACCCGGTCCGACACCGCGCACGAGACCTTCGGCATCCGCGACGTCCAGGCACCGCTGAACTCCGACGGCGCCCGCCAGTACCGGATCAACGGCCGGAGGCTGCTGATCAAGGGCGGCGGCTGGTCACCGGACGAGTTCCTGCGCTGGGACCGGACCTATGTCGAGGACCGGCTGAAGTACGCCCTCGACCTGGGCCTGAACACCATCCGCCTGGAAGGCCACATCGAGCCCGACGAGTTCTTCGACCTCGCCGACCGCTACGGCGTCCTCACGCTGCCCGGCTGGGAGTGCTGCGACAAGTGGGAGGGCCAGGTCAACGGGAGCGGCGAGTCCGGCGACCCGTGGACGGCCGCCGACTACCCCGTCGCCAAGGCCTCGATGGCCGCCGAGGCGGCCCGGCTGCGCGACCACCCCAGTGTCGTCTCCTTCCTGATCGGCAGTGACTTCGCGCCCGACAGGACGATCGAGAAGAACTATCTGGACGCCCTGAAGGCGGCCGACTGGCCGACCCCGGTGGTCTCCGCCGCGTCCGCCAAGTCCTCGCCCCAGCTGGGCAGTTCGGGCATGAAGATGACCGGCCCCTACGACTGGATCCCGCCGAACTACTGGTACGCCAAGCGCGAGGGCGGCGCCACCGGCTTCAACTCCGAGACCAGCGCGGGACCCGACATCCCCACCCTCGACACCCTGCGCCGGATGATGACGCCCGCCGAGCTGGACACGCTCTGGAAGAACCCGGGCATGAAGCAGTACCACCGCTCCCCGTCGCCGGTCTTCGGCACGCTGAAGATCTACGACGCCGCGCTCGCCGGCCGCTACGGCTCGCCCAAGGGCCTCACCGACTACGTCCGCAAGGCGCAGCTCGCGCAGTACGAGAACGTGCGCGCCCAGTACGAGGCGTACGGGCGCAATGCGACGGACTCCTCGAAGCCGTCCACCGGGGTGATCTACTGGATGTTCAACAGCGGCTGGACGTCCCTGCACTGGCAGCTGCTGGACCGTTACCTCGACCAGGGCGGCGCCTACTTCGGGGCGAAGAAGGCCAACGAGCCGCTGCACATCCAGTACTCCTACGACAACCGTTCCGTCGTCGTGGTCAACAACCGGCACGCCTCGGCCACCGGACTCACCGCGCGGGCCACGCTGTTCAACCCCGACGGCACGCAGAAGTACGACAAGACAGCCACCGGGATGACGGTGAAGGGCGACGGCGCGCACGCCGACGCGCTCACGCTGCCCGCGTCGGTGAGCGGACTGTCGACGACGTATCTGGTGCGGCTCACCCTGACCGACTCCTCCGGCAAGGAGGTGAGCCGGAACGTGTACTGGCTCTCCAGCAAGGCGGACACACTCGACTGGGCCGACACCGACTGGTACTACACGCCGACGACGAGCTACGCCGACCTCAAGGGGCTGGCTTCGATGGCCCAGGTGCCGGTGTCGGCGACGGCCTCGACCGAGTCGGCGGACGGCACCTCGACCACCACGGTGACCGTGCGCAACACGGGGAAGGGCAGGACCCCGTCGCTGCTGACGGACATCCATCTGGTCGACGCGAAGGGGAAGCCGGTGCTGCCGGTGCGGTGGTCGGACAACCAGGTCAGCCTGTGGCCGGGTGAGTCGACGACGCTGACCGCCACCTACCGGACCGCGGATCTGCACGGATCCGAGCCACGGGTGCGGGTCTCCGGCTGGAACACGGCGGAGCGGACGGTTCCGGCGGGCTGACCCGGTGGGGCCCGGCGGGGGTGTCCCGCCGGGCCCCGGCACGTCAGCTGACGTCGAGCGCCGTGTCGTCGAGGACGAAGGACGTCTGCAGGGTGTTGCCCTCGGTGCCGGTGAACTTGAGCGTGACGGTCTGGCCGGCGTAGCTCGCCAGACTGAAGCTGCGCTTGGTGTAGCCGCTCGCCGCGTTCAGGTTCGAGTAGGTCGCAAGCGTGCTCAGGACGGTCCCGGAGCTGTTGAGTACCTGGACCTTGAGCGTGTCGTACGCCGTGCTGGTGGTGGTCTCCGCCGTGTCGATGTGCAGATAGAAGCTCAGGGCGGCGGCGGTGCAGCCGGACGGGATGGTCACCGACTGGGAGAGGGTGTCGGTGGTGGCGCTGCCGTAGCCGTCCAGCCAGGCGTAGTACGAGCCCGTGCGCGCCGACTCGCCGGTGGAGTTGGTGATGACACCGCTGCTGGCGCTCCAGGTGCTGTTGCCCGACTCGAAGCCGTTGTTGCCGAGCAGCTGGGCGGCAGTGCAGGTGCCGCCCCCGCCACCGCCCCCGCCGCTGGTGCCCGAACCGGCGAGCCAGGCGGTGGCGTTGAGGGCGAGCGCCGCGTTGGTGGCGCCGGAGTCGTTCCAGCCGTCGTACAGGGTGTTGCCGGACTGGCCGGTGCCGTCGTCGATGGGTGAGCTGTCGCCCCAGAAGGCGACGCGTCCGCTGCCGAAGGTGCTGGTCAGGAAGAAGGCGCCGGTGTTGCCGGAGTAACCGCTGCGGTAGACCAGGCCCTTGACGGCGGAGTTGTCGGCGGGCTTGAGCGTGGCGGTGGTGCCGTTGGCGATGAGGCTCTTGGTGACGGTGCCGAAGGAGCCGTGCAGGACCGGGTCGCTGCTGTCGCTGATGGCGGCCGGGTAGTCGGAGCTGATGTTCAGCGAGTCGATGGAGAAGCCGAACGGGTCGGTCGAGTCGACGCTGTTGTTGGTCATCAGATCGTTGAGGATCTCGACCGCGTCCTGGCCGTCGTTGTTGCGGTCGGCGCCGGTGTGGTCGGAGATCATGAACAGACCGCCGCCGTTCTTCACGAAGTTCATGATTGCCGTCTTCTCGGCGGTCGTGAACAGCGTGTTCGGCTCGGGCAGGACCAGCGTGTCGAAGTTCGACAGATCGGTGGCCGAGGAGCCGCCGTAGCTGAGGCTGGAGCCCGAAGGCAGTGTCTTCAGGCTGTAGCTGCCGGTCTTCTGAAGGGCGACGCCCCAGGAGGACAGGGCGCCGGTCCAGTCCGTCTCGACGGACGGGGAGGAGTTCTGGCCGAGCGGATCGGGCTGGCTGGTGGAGATGATCCAGTCCGCGTTGCCCGCCGTCTCGGCGTGGGCGTTGTCGAACAGGACGCGGTGCGTGGTGGCCGCGTGGGCGGGGGTGGCGGGGGTGGCGACCTGGAGGGCGGCTCCCGTGACGAGCAGCCCGAAGCCGGCCAGGGCTGTGGTGAGTCTGCGGCGGGATCTTCTGGATCCGAGCATCCGGCGAACCTCCGTGAGCGGTGGGGTAGAGGCGGTGCGGGCGCCAAGTCTGCGCGCGTAGAACCAGGTTGAGGGTTCTACACGCGTCGATCGGTTGAAAGGTACATGGCATGACTGTGAGGTGAACAGAAAGTCCCGGCAATAACCGTGGCGGACTGCCCCGGATTCCGGGGGCAGAGGGGACATTCACGAACGATCGTCGGCATCGTGGGGGGCGCACGCGCACAGGCCCGCCGACGCAGCTCCCCTCGGCGTCCGGCGGGCCTGCCGCCTCGACCGGGCGCCCTGGATCGTCGACGTCGGGCGCTGAGGGAGGCGGACCCCCATGCCAGAAGGATCGCGGTGCGGCCGAGCGGACGCATGGGGCCGATCGGCTCTGCGCACCGGCCCGTTCGGCCCGGCCGGTGCGCAGTCGCACCACTCCGGGGGAACGGCGTGGCTCAGTTCGTGTACACGTACGGCGTCGTCGTGCTCAGTGGTGCGAAGCCGAGGCGTTCGAGGATGGGGCGGCTCCGCGCCACCGCGTCGACCTGGAGATAGCGGTAGCCGAGGGCCGCTGCGGCATGGGCGCGATGGGCCACCAGGGCACGGTAGATGCCTCGGCCGCGCCAGGCCTCGACCGTGCCACCGCCCCACAGCCCGGCGAACCGCGTGCCGGGCACCGGCTCCAGGCGGGCCGCGCTGACCGGCTCCTCCCCCGCGAGTGCCACCACGGCGACGACCGTGTGCGGGTCGGCGGCCAGCCGGTAGAGCAGTTGGTGCCGCAGCCGTGTCCCGTCCGTGCCGAAGGCCTGCTCGTGCACGTCCACCACGAGGTCGACGCCGGCCGGGTCGGTGACGGGCAGGATGCGGATCCCGTCGGGTGGCCGCGTGCCGGCGGTCAGGGCGGCGACCTCGGCGACCATCAGGGTCTCCTCGGGCTCCGGGGTGAACCCGGCCGCGACGAGCCGTGACCCGAGGTCGAGCGGGCGGTCGTGGCCGTACAGCTTCCATTCGAAGTCGCGGCCGAGGCCGGTGAAGTAGGCGATCTGGTCGGCGATCGCGCGGTCCGCGCTCGTTGCGTCCAGGCCGGACCAGACGACGCCGTTCCAGCCGTGGGCGTCCGCGACCTGGCGCACCACGTTCCCGGTGCGTTCGATCCGGGCGCCGGGGCCGTCGGGCCGTGCGCCCTCGCGCATGTCCCGGTCGTACAGGGCGAGCACCGAGGCGTGATCCATGGGTTCACTCCAGCATCCGGGGCGGGCCCGGGCAACGGGATTACCGGTCGGAGGTTCCCGCGGCGTCCGGACGCACCGCGGCCAGATATGCCCTGAGCCGGTCGCGGTTGCGGGCCAGGCAGTCGATGCGGGCCTGAATACGGTCGATGTGACCGGTGAGGAGGGCCGCGGTCTGCGGGGTCACGCACTCGGCGGGCGGATGAATCTGCTCCGGACCGGAGAGGTAGGGCAGGATCGCCCGGATCATCTCCGTGGTGAGGCCCGAGTCCAGCAGGCCACGGATCTGCTGGACGTCCTGGACCGCGGACTCGCCGTAGGAGCGGTAGCCGTTGTCGGCGCGTTCGGGGTGGAGCAGGTCCTGTTCCTCGTAGTAGCGCAGCAGGCGGGTGGGGACGCCGGTGCGGCGGGACAGCTCGCCGATCCTCATGGCTCCCTCCCTCCGGGCGGCGCTTGCCTTCACACTGATGTGAAGGTCCGACCATGGTCGCATGTCCACCGTTTCCCCGGTCAAGGGCACTCCCCTGCCCGGACCGCTGCCCTGGCCCGGTCTCCTGGCCCTGTCCGCGGCGGCCTTCACCGCCGTCATGACCGAACTGCTCCCGGCCGGCCTGCTGTCGGTGATGGCACCGGCGCTCGGTGTCTCCGAGGCCCGTGTCGGCTTCCTGGTCACCGGGTACGCGGCGGCTTCCTTCCTGGCCGCGATCCCGCTCACGGCGGTGCTGCGCGGGCTGCCCCGGCGGCCGGTGCTCATCGGCACGCTGCTGGGCCTCGCCTGCGCCGACGCCCTGGTCGCCGTCTCGTCCTCGTACGCCCTCACCTTCATGGCCCGCCTGCTGGCCGGTGCCATGGGCGGCACGCTGTGGGCGATGCTCGTCGGATACGCGGCCCGGATGGTGCCCGCCGGGCGGCGCGGCCGGGCGATCGCGATCGTGCTGGCCGGGATCACCCTCGCGCTGGCGCTGGGCGTGCCCGCCGGAACCGTGCTGGCCGGGGCGCTGGGCTGGCGTACGGCGTTCGGAGCGCTGGCCGGACTCGCCGTACTGCTGGCCGTCTTCGCGCGCTTGCGGGTGCCCGGTTTCCCCGGCGAACCCCCGCACGCGCGCGTGCCGTTGATCCGGGTCGCCGCCCGGCCGGGGATCCGCCCGGTGCTCTCCGTGACCCTGTTCCTGCTGCTGGGCCACCAGGTGATGTACACCTATGTCGCGCCGTTTGCGGCGCACATGGGTTTCGCGCACACAGGGCTGCTGCTCGCGGTGTTTGGAAGCGCCACCGTCGTCGGCATCTGGATCACCGGCGTGCTGATCGACCGTCATCTGCGCACCACCCTGCTGACCGCTCTGTCGTCGCTCGCGGCCGTGCTGGTCGTGCTCGGCCTGTCGGCCGGTGCGCCCACCGTGCTCGTGGGGGCCGTCGCCGTGTGGGGGGTGGCCTTCGGCGGGGCACCGACACTGATCCAGACCGCGCTCGTCGACGCCTCGGGCCCCGCCGACGCCGACGTGGCCACCTCCCTGCAGACGACGGTGTACAACGCGGGCATCGCGGCCGGTTCCCTGGCCGGGGGCCTGGCGCTGGACGGCATGGGTCCCGGTGCCCTGCCGTGGACGGCGCTCCCGCTGGTGGCGGTGTCGCTCGCCGTGGTCACCGTGGGCCGGCGGTACGCTTTCCCGGCCGTACGCCCCTCGGGTCCGGCCGTGGAAAGCCATGGCCGGAGCGGCCCTGCTGCCCGTACCGTGCGCCCCGGAGTCATGCGGTAAGAGGGGTTGTGCGTCATGGTGATGGACAGCGAACTGCCGTTTGCGCGTCGCTGCGTGGAACTGGCGGCCGAGGCGCTCGCGGCGGGCGACGAGCCGTTCGGGTCGGTGCTGGTGTCCGCCGACGGCGACGTGCTCGCCGAGGACCACAACCGGGTGGCCTCCGGGGACCGTACGCGGCATCCGGAGTTCGAGCTGGCCCGCTGGGCGGCGGAGCACTTGACCCCCGCGGAGCGGGCCTCGGCGACCGTCTACACCTCCGGCGAGCACTGCCCGATGTGCGCCGCGGCGCACGCCTGGGTGGGGCTCGGGCGGATCGTGTATGTGGCTTCCTCGGAGCAACTCACCTTCTGGCTGGCGGAGTTGGCGGTTCCCGCACCGCCGGTCCGGGCGCTGCCCATCCGTGAGGTCGCGCCCGGGGTGCTCGTCGAGGGACCGGTGCCGGAACTCGTCGAGGACGTACGCACCCTGCATCGCCGCTTCCACGGGGCGCAGACCTGACCGGCCGACGGGCCGCCCGCCCGGGAAGCGCGGCGAGGGTTGCGCATGACCGGGCCGGTCAGCCGAGTTCGAGTGTGGTGACGCCGAACACGCGGTCCTGGGCGTAGTCGCGCACAGGGCCCGTGTACATGCGGGCGGTCTCGAAGGACGGGGTGAATCCGGCCGACTCGGCCAGGGCGATGCCCGCCGCGTTCGTCTCGGGAACGTCGATGGCGACGTCGCGGCCGACGGCGTCGGCGGTGAGGGCGGCGAACAGGGCCCGGGCGTCGTCGGGGCCGTCCGCGAACAGCGGGCCGATGCGCAGGATGTCGCGGCCGGGCCGGAGGACGCCGTAGCCGGTGAGACGTCCGCCGTCGTGGCGGACGAAGGTCCGGTGCTCGGTGCCGGTCAGCCACTCGGCCAGGAAGCGTGGCCGCTCGGCCGGGTAGCAGGCGCTGTCGTACGCGGTGACGGCCGGAAGGTCGGCCGGGCGGGCGGGACGGACGTCGGCGGGCGCCTCCGCCTCTGCCACGGTTCCGGCGAACCGGACGGTGCGGTAGGCGAGTTCGAAGCCGGACTGGCGGTAGTTGTCCTGCTGGGCCACGACGCCGTCCAGGCCGACGGTGCGGTTTCCGGCGTGCGCGAGCGCGGTCTTCCAGGTGGTGATGCCGTGGCCGCGTCCCCGCAGGTCCGGGCGGACCAGATAGCAGCCCAGGAAGGCGTAGTCGGTGCCGTAGTTGACGACGGAGATGGCCGAGACCGGCTCACCGTCGATCCGGCCGAGGAAGAACCCCTCGGGGTCCTGGGCGAAGAAGGCGGGGCCGTCGGACAGCCCGGGATTCCACCCTTCGTCCGCCGCCCACCCGCTGATCACCGGCCAGTCCCGGAGGGTGGCCCGGGTGACGACGAGGTCCTGGGGGGCCGGAGAGGTCATGGGTGCGCTCCATTCCGTAGCGGCTTGCGCGGTGGTCGGCCGCGCCCGCAGCATCCTTCCCGATCACCCGGGGACGCGCCACGCCGGGTTCGAGCCGTTGGAGATTCAACAGCACGCACTGACAAGGCCGTTGAGGTCCGTCACTCGACCCACGGCGGTGGCGTGGCGTCGGCCGCCGGAGGTCCCACGGATCGCGTCCGGTGGGACCTCCGGCGGCCGCCCGCGTCAGCGCTGCGGCCGCGGGCGGAACCGTCGGTACAGAGCGACGCCCGTGATGAGGAAGGCGGCGCTGCCGGCGAGAGCGGGCGCGGTCAGATCCGTACCCGTGTGGGCGAGGGCGACGGGAGCCTGCGGCCGGGCCCGGTGGGGCGGCGGCGTGCGCGGGTGGGCCCGCGGCGGGACCGGGGCCGCCGGCTGATCGGGCTGCTCGCCCGGGGTGTTCACGGACTCGTTGCCCGTCCCCGGGTTGCCCACGCCGACCACGTTCACACTGTTGCCGCTGACGTTCACCGGTACATGGACCGGGAGTTGGACGGTGTTGCCGGAGACCACGCCCGGCGCATCCTTGCCGCTGCCGTGCGCGGTCGCACCGCCCGAGGACGTGGTCCCGGCGCCGCCCCCGCCGCCCGCGTTGGCGCAGGTGTTGCCCGCGGCGGGGTCGAGGAGTCCCCCCACGTTCACGGTGTTCCCGCACACGTTCACCGGGACGTGCAAGGGGAGCTGGATGGTGTTGCCGGAGATCAGCCCGGGCGAGTCGGCCGCGGAGCCGTCCGCGCCGGAATCGGCGAAAGCCGGCATGGTCACAGCCATCGCGCCGGACGCGACGGCGACGGCGATCACACCGTTTCGGGCAACCCTTCTCATAGGTTCCCTGCCTTCCAGACATGGTTGCGGGCACTCACCCGCCCCCGGTTGAACGCAGACGAACCATCCGAGTTATGGCTTATCGGCCTTTCGGCCCGATCGAGTGACACGGCCTTCGAACCAGTCGTAAAACCGTCGAATGCTCACCGTGCGTGCGGATGGTACGACACTCCGTCTCCGTCCGCTGGCCCGGAGGCGGGCGTTCCGGGGCCCGCATATCGTGAGCGAGGGCGCTGTCCCCCGGTCCGCAGCATGACGTCCCTGGAGGCATCGATGCCGGCCACACTGTCCCCGCGGCCCGTTCTCCGGCGCTGCGCGGGCGCCGGAGCGGTCGCCCTGGCCCTGATCGGGGCCGGGCTGCCCGCGGCGGCGTCCGACACCCCGCCCCGCCCCGACCTGTCCCGTTTCTACCGCCAGAAGATCACCTGGACGGCCTGCAGCGGCGGCGACAGGGCCAAGGACCTGGAGTGCGGAAAGGTCACGGTCCCGCTCGACTACGAGAAGCCTGCCACGGGCACGCTCGACCTGGCGCTGGCCCGCTATGCGGCGACCGGGAAGTCCCGCGGCTCCGTCCTCCTCAACTTCGGCGGTCCCGGCGTCCCCGCCGTCGACCAACTCGCCACCGACGGCAAGGACTTCATGGAGCTGACCAACGGCTACGACGTGGTCGGCTTCGATCCGCGCGGCGTCGGCCGGTCCTCGCCCGTCAGCTGCGGCGACGCCGGCGGCACGGGCTCGGGGACGGCGGAGCGGCACGCGGATCTCACGGACCCGCAGGCGACGCTGACCTGGCTGCGCGAGGTGGCCCTGCGGTGCACCGCCCACTCCGGCCCCGTCCTGCCCCACATAGGCACCGTGAACGCCGCCCGGGACCTCGACGTCATACGCCAGGCCCTCGGCGACACGAGGCTCAACTACCTCGGCTTCTCCTACGGCACCAAGCTCGGCGCGGTGTACGCGGCCCAGTTCCCCTACAAGGTGGGCCGGATGGCGCTGGACGGCGTGGACACGCTGACGGATTCCCTGGCCGAGCAGGGGGTGACGACCGCCCAGGGGCAGCAGACGGCCCTGGACGACTTCCTGGACTGGTGCGTGGCGGACATCGCCTGCCCGTTCGGGCGGGACCGGCGGCTGGCCGGGAGCGGGGTCGTCAAGCTGGTGCGCTCGCTCGACGAGAACCCGGTGCCCTCGGACTTCGGCGGGCAGTTCACCGGTCAGGACCTGGTGAGCGCCATCGGGCAGGCCCTGTACAGCAAGGACCTGTGGCCCTCGCTGGAGCGGGCCGTGGCCTCGCTGGTCGACGACGGGGACACCCGGGGGGTGGAGAACTTCGCCTACGGCGGCATGACGGTCCCCCGCGGGCGCGGCGGCGGGCTGGTCGACGCCGCGGACGTCCCGGCCGACAACACGATGGCCGCCCTGCTGGCGATCAACTGCGCCGACGACCCGGACCGCCCCACGCCCGGACGGATCACCAAGGATCTGGAGCGGCTGCGCGCCGAGTACGAGCAGGCCTCGCCGGTGTTCGGCCGGCACCGGCTCACCGAGGTGCTGATGTGCTTCGGCCGTGCCAAGGGCACCGACTTCATCCGGCACGAGGTGAAGAACGTCGACACGGCGAAGATGCTCCTGGTGGGCACGCGCGGTGACCCCGCCACGCCGTACCGCTGGACCGAGCAGACGGCCCGGCGGCTCGGCCCGGCGGCCGTGGTGCTGGACAACAGGGGCGAGGGGCACACCGGGTACTCCTCCTCGAAGTGTGTGCACCGCAGGATCGACGACTTCCTGCTGTACGGCTCCCTGCCGCCCAGCGGGAGCTCCTGCGGGCCGGACACCCGAACCTGACCGAACAGGGGAACTCTTCATGCGTCTTCGCACCACCGTCGCCGTCCCGGCCGTCGCGGCCACCGCCGCTGCCCTGCTGCTGGCCGCACCGCAGGTCGGGGCCGCCGCGCAGGCCAGAGCCGGGACCTGTCCGGAGAAGTACCTGACGGTCCGGGCGCGCACCTCGGCCGCCGATCCGGCCGTGGTGCGGATCAGTGTCACCAACCGGGGCGGCCGCACCTGCACGCTCGACCCCGTCCCCACGGTCACCTTCGGTGACCTCGACGGCGCGGCCCTGCCGGTGCCCGCGCGCGCCGGCGGAACGTACCGGCTCGGCGTCGGCAGGACCGCCTGTGCGGCCGTACGGACGATCGCCGACCCGGCCGATCCCGAGGCCCGCCGGGTGGGCGCGCTGACCGTGGCCGGGGACCCGTCCCACTGGGGGCGCTCCTTCACCGCGGCCGAACTGGGCGCCGGGGACACGATCCGGGTGTGGGAACCGGTGACGACGTGGTGGCAGCCGTCGGCGGCGGACGCGGACCGCGCGCTGGAGCGGGGCCGAACGGAGTCTCCCTGGTCGGGCGGTCAGCCGAAGGACAGCTCGGGCGAGTAGAGGTCCAGCCACATGGCCAGGTCGAGGGCGCCTTCCAGGCCGTGCCGGGCCGACTGGGTGCTCACGGGGGCGTCGCGGTGGGCGGCCCGGTGGAGCTTCTCGCGGTCCACCAGGTCGAAGACGGGGTGGCCGGGACGGGCGAGGAGGTCCTTGACCTGCTGCTGGAGAGCGAGGCCGTAACGGGGGTCCTGGGTGGACGGGTAGGGGCTCTTGACCCGGTCGTACACGGAGCGCGGGACGACGTCCGCCGCGGCCTCCCTCAGCAGGCTCTTCTCACGTCCGTCGAAGGACTTGAGGGACCAGGGCGTGTTGTAGACGTACTCGACGAGCCGGTGGTCGCAGTACGGCACACGGACCTCCAGCCCGACGGCCATGCTCATCCGGTCCTTGCGGTCGAGCAGGAGACGGACGAAGCGGGTCAGGTGGAGGTGGCAGATCTTCCGCATCCGGTACTCGAAGTCGCTCTCGCCGTCGAGGCGGCGGACGGCGGACACGGCGGTGCGGTAGCCGTCGGCGATGTACGACTCCAGGTCCAGGGTCTTGGCGAGATCGGGCCGCAGGACGTTGCTGTCGTCCCCGAAGTGCCGGGCGGCCATCGCCAGCCAGGGGAAGGTGTCGGCGGCCCGCGCCTCCTCGTCGAAGAACTGGAGGTAGCCGCCGAAGACCTCGTCGGCGGACTCCCCGGACAGGGCGACCGTGGACTGGTCGCGGACGGCCCGGAACAGCAGCAGGAGCGAGGCGTCCATGTCGCCGAAGCCCATGGGCAGGTCCCGGGCCCTGATGACCTTGGCGCGTACGCCGGGATCGGCCAGGGTCTGTGCGTCGAGGACGATGTCCTGGTGGTCGGTCCGGGAAAGGCGTGCCACGTCGTGCACGAACGGGGTGTCCGGGGTGGCGCGCAGTTCGTCGGCGACGAAGTGGTCGCTCTGCCCGACGAAGTCCACGGAGAAGCTGCGGACCTTTTCGCCCTGCTCGGCGAGTTGCAGGGCGGCGATCGCGGTGAGGGCCGAGGAGTCGAGGCCTCCGGAGAGCAGGGTGCAGCGCGGGACGTCGGCCACCAGTTGGCGGCGCACGATGTCGTCGAGGAGCGAACGGACGGTGGCGATGGTGGTGTCGCGGTCGTCGAGGTGCGCCCGGGTCTCCAGGCTCCAGTAGGTCCGGGTGCGCAGTCCTGTGCGGTCGACGGTGACCACGGTGCCGGGTCCGACCTCGCGCATGCCCTCCCACACCGCGTGGCCGGGGGTCTTGACCAGGGTGAACAGCTCGCGCAGGCCGTCGAGGCCGACGCGGGCCCGGGCCAGCGGGTTGGCGAGGACGGCCTTGGGTTCGGAGCCGAACAGGACGCCGTCGGAGGTGGGGAAGCAGTAGAAGGGCTTGATGCCCATACGGTCGCGGATCATGACGAGTTTGTCGTGCCGGCCGTCCCAGACCGCGAAGGCGTACATGCCGTTGAGGCGCTCGGCGACGGCGTCGCCCCATTCGAGGTAGCCGCGCAGGACGGCCTCGGTGTCGGAGTCGGTGGTGAAACGGTGGCCGTGGCCGGTGAGTTCGCGGCGGAGTTCGGTGAAGTTGTACGTCTCTCCCGAGTAGACCAGCGCGACGGTTCCGTCCGGTGTGCCGGCGGTCATGGGCTGGCGGCCGCCGGGCAGGTCGATGATCGCGAGTCTGCGGTGACCGAGGGCGGCCGGCCCTTCGATCCAGGTGCCGCGGTCGTCCGGGCCGCGGCAGGCCATGGTCTCGGTCATCGCGTCCACGGTGGCGGCCTCACCGCGCAGGTCGCGGTCGAAGGAGACCCAGCCGGTGATGCCGCACATGCCCTACCTCCAGCCTCCGGTCCGGCGGCGCACGCCGAACCAGATGCATCCAGCACCTATATGTCGAGCGTGTGCCAGACGCGAGGGCCGGTCAACGCGGCCGTCACCTGAACGGCCGAGCTCCATGACCCTTTCGGCCGCGTTTTGCCCGTGCGAGGGGGACGGATCGCCGCCGCACGGGGCCGGTCCCGCCGGGAACCGGCCATGGGCAAAGACTTCCCCAAACAGCGGGACGGGGTCGGGCGCGGCGGGACCGGGTCAGGTGCGGCGGGGCCGGGTCAGGCGCGGGCGGTCACGAACGAGTCCACCGCCGCCGTCAGCTCCGCCGGCTTCTCCACCGGCAGTTCGTGGCCCGCGTCGATGATCCGGACGACGGCGTCCGGGTAGGCCTTCGCCATCCGGAGCATCTGCTTCACCGGCAGCTGGATGTCGTGGTAGCCGTGGATCAGCAGGGTGGGCGTGCGGATCTCGCCGACCCGGTCGAGGACGTCGAAGGCCCGCATGGCGCCGTACAGCGTCATGACGACCTCGCGCGGGGTGTCGGCGGAGGCGCGGACGTACTCCTGGATCTTCTCGCGCGGGTAGCCCGGGGCGAAGGCCCGCTGGATGTTGGCGGCGACGAACAGCTTGAAGGGCACGAGGGTGGACACGCCCATCAGCAGGCCCCGGCCCCGGCTGTAGGTCATCCGGCTGATGGAGTCGACCAGGACCATGCGCTCGACGCGCTCGGGGTGGGACAGGGCGATGGTCTGGGAGATCATCCCGCCCATGGAGTGCCCGATCAGCACGAAGCGCTCGACCTTCAGGTGGTCGAGGAGGGCGAGGACGTCCTTCGCCAGTTCCCCGATCGTGCGCACTCCCGCCCCGCTGCTGTCACCGTGCCCGCGCAGGTCCAGCCGGATCACCCGCCGCTTCTCTGCGAAGTGCGCCACCTGGTGGTCCCAGCGGTGCCGGTTGGCCGTCCAGCCGTGGACGAACACCAGGGGCACCCCGTCGCCGTCGCGGGGGCCCTCGTCGTCGTACGTCAACGCGGCGCCGTCGACTTCGAGCTGCGGCATGTGAGGGCCCTCCTGGGTGCGGTCCAGTTACTGCCCGGTACGGTAACCGGCCGCCCCCACCCCCGTCACCGTCGTTCGCCGAGGAATTCCAGGATGTGCCCGAACACGTCGAGGGCGGCGCCCCGGCCGATGAACGGGTCGAGATGGCCGTATCCGGGGATCTCGGTGTAGGCCACGTCGAGCTGCGGCTGCCGGTGTGCCAGCACCTCGTGACAGAGTCGCTGCGAGTCCAGCCAGAGCCCGTTGTCACTGCCCGCGAGGAGCAGCACCGGGGTGTCGATGCGGCCGGCCGCGTCCAGCGCGTTGGGCGGCAGCGCCCGGTAGCGGTGGTCGGTGTCGTGCCAGCGCACGACGCTGCGGGCCAGCTCGATCCGGCGCAGATGCGGAAGGATCCACAGCGGCGCGGGGCCGAGGAGCTCGGCGAGCCGGTCGTGGGTGGCCTCGGCGAGGTTCTCGTGCACGAAGAGCGAGGCGCCCGTGCCCCAGGCCGAGTTGTGCAGGATCTGGCAGGTCGGGTCGGGGCAGTTGGCCCTGCGGGAGGCCAGGGCGAACAGGGGCGTGTACTTGGACCACAGGCCCACCTTGCGGAAGTCGACCGGGATGTGGTCGATCCGGGTCTTGAGCAGCTCCCCCGCGACCGACATGCGCAGCGAGGTGCGGCCCGCGAGCTTCGGAGTCAGGAACACGCCCTGGGAGACGACTCCGGCAAGGCCCGGCACCAGACCCGCTGCCATGCTCATGGACAGGCAGAGGGAGCCGATGCAGTGGGCGACCACGAACAGCGGCCGGTCGCCGATGCGTTCGCGGATGTGGGAGACGGCCTCGGGGATGTCGTACAACGCCACGTCGTCGTAGGTGTACCTGCGGCCGGTCTCGTTGTACGGCAGCCGGCAGCTGCCGCGCCAGTCGAGCAGCCAGGGCTCGTAGCCGTCGTCGAGCAGGACGTCGACCATGTTGCGGGTCTCCGGCAGCAGGAACATGTCCGCGGAGGCGGTGTGCCCGTGCAGGAGCAGGACCGCGGGGCGGCCGGTGTCCACGGGGCCGACCCGGGTCAGGCCGAGCCGGACGCCGTCGCTCGTGCGGAAGGGGATCTCCTCGACCCGGGTGGGGTCGAGACGGTGGCGCAGCGGGCGCGGGGCCGCGGTGGTCCGGACCTTGCGGAGCGCCGGCCGGGTGCGGGAGGTCGTGGCCTTGAACATCATCGGTTGGGCTCCGTGAAAGTCGGGGTGCGGCGCAGGTCGAGCAGGTCCGCGGCGGCCCGGGTGAACGGGCCGAGCAGTCCGCGGCCCATCTCCAGGCCGAACCAGGCGAGCCAGGTCAGCTTGGCGGCCCGCTTCTCCTGACCGGTCAGGCGCGGGTCGACCTTGATGCCGTCGATCTGGTCGCGGACGTAGGAGTCGGCGGGTACGACGACCTCGCCGAGCAGGCTCGCGGCCTCGCCCTCGCGGCCGATCTCGACGGTCAGGGCGCGGGTCTGGCGCCACAGGTCGCGGCGGGCGCGGGCGTACTTGCGGCCCTCCAGCCACCACTGTCCGCCGTCGGCGTCGCGCAATCGCAGCCGGTAGCGCAGGAGTTGGTGCCTGAGGCCGTGCTGCTGCGGGATGCCCTCCTCGGGGCGGATCCAGACGTCGCCGCGCTCGACGGTCAGCGGGCGGGGGTGGATCGCGGAGCAGGTCAGTTCGCCGGTGACGTCGATCCGGCGCTCCTTCACCAGCTGGTACATGCTCGCGATGGACAGGGTGAGCGCCATCGAGCAGGACGTCCCGGCGGTCGCGCCGACCGGGCCGACGGTGCCCTCGGTCGTCTCGGTGAACCACAGGTAGGGCTGGTCGTCCTTGTGCGGCAGCCGGGCCAGACCGTCGCCCGCGAGCTTCTCGAAGGTCTTCATCTGGGCCCGTGCGTCGTAGCGGGCCGCGGGCGGCAGGCCGAGGGCCGCGACGAGGAAGTCGGTGCGCTCGCTGCCGGCCGCGGGGCCCTTCAGGGTGGCCTCGACCAGCTTGAGGGCGGTGGCGCTCTGCAGCACCCGGCCCAGGAAGGCCAGTTCGGGTATCGGTTCGGCTTCGAGCCGGGCCAGGGCGTCGGTGCGCCACTCGTCCCAGTCCTGGACGCGGACGTGCATCCCGCCGAGCGCCATGTCCTGTACGACGTCGTCGAGGGTGTTGGGGACGCCGGTCAGGTTGTAGTCGAAACCCCAGGCGTCCGGCTCGCAGATCGCGGCGACGGCGACCCGGCTCACCCAGTCGACCGGCGCGGCGTTGAGGTAGCGGAACGCCGGTACGGTGCGGAAGCGGCCGAAGGCCGAGATCAGACCGCTGCTGAGGTCGAGCGGGTTGTAGGCGCCGGTCCTGGTGTGGCCGCCGATGCCGCCGGGGCGCAGCGCCGTGACCACCAGGCCGTGGTCGCGGGCCCGGCGCAGCGCGACCTCGGCGGCCCACTTGGACTGGTCGTAGCCGGAGATGAGCCGGTCGATGTGGGCGAGGGGGTCGTCCTCGCCCATCGCGGTGATGCCGACCTCGTTGAACACCGCGATCGAGGAGATGTGGTGCAGCGGCTTGGGGCGGCCGGTCGCCGCGAGTTCGGCCAGGGTCAGCGTGCCGAGGACGTTGCTGCCGCGCAGGGACTGGTAGCCGCGCAGGAAGTCCACGGCCGCGGCGACGCCGACGACGCTGTCGAGTTCCTGGGCGAGGCTGTGCCACAGCTCGTCGGACAGACCGAGACGCGGGCGGCGGATGTCGCCGGGCAGCACGGTCACCCGGCGCCGTACCTCCGGCGACCAGGGCAGCCGGTAGCTGCGCAGTTGCTCCGCCAGCCGGGCCTCGGCCGCCTTCTCGTCGGCGGCGCGGACCAGGCAGTACACATGGGCGTCGCTGTGCCTCAGCAGATCGAGCAGCATATGGCCGCCGAGGAAGCCGGTGGCGCCGGTGAGCAGGATCCGGCGGGGCGGCAGCGGCTCGGGCACGTCGGTGAAGGGGAGCCGGTCGGCGAGGGCGAGGTCGGCCAGGATCTGGTCGAGGTCCTCCTGGCGGGCCCTGGAGTGGCGGTCGCCGGTGGACCGGGGGGTGCTGGGTACGGCGGGCGGGGTGCGGGGCGCCGGGACGGGGAGGGTGCCCGGAGCGGGGGCGGGGAGGGTGCCGGCGGCGGAGAGCGGGAGGGTGGCCGGTGTGACGTGAGCCGCCGCAGCCGCGGTGCCGCTCACCGGGACCGGTGCGGAGCCGGAACCATCCTCGGCCGACGCCGTGCCCGCGATCACCGGCAGCCAGCGCCGGGCCAGGCTGATCGGCCGGGCGTCGGCGAAGACGTCGTCCAGGTCGGCCTCGATGCCCAGCTCGTCCTCCAGTTCCGCGATGAGCTCCACCGCGTGGACGGACGTACCGCCCGCGTCGAAGAAGTCGGCGTCCGGGGCCAGCCGGCCGGAGGGCAGGTAGCGGCCCGCCGCGGTGGCGATGGTGGCCGCGAGGCCGTCCACGTCCCGGACCGGCGGGGCGGGCGCCGGTCCGGCCGCCGCCGTCTGCAGCCGGGCCAGCAGGTCGGTCACGCCGAGCCCGCCGCCACCCCGCTCGATGGACTCGGCGGTCGCCTGCCTGCCGCCGTCGTCGTCGTTCAGATCACGCATGAGAGCCCTTCACGTTGTGCACTGTCCTGTCGCTCACTGCTGTTGCTTGCTCCATGGGGTCCGTCACTGGTGCTCCCAGGACCGGAACGCCCTCAGGTGGTCCGGCGTGACGACGACGTCCAGCCGCTCGTCGTCCTGGTGGCCACCGCCGAGCGCGGCCAGCAGCCGCCGCGCGGGTACGTTGCGGGGGGTGCGCTCCGCCGACAGCCGGACCTTGGCGCAGCCCAGCGCGTCGGCCCGGTCGGCCAGCCACGCCAGCAGGCGTTCCTCGACGCCCCGGCCGAGTGCGCGGCAGCTCATCATCCAGGCCAGGACGTCGAGTTGGCCGCCCTCGGCGTGGACGGCGAGCAGGGCGATCTGGCCGTAGTCGCCGAACCGGTCCCGGGCCGCCGCCGTCCACACCTCGCCGCGCTCCCGCCACCGGGCGAGATCGCCGCCTTCGGACGAGCGGGCCCGCAGGGTGAACTGGTTGGTGCGACGGACGAGTTGCTCGGCGCGCTGCACGTCGTCCTCGGCCAGGGCCCGGATGTCGACCGCCAGTTCCAGCTGGGCCAGGAACTCCTCGAACCCGCCCTGTTCGCGCACCGCGTCGCGCTCCCGCTCCTGCTCGTAGAACCGGGCCCGCAGCGTGTCCTCGGCGGTCGCCGCGGCCGGGACCAGCGGCCACAAGCGGCCCAGGAAGCCGTCGAGTTCGCCGGCCGGCGGGCAGGTCACGGACAGCACCTGCGGCAGTGCCGCCCGCATCTTGGCGATCTCGGCCGGGTTGTCGTCCAGGAACAGGAAGCTGTCCACACCGAGGTTGAGCGTGCGCGCCGCGTCCGCGACCCGGGCCGGCTTCGGTCCCCAGGCGGCGGAGAGCACGCTGAAGTGCTCGGCCTTCAGCAGGCTGTCGGGGCGGTCCAGGACGGCCCGGACGGTGGCCTCGTCGTTGTTGCTGACCAGCGCCAGCAGGGCGCCCGCCGCCCGCCACTGGAGCAGCCTGCGCGCCAGCAGGGCACGCGGTCCGGTGAGGTCCACCGCCTCCGGGCCGATCTCCCCGGCGACGCCGCCCCACAGGGTCTCGTCGCCGTCGACGGCGATGACCTTCGGCGCCGGGCGTAGCACGGCCCGTACGACCTCGGCGAGGCGCAGCGCGACGGCCGCCTGGAACTGTGGGGTGAAGGGCAGGTGGGCCAGCCGTTCGGTACGCGCGTCGAAGCGTTCGTCGACCCGGTGGTGGCGGGTCCACTCGTCGGGGCCGAGGACCGCGATGCCGGGCAGGTCGGCCAGGTCGGCGGCGATCCCGCGCTCCCATTCGACGAAGCGTTCCTCTTCGCGGGCGGCGGGCAGGAAGCCGACGACGAGCGGCCTGCGGGTCCGTTCGGACAGGGCCTTCAGCGCGGCCGGGTAGGCGGTGCGCAGCTCGGCGAGGAGCGTGTCGTCCACCGGGCCGAACCGTTCCAGGTCCGCGGCCCGCAGCAGCACCACGCCCACCGCGGTGGCCGGGTCGGCGAGGACACCGGACGGGTCCTGGAGGCTCGCCAGGACCTGGTGGTACGGGGCCTCCGCGACGGTGACGCCGTCCTCCTCCAGCGCGGACTCACACATCAGCGGGAGGTTGCCGAGGGCGAAGGTGGCGGCGAGGGCGAGGGACGGCCGCCGTACTGCGACGGGCCCTTGCTCACGGGCCACGACCGCGGTCGCATCGCCCTCACGGGGCACGGTCGCGGTCGCACCGCCCTCCCGCACGACCGCCGTCGCGTCCCGCGCCGTCTCCTCCAGCAGCCGCACGAACTCCTCCCCCAGCGCGGTGGCGGTCGCCGCGTCCAGGATGTCCAGGTTGTGGTCGAGCCGGACCGTGCCCGCGTCCGGGGTCATGGTGATCATCAGGTCGAGGTCGGTGTATCCGATCCCGGCGGGCAGCACCTCCAGCCGGTTCAGCCGGCCGGAGAAGCGGACGAAGTTGAAGTACACCTCCACGAGCGGCGCGTTCGCC
This sequence comes from Streptomyces sp. NPDC001406, assembly GCF_042895285.1. Lineage (NCBI taxonomy): Bacteria > Bacillati > Actinomycetota > Actinomycetes > Kitasatosporales > Streptomycetaceae > Streptomyces > Streptomyces sp. NPDC001406. The sequence continues at coordinate 121,010 of NZ_JBIAWG010000009.1, forward strand.
CGGTACAGCCCCTGCTTGGCCAGCGTGGCCAGGACGTCCGAGAACATGGCGCCCTTCGCCAGGACCTTCTCCAGCCGGCCGTCGGTGCGGCGCAGCACCTCCTCGACCCTCTCGCCCGCGGCGGCCTGCGCCGGGAACGGCACGGGCACGCCGTAGAAGCCCACGGCGCCGAACGCGTCGGCGTGGATGCGGGTGTCGACGGGCACGGCGAGCACGAACCGCTCGCGCTCCCGCTTCCTGGCGAGCAGCACGGTCAGCGTGCCGAGGCAGAAGGCGGCCGGGGTGACGGCCAGACCGCTCGCGGCCGCCGAGACGCGCTCCATGAGTGAGTCGGGGAGGGAGACGGTCACGCTTCCGGCCCGGTACGAACGGGCCTCGGGCCGGTCATGGGTGAGCGTCAGGTCCAGCCGCTCGCTGCCGTGGAAGGCCTCGCGCCACTCGGCGGTGGCCCCCTCGCCGCCTTCCTGGGCCTCGATCAGCAGGTCGATGTCCCGGTTGGTGACGGTGCCGCCGAGCGAGGTGCCGGACAGTTCGGCGTCGATCTCCCCGGCCACGAGCAGCAGGGACTGCAGATCGCTGACCGCGTGGTGCGCGCCGAAGACCAGAATCTGGCCGCCGGTGCCGCCGTCGAGCAGTTCGAAGCGCCACAGCGACGGGCTCGCCAGGTCGAACGGCGGCTCCAGCAGCCGGCGCAGCCGGTCGGCCGGGTCGGCGTCCGGGTCGGCGGTCCAGCGCAGCAGCGGCTGCGTCGACTCGCGGTCGACGCGCAGCTGTCGCCCGCCCTCGGGCCCGGTGACGATCGCGGTGCGCAGGGCGGCGTGCCGTGCGGCGAGCCGGTCGACGATGTCCGTGAGGGTCTCGCGGGTGGCCGGCACGGTGAGGCGTACGGCGAGGCCGACGCCGTGGGCGGCGTCGGGCATGCCCGGCCGGGCGCTGCGCAGGAGCCGTACGACGTCCCGGGTGACGGGCCGCAGTTCGGTCTCGGGCACTTCCACCGCCCGCTCCGCCTTCTCCTCGCGCGCTGCCGTCTCCCGCTCGGGCAGGGCCGCGCCGAGGGCGCGGGCGAGGCCGCGGATGTCGGCGGCGGAGAACACGTCGGCGGCCGGGAGTTCGACCCCGAGTTCACGGGCGAAGGCGTTGCGCAGCCGGACCAGCATCAGGGAGTCCAGGCCCAGTTCCTTCAGGGCCGTGGTCGCGAACACGTCCACGGCACCGCCGGAGACCTCGCCGACCCGGGCCCGTACGTACGCCTCCAGCCACTCGGCTCGGTCGTGCTCCGTGGGGGCGGCGAACACCTTCCTGACGAGGTCGTCGGTGTCGGCGCCGCCCGTCGGAAGGGTGATCAGGTCGCCCAGGATCGGGCGGCTGCGCACCGCGTCGGGGTCGAGTCCGAGCAGTTCCCAGTCGAGGGCGATGGGCGCGAGCTGACGGCGGCCGGTGTTCAGCACCCGCTCGAACAGTTCGCCGCCGTCCTGCGGGGAGAAGGCGATCAGTCCGGAGCGGCTGGTCTCGGCGGCCCGGGTGCCGGACTCGGCGACCATGCCGACGCCGGCCCAGGCGCCCCAGTCCAGGCTCAGCGCCCGCCGGTCGGCGTGGGAGAGGTGATGCGCCCAGGCGTCGAGGAAGGCGTTGGCCGCGGAGTACGGGCTCTGACCGGCCGAGCCGAGGAGACCGGCCGCCGAGGCGAACAGCACGAGGCTTCGGGCTTCCGGGATCAGCTCGGTGAGCAGGGCGGTGCCGAGCACCTTGGGGGCGAGGACGCGCAGGACGCGCTCGTCGGTCAGGTTGGCCACGGTGGCGTCGTCGAGGACACCGGCCGCGTGCACGACCGTGGTGATCGGGCCCGCTTCGTGGCGTACGACGTCCAGGGCGGCCGCGAGGCCAGCACGGTCGGCGACGTCGGCGCGGGGCAGGTGCACGGTGACACCGCGCTCCTGAAGGCCCCGGATCCAGGCGGCGGTGCCGGCGTCGGGCGTTCCCCGGCTCATCAGGGCGAGCCGTCGGGCGCCGCGCCGGACCAGCCGCTCGGCGACGACCCGGCCGAGGCCGCCCAGACCGCCGGTGATCAGGTGTACGCCGTCGGTGCCGGCGTCACCGGCGTCGTCCGGGCGGGTGCGGGCCAGGCGCGGCACCAGGCGGCCCGACTCGCGCAGCGCGACGAGTCGTTCGTCGTCCGCGTGCCACAGCTGCGTCCACAGTTCCCCGGCGCCGCCCGTGGGCGGCAGGTCGACGAGCGTGGTCGCCAGCTCGGGGTACTCCTGCGCCACGGCGAGTCCGAAGCCCCAGGCCAGCGCCTGCTGGGGGTGCGTGACCCGGCCGCTGTCACCGGCGGCCTGGCTGCCGCGTACGACGACGAACAGGCGGGGCGTGCGGCCCCTCGGCCGGTCGGCGAGGGTCCGCACCAGATGCAGGGTGCTCAGGCAGCACAGGCGGGCCGCCTCCTCGGCGGTGCGTGCGTCGCCGATCGCCGGGGCGTCGAGCGCGGAGAGCTGGACCACCCGTCCGGGCGGCCCGTCCGGGTAGGCCTCGTCCAGCAGACGGGCCAGCTGGGCCGGATCGGCCGGGTCGAGCACATAACGTCCGGGCCCTTCGACGCCGAACGCCTCTCCCCTGCGGGCGATGACGTGCGGCACCAGGTCGCCGAGCCGGTCGGTGAGTTCCTCGGCCACTCCGGTCCCGTCGGCGAGGATCAGCCAACTGCCGCCGTCGGGCGCCTCCTGTGCCTCGGGGCGGGGCTGCCAGCGGGTCTGGAAGAGTGCACCGTCCAGCGGCGAGAGCGCCGCGAGCCGGAACTCCGAGGCCTCCAGCACGAGTTGGTCGTCCTCGTCCCACAGCCGCAGGTCGAGCGTCGCGGTGTCGCCGTCCACCCCGCGCAGGGCACAGGTCACCCAGACCGGTGTGGTGCGCAGCCCGGTGAACCGCAGCCGTCCGACCCCGGCGGGCACGAACGCCCGTCCCTGCGGGGCGTTCTTGGGGAGCGCGGCCGAGTGGAAGGCGGCGTCGAGGACGGCGGGGTGCAGCAGATGACCGGCGGCGGGCCTGGCGGCGAGCCGGCCGACCGCGGCGGCATCGCTGCGGTGGCCCTCCTCCAGGCCGCGGAAGAAGGGGCCGTACTCGATGCCGAGGGCGGCGAGTCCGGCGTACACGGCCGGTACGTCGACGCGCTCCGCACACCGCTCGCGCAGCGCGGCCAGGTCCTCGCTCCGGTCCGGCTCCGGCCCGGCGTCGGCGACGGCGATCCGGCCGGTGACATGCCGTTCCCAGCGCTCACCGGCCGCGGCGGAGGCGACGGTGAAGTCACGGAGGCCGTTCTCGGCGGGCCGCAGCACGAGCTGGAGCCGTACGGGCCGTTCCTCGTCCAGGCGCAGCGGCTGGACGAACGCGACGTCGACCAGCCGCACTTCGCCGCCCTCCGTCACCGCGGTCGCGGCTTCGAGCGCCATGTCGAGGAAGGCCGCACCGGGCAGCCACACCTCACCGGTGACCCGATGGTCGGTCAGATAGGTGAAGCGGGAATCGCGCAGGTCGATCTCGCTCTGGAAGATGTCCTTGTCCGGCTCGTCGCTGGCCTCGACGTGGGTGCCGAGCAGCGGCGAACCCCCGGCCGCGCCGCCGGTCCGGACCGGGGCGAGCCAGTGCCGTTCGCGGGCGAAGGCGTAGGTGGGCAGGTCCGCTCTGCGGCCCTCGGGGAACAGCGCGGCCCAGTCGGGCGTGTGCCCGGCCGTGTACAACTCGCCCACCCTGCCGAGCAGTACGTCCCGGCCGTCACGCTGCCTGCGCAGCGAACCGACGCCGACCGCGTCGATCCCGGCCTCGGCCGCGACCGCCTCGACGGACGAGATGAGCGACGGGTGCGGGCTGAGCTCGACGAAGTAGCGGTAGCCGTCGTCGAGCATCCGCCGGACGGTGTCCGCGAAGCGGACGGGCTGCCGGAGGTTGGCGAACCAGTAGGCGGCGTCCAGCCGGTCCCCGGGCACGGCTTCGGCCAGCACCGACGAGTAGAACGGGGTGGGCGTGCCCGTGCCGCGGACGGCACGGAAGCGGTCGAGCAGCTCGTCGCGGAGCGGCTCCATCAGCGGGGTGTGCGAGGCGAACGGCGTCGACAGGACGCGCGCGGGGATCTCCCGCTCCTCCAGGCTCCGGCGCAGCTCGGCCAGTGCGTCGGCGTCGCCCGAAACGGCCGTGCCCCGGGCGCTGTTGAGGGCCGCGACGAACAGCCGGTCCGCATACGGTTCGAGCAGCTTCTCAACGTCCGCGCAGGGCAGTTCCACGGCCAGCATGCCGCCCTGTCCGACCAGGGGGACGACCGCCTGGGCGCGCCCCGTCACCACGGCCACGGCCTCGTCCAGTGTCAGGGCGCCCGCGGTGTGGGCGGCGGCGATCTCGCCCAGGCTGTGTCCGACGACCGCGTCCGGTGTGACGCCGAGCTCGCGCCAGGCGGCGGCCAGGGCCGCGTTGACCGCGAACAGAACCGGCTGGAGGTACTCCGTGCGGTCGAGCGGGGAGAACTCCTCGGGTGCGCGCAGCACATTGAGCACGGACCAGCCGACCTGCCGGTGGACGGCCTCGTCGATACGGGTCAGCTCCTCGCGAAACGCGTCCGAATGGGCCAGCAGCTCCATGCCCATGCCGGTCCACTGGCCGCCGTGCCCGGCGAACACGAAGGCCACCTTGCCGGACTGCTCCTCGCGGGGCGGTGTCAGGGGCCTGCGCCCGCTGCTCAACGCCTTGAGGGAGGAGAGCAGTTCCTCCCGGTCGCCCGCGACGACGGTCGTGCGCCATTCGAAGTGGCTGCGGTGACGGGCCAGGGTATGGGCGACGTCCGGCAGCGAGGTGTCCTCGGTGACGTACTGGGCCAGCCGCGCGGCCTGTCCGCGCAGCGCCGTCTCGCCTCGTCCGGACAGCACGAACAGCCGCTTCTGCGGCGGTGTCTCACCGGGGGCCGCGGTCTCGACGCGCGGGGCCTCCTCGACGATCACATGGGCGTTGGTGCCGCTGATGCCGAAGGCGCTGATCCCGGCGCGCCTGACCCGCTGCCCCGTCGACGGCCAGTCCACGGGCTCCTGGAGCAGCCGCAGCCCGCTGCCGTCCCACTCGACGTGCCGGCTGGGCGTGCCGGCGTGCAGGGTGCGCGGCAGGGTCCGGTGACGCAGCGACTGGACCACCTTGATCAGCCCGGCCACGCCCGAAGCCGCCTGCACATGACCGATGTTGGACTTGAGGGAGCCCAGGTACAGCGGGCGGTCCTGGGGGCGGGAGTCGGCGAAGACCTCGGCCAGCGCGTTGGCCTCGATCGGGTCGCCGAGCGTCGTTCCGGTTCCGTGGGCCTCCACGTAGTCGATGTCGGCGGGTTCCAGTCCGGACACTTCCAGCGCCCGCCGGATGACCTGCTCCTGCGCGGGGCCGTTGGGCGCGGACAGGCCCTGGCTGCGGCCGTCCTGGTTGACGGCCGTGCCGCGCAGCACGGCCAGTACCTCGTCCCCGTCGCGCCGGGCGTCGCTCAGCCGCTTCAGTACGAGCATGCCGACGCCCTCGGCCCAGATCGCGCCGTCCGCGTCGTCGGAGAAGGAGCGGCAGCGGCCGGTCGGGGAGAGTCCGCGCAGCCGGCTGAACTCCACGAAGGTCTGGGGTGTGACCATCAGGGTCACGCCGCCGGCCAGCGCGAGATCGCACTCTCCGGTCCGCAGCGCCTGCGTCGCGAGGTGGGTGGCCACGAGGGAGGAGGAGCAGGCGGTGTCGACGGTCATCGCCGGGCCGTGCAGACCGAGGGCGTAGGCGAGCCGGCCCGAGGCCACGCTCAGCGCGGACCCGGTGCCGACGTAGCCGTCCAGCTGGTCCAGCCGGGAGCCGGACAGATAGTCGCTGCCGAACATGCCGACGTACACACCGGTGGTGCTGCCCGCCAGTTCGGCGGGCACGATCCCGGCGCGCTCCAGCGCCTCCCAGGACGTCTCCAGGAGCAGCCGCTGCTGCGGGTCCATGGCGGCGGCCTCCTTCGGGGTGATGCCGAAGAAGCCCGGGTCGAAGGACTCGATGTCGTCCAGGAAGCCGCCCTCGCGGGCGTATGTCTTGCCGAGGGCGTCCGGATCGGGGTCGTACAGCGACTCCACGTCCCAGCGCCCCGCCGGGAACGGGCCGACCGCGTCGCGGCCGTCCGCGACCAGGCGCCACAGTCCCTCCGGATCGCTCACCCCGCCCGGCAGGCGGCAGGCCATGGAGACCACGGCGATCGGCTCGTCCGTCGTCGCGGCGCCGAGGCGTGCCGGGGCGGACGCGGTGCGCCGGGCGGCCCGGTCGCCGTCCGTGACCAGGACGTGGGACAGCAGATGGGCGGCGAGCCGGTCCGCGGTGGGGTGGTCGAACAGCAGGGTCGCGGGGAGCCGGACGCCGATGCGGGTGCCGATGCGGTTGCGGAGTTCGACCGCGGTCACCGAGTCCATGCCGAGGTCGCGCAGCGGCTGGTCGGGGCGGACGGACTTTGCCGAGCGCAGGCCGAGGGCGCGGGAGACCTCGTCGCGGACCAGGGCCAGGACGCGTTCGGCGCGTTCCGGCTCCGGCAGCCGGGCCAGGCGGTCGGCCAGGGCGTCACCGGTGTGCTGCGCGGTGCGGGGCGCGGGCAGCAGCGAGCGCCACAGCGCGGACCCGTCGGCGTGCTCGCGCAGCCGGGGCAGGTCCAGGATCCAGGCGACCAGGTGCGGCGCGTTCCGCCGCAGGGACAGCTCGACCAGGTCGCGGCCCTGGTCGGGGGTGAGGGCACGGTGGCCGAGACGCGCCATCCGGTCCAGGTCGGCGTGTGCGGCGGCGAGGCCCTCGCCCGCCCACGCGCCGAACGAGACGGAAACGCCGGGCAGGCCCAAGGCACGCCGGTGGTGGGCGAGTTGGTCCAGGAAGACGTTGGCCGCCGCGTAGTTGCCCTGGCCCGGGTTGCCGACGACACCGGCGGCCGAGGAGACCAGGAGGAACAGGTCGAGGGGCGCGTCCGCGGTGAGCCGGTGCAGATGGGCGGCGCCGTCGGCCTTCGGGCCGAGCACCCGTGCGAGCCGCTCGGGCGTCAGCTCGGCGACCACCCCGTCGTCCAGGACACCCGCGCAGTGCACGACGCCCCGCAGCGGCGACTCCTCACCGATCCCGGCGAGTACGTCCGCCACGGCCGCCGCGTCCGCCACGTCGCACGCCGCCACCTCGACCTCGGTGCCCAGTGCGGCCAGTTCGGCGGTGACCTCGGCGGCGCGGGGATCGTCAGGGCCCTGACGGGAAGTCAGGAGCAGTCGGGAAACGCCGTGTTCGGCGAGAAGGCGGGCGATGTGCCGGCCGACGGCTCCCAGACCGCCGGTGATCAGGACGGTGCCGTCGGTGGGGACCGGGGTGGGGGTGCCGGCCAGGTCCAGGACCACGGGGCGGTCGGACACGGCCCGGTGGCGGATCGCCTCGCGGGCGTCGCTGACGTGGAGGACACGCGGGTGTTCGACTGCCGCCACCGCGGCGGTGAACGGTACTTCGTCCGCGACCACCGTGATCCGCGAGGCGTCGGTGACCGCCTCGGAGCCCGGCGCGGTGTCGGCCGGGGCGACCACCCGCAGGCCGGGAAGGAGTCCCTCGACATCGGCCGCGACCTCGGTGAGCACACCGGCGCACACGAAGGATGCCGCTGCGGGGGCCGGGAGCGCGAGGGCGTGCACCTGGATCCGCACCTGGCCGGGCCCCAGCGGCAGGGGCTCGGCGGTGCGCAGGGCCGGATCGTCGGCGAGGACCAGTTCGTAGTGGTCCCCGGGCGGCACGCGCAAGGTGTCCGCGGGGCGGGCGCGCACCAGCCTCGGAACGAGCAACGTGCCTGCGCGGAGGGCGAGTTCGGGCTCGTCGGGACGAGCCCCGGCGGCGAGCAGAGCGGCTGCCATGTCCGCGTGGCCGAGATCGCCGAGATCTTCGCGGTCTTCGAGGTCTTCGAGGTCTTCGAGGTCTTCGAGGTCGAGCAGGGTCAGCCCGAGGTCCGGGTGCTCGGCGCGGGCACTGCGCGCCAGGCCCCACAGCACCGACTGGGCGAAGCCGGTCACCCGGTCGCCGTCGGCGGCGGCGACCGCGCCGCGGGTCACCCAGACGGTCCGGGACGGGGCCTCCTCCCCGGGCAGCGCGATCCGAGCGTGCAGCTCCTCCAGCGCCGCGGCGGCCAACTCCTGTGCCACGGCCGCCGGTTCGGCGTCCCTCGCCGGACGCGGCCAGAGGCGTACGACGACGTCGGCGCCCGTGTCGCGCACCTCGGCCCCCGCCGCCCCGAGACCCTGCCGGGCGGCCGCGACCTGTGGATCGGACCGGTCGCCGACGACCGCCCACGCGGTGACCGGTGCGGCGGAGGGCTCCTCGGGCAGGGCCGTCCACGCGACCTCGTACAGGTGCCGTCCGTTCTCCGAGCCGCCGCCCAGGTCGGCCGGGTCGGCGGCGCGCAGCCGTACGGTCTCCAGCCGGCCTGCCGGAAGTCCGTCGGCGTCCCACAGCGTCACGTCCAGCGTGAGGTCCGTGGCCGAGCCGCCCGTGCGCCGTACGGACGCGGTCAGGTCTCCGGCGCCGCCGGGCGGCAGCACACAGCGGCCCACGGCGACCGGGAGGAACACCCGCCCGCCGTTCATGTCGAAGGCCGCGGCGACCTGCAGTGCGGCGTCCAGCAGCGCCGGGTGGACCGGGTAGGGATCGGCCACGTCACGGGCGGCGGACGGCAGCGACAGGCGCGCCAGCAGTGCGTCGTCGTCGGTCGCGACCACCGACCGCACGCCCTGGAAGGCGGGACCGTAGCCGAGGCCGAGTGCACCCAGCCGCTCGTAGGTCTTCGGGGTCCAGACCTCCTCGGCCCTCTCCGGCCACACCGGCGGCTGCCCGGCCGCCACGGGTGCGGACTCGGCCGCGGACGCGGTGGCGTGCAGGGTCCAGCCGGTGGCGTCCCGGCCGCGCGGGCGGCTGTGCACGGTGATCTCCGGTACGGGACCGGCGGTGACCACCTCGACGGACACCTCGACCGTGTGGGAGTCCGGCAGCACCAGAGGGCTGAGCAGGAGCAGTCCGGTGACGTCGGCCGGGGTGTCCGGGCGGGCCACGGCGAGGGCCGCGCGGCACAGCTCGGCCAGGGTCGTGCCGGAGACCACGGTCCGGCCGAACACGGCGTGGTCGGGCAGCCAGTCGGCGGTGGCCGGGGACCACTCGTTGCGGAAGGTCCAGCGGGTCTCGTCGGCCGACTGGAGCTGTATGCCCAGCAACGGGTGCGCGGCGCGGTCGAACAGACCGGGCCCGCCCGTGCCGGACTCGGGCTCGGTCCAGTGGCGCTGCGGATCCCAGGCGTACGTCGGCAGGTCCACGGGCGCCGTGCCGGCGACCAGGCGGCGCCAGTCGATCCGCCGTCCGTGGACGTGGAGTTCGGCGGCGGCCCGGTCCAGGCACGCGCGGGCGTCCTCGTCGCGGCGCAGCGAGCCGACGGCGAGCAGGTCGTGGCCGCAGTCCTCGCCGACGGTGCGCAGGGCCGTGAGCAGGGAGGGGTGCGGGCTGAGCTCGACGAAGTGGCGGTAGCCGTCGGCGGCCATGCGCTCCACGGTGGGGGCGAAGCGCACGGTCTCCCGGAGGTTGGTGTACCAGTAGTCGGCTTCCAGCTCCTCGGTGACCGGCTCGCCGGTGACGGTGGAGTACCAGGCGACGGACGTCGGGCTGCTGATGACGCCGTCGAGTTCGTCGAGGATCGTCGCGCGGACCGGTTCGACCTGGGCGCTGTGGGAGGCGTAGTCGACCTCCAGACGGCGGACGAAGACCTGCTCCGCCTCGAGGTCGGCGAGGAAGGCTTCCAGGGGGGCCACGTCGCCGGCGATCACCGTGGACCGGCCGCTGTTGACGGCCGCGACGCTCACTCCGTCGGGGAGCCGCGTCTCCACCTCGGTGTGGGGCAGGGCCACGACGGCCATGGTGCCGGTGCCGGACAGCTCGGTCAGGGCCTGGCTGCGCAGGGCGACCACGGCGGCCGCGTCGTTGAGGCTGAGCGCCCCCGCGACACAGGCCGCGGCGACCTCGCCCTGGCTGTGCCCGATCACGGCGTCGGGCCGGATGCCCCGGGCCCGCCACACGGCGGCCAGCGACACCATCACGGCGAACAGCACCGGCTGGACCACGTCCACCCGGTCCAGGGACGGGGCGCCCGCCTCACCGCGCAGCACCGAGGTCACCGACCACTCGGTGAACGGGCGCAGGGCGGCGTCGCAGCGGTCGAGTTCGTCGGCGAACACCGGGTCCCCGTCGAGCAGGTCGCGGGCCATGCCGGTCCACTGGGCGCCCTGGCCGGGGAAGACGAAGGCCACCTTGCCCACGGGCCGGGTCTGCTCGGGGCCGACGGTCAGGTCGGGGTCGGGCTGTCCTTCGGCGAGTGAGCGCAGGGCGGTGAGCAACTCGTCGCGGTGGCCCGCCCGGACGACGGCTCGGTGGTCGAAGTGGGTGCGGTGGTGGGTGAGCGTCGCCGCCACGGAGGGCAGGGGCAGCTGCGGCCGGGCTTCCAGTGCTTCGAGGAGCCGGGCGGCCTGTCCTCGCAGGGCGGTAAGACCGCGGGCGGAGAGCGGGAAGAGTCCGGGGCCGTGCGGTTCGCCGACGAGGGGGCTCGCGCCGGACCCGTTGCCGTGCGGTTCGCCGGCCAGGGGGCCCGTGCCGGACCCGGCGCTGTCCCGGGCCGGCTCCTCGGGCGCCTCCTCCAGCACCACGTGGGCGTTGGTGCCGCTGATGCCGAAGGCGCTCACCCCGGCCCGGCGTGCCCGGCCCGCCTCGCGCGGCCATGCCTCGGCGTCGCCGAGCACGCGCAGGCCGCTGTCCGTCCAGTCGATGTGCTCGGTGAGGTTCTCGGCGTGCAGCGAGGCCGGAATGTGTTCGTGGCCGAGGGCCAGCACCGTCTTGATGACGCCGCCGATGCCCGCCGCGGCCTGGGTGTGACCGATGTTGGACTTGAGGGAGCCGACGCCGAGCGGCCGGTCGGCAGGGCGGCCCGGCCCGAACACATTGGCCAGCGCCCGGCCCTCGATCGGGTCGCCCAGACGGGTGCCCGTGCCGTGCGCCTCCACGTAGTCCAGGTCGTGCGGGGTCAGCCCGGCGGCGTCCAGCGAGGCGTGCAGCACCCGCTCCTGGGCGGGGCCGTTGGGCGCGCTCAGGCCCTGGCTGCGGCCGTCCTGGTTGATCGCCGAGCCCTTGACGACGGCCAGCACGCGGTCGCCGTCCCGGCGTGCGTCCGCGAGCCGCTTGAGCAGGACCAGCCCGCAGCCCTCGCCCCACACCACCCCGTCGGCTTCGGCCGAGAACGGGCTGCATCGTCCGGACGGCGACAGCCCGCGCAGCCTGCTGAACTCGACGTGCCCGCGCGGCGTGACCAGGAGCGTCGCGCCACCGGCGAGCGCCAGGTCGCACTCGCCGCTCGCCAGCGCCCGCGCCGCCAGATGCAGTGCGACGAGGGAGGACGAGCACGCGGTGTCCACGGTCACCGCGGGGCCCTGGAGGCCGAGGGTGTAGGCGATGCGCCCGGAGGCCACGCTGGCCGCCGAGCCGGTGCCGACGTGCCCGTCGAGCTGGCCGAGCGAGGCGGCGGCCAGATAGCCGCTGTCGTACAGGCCGACGTAGACCCCGGTGGAGCTGCCGTTCAGCGTGTCCGGGACGATGCCGGCGCGCTCCAGTGTCTCCCAGGCGGTCTGCAGCAGCAGGCGCTGCTGCGGGTCCATGGCCGCGGCCTCGCGCGGGGAGATCCCGAAGAACGGCGCGTCGAAGCGGTCGATGCCGTCCAGGAATCCGCCGCGCAGGGTGTAGGCCTTTCCGCCGGCCTCCGGGTCGGGGTCGTAGAGCCCGCGGGTGTCCCAACGGCCTGCGGGGACTTCGGAGATGGCGTCCTCGCCCGCGGTCAGCAGCCGCCACAGCGCCTCGGGGTCCTCGGCGCCGCCGGGGAAGCGGCAGGCCATGGAGATGATGGCCACGTCGTCGTCCGGACGCGTGGTGGCCCGGGCCGGCTCGGGGTGCGTCGACGCCTGTGCGCCGAAGGGCGGTTCCTGTGGTTCGAGGACGGCCTCGGCGATCGCGGAGATCGTGGGGTGGTTGAAGACCAGGGACGGTTCCAGGGGCCGGCCGATCCGCTCGGAGAGCTCGGCGGCAAGGGTCACCAACTGGCGTGAACCGATGCCGAATTCGGCGAGGGGCCGGTCCGGGTCGACGGCCGGCGGGTCGATCCCGGCCGCCTCGGCGACGGCCGACGCCAGCCAGGCCCGTACGCCCTCGGAGGTCGTCGGGGACGGCTCGGGGGACTGCTTCGGGGACTCGTTCGCAGGCATCTGGGCAGGTGTCCTCGTGAACTCGGGCTCAGGCGGATGCCGTACGGCCGCGCGCTACGGCGCAGGCGACGGCATGGGGGCAGGGCTGACCGTCGTACGAGGGACGTACGACGGTCAGCGGATTGGCGGCGGGCATCGGCAACCGGCCGTGCCGCCGGCGCCAACGGGCGCGCCGGCGGCGGGCGGTGTCACACCGCGGAGGGCTCGCCGATCACGGCGAGGGTGCCCTCGAGATGGGCCGCGCGGGTGGCGCGGCGCTGGATCTTCCCGCTGGACGTCTTGGGGATGGTGCCGGGCTGGACCAGCACGACGTCACGCACCGACAGGCCGTGGGCCTCGCCGATCGCGCTGCGGATCAGGTCGATGACCTTCTCGGCCTCGCCGACCGCGTCCGGGGACAACTCGGCGACGACGACGGCCTGTTCGCCCTCCGTCCCACAGTCCACGGAGAACGCGGCGGTGCAGCCGGGCCGCAGCGCCGGGTGGGACAGCTCGGCGGACAGCTCCAGGTCCTGCGGGTAGTGGTTGCGGCCGTCGATGACGATCAGGTCCTTGAGGCGGCCGGTGACGAACAGCTCGCCGTCGCGCAGGAATCCGAGGTCACCGGTGCGCAGGAAGCGGCGTTCCTCGCCGGTGAGGGCGTCGGGGAGTGTGGCGCGGAACGTCTCACGGGTGGCGAGGGCGTTGCGCCAGTAGCCCTTGGCGACGCTCGCGCCGCCGACCCAGATCTCGCCGACCTCTCCCTCGGGCAGTTCCTCCCGCCGTTCGGGGTCGGCGATCACCACGGTCACACCGGGGCCGGGACGTCCGCAGCCCACGGCCGCGGCGTCCGCCTCACCTGCGTGCGGCCCGTTCCCGGCGGGTTCCAGCAGCGTGGGCGGGGTGTCCACGGAGCCGCCGGTGACCATGAGGGTGGCCTCGGCCAGGCCGTAGCAGGGGTAGAAGGCCTCGCGGCGGAAGCCGGCCTCGCCGAAGGTCTCGGCGAAGCGCCGCAGGGTGGCCGCGCGGACCGGTTCGGCGCCGTTGAAGGCGACCTTCCAGGAGCTGAGGTCGAGACCGTCGAGCAGGTCCGGGCCGGCGTGCTTGAGGCACATCTCGTAGGCGAAGTTGGGGCCGCCGCTGGTGTGCGGGCGGAAGCGGCTGACGGCCTTCAGCCAGCGCGCGGGCTGCTGCAGGAAGTGCAGCGGCGAGAAGAGGGTGGCGGTGGCGCCGAGGTACATCGTGTTCAGGACCGGGCCCATCAGGCCCATGTCGTGGTAGACGGGCAGCCAGCTGACGATCAGTTCGTGGTCGTACTCCGCGAGCGTGTCGGGGGTGTGGCCCATCCGCTCGGTGATGACCCGTTCGTTGTCCAGCAGGTTCCCGTGGGTCACGACCACTCCGCGCGGGGCGGAGGTCGAGCCGGAGGTGTACTGGAGGAACGCGACGGAGTCCGCGGTGAGTTCGGGTTCGCGCCAGGCGGCGGCGGCCTCGTCGGGGATGTCCTCGGTGGCGACGCGGGCGATGCCGTCCAGTTCGGGGAGGTGTTCCGCCATGGAGTCCAGGGCGGCGATCACCTCGCGGCCGCCGAGGATGACCTTGGCGTCCGCGTCGGCTATCAGGCGCTTCATACGGGTCAGGGCACGGTGGTTCTGCGCCCGGCCCTGCGGGGGCACGCCCGGTACGGCGGCCACACCGGCCGCGAGGCAGCCCAGGTAGGCGCAGATGAACTCCAGGCCGGGCGGGTGGAGCAGCATGGCGCGGGACCCGGCGAGTCCGCGCTCCTGCAGCCAGGCGGCGATCGCTCGCGACCGGTCGGCGAGGCGCCCGTAGGTGAGCTCCTGCGTCTGTCCGTCGCTGTCGCCCGTGACGAGGTAGCGGTAAGCGGTCCGTTCAGGGTGGGTCGAGGCGTGCGTGGTCAGTAAATCGACCAGGGAACGTGCCATTTTGACGAGTCTCACCTGTCTGAATTGGTGAGCAGGGAACTGACGCTCGAGGGACGCGTCTCGCGTAACCGCACAAGCCCTGCCCGACCAGGCCCCCTTGCCAGGTCGTCGGGCTCGGCACCCCCGTCGACGGAGTCGCGGGTCGAGCGACTCCAGGTGATCCCCGCTTCGGTTTGCTACCGACGAGTAGCACCCTAGCAACTCTCAGCTGATCGAAATGCCGAACGCGGGTAAATTACTTGCGTACTCGGGGCCTCGGCGGGCCGACGGTACATGACTGCCAGGTGAACGCGCCCGGCGTAGCAACGGGATTAAGCCACCTGACGGATGGCCCGTACGACTCCTTCGGGATCGGGGGTGGACACGGCCAGGCGGCCGAAGGGCGCGGACGGCCGCAGATCGACGAGCACGACGGGACCGTGCGCGCGCACGGCGACGAAGTCCCGGCCCTCGGCGTGCCGCCACTCGCCCAGACAGAACCGGTCGGGCAGCCACCGGGCGGAGCGCGGCAGCCCGCGCAGCCCGCGCCACCAGTCCGGCTCGACGCTCACCGCACGGACCGCCGTGAGCGGCAGGCGGACCTCGCGGCGCCGGGCCAGCAGGCGCTCGGGCAGGGCGAGACGGAGGACCACGTCCTCCCCGTCGACGACGAGCCGGGCCACCGCGACCACCTCCTCGGCACATCTGTGCCCATGGCCGACCGGAGATCCGCCCGGAAACGCCGCCGATACCCCAAATGCCCGATCGGTGAATCGGCCCTATCGTGCTGTTATGGAGCACGCACTCAGTCCCGTGGCCCTCGCAGAGCTGCGGCGTCCGCGCCCGTATCCCGCGGTGTCCGTGCTGACGCCGACGCATCGCCGAGAGCCTTACAACGCCCAGGATCCGGTCCGGCTGCGCAATGTCGTGGCCGAGGCCAAGAAGCAGCTGGAGTCCGATCCCTCGGTCACCCGGGAGCGGCGCGTCGACGTCGTCGAACAGCTCGACCGGGCCCTGTCCGAGGTGGACCTGGCGCACGCCGAGGACGGCCTGGTGATCTTCGCCGCACCCGGTGAGCACCAGGTGTGGTCCCTCGGCCGCACCGTGCCCGAACGGGTCGTCCTCTCGGACACCTTCCTCACCCGCAACCTCGTCTCCGCGCAGGCCGCCGAGCGGCCGTTCTGGGTGCTCTCGGTCTCCGCGGACCGCGTCACGCTGTGGAACGGCGGACCCGAACGCGTCACCGAGGACCACTCCGGCGGCTTCCCGCTGACCAGGACGCACGAGAACTTCGACGCGGAGCGCCGGGAACAGATCGGGGACACACCGAGCACGTTCCGCGACGAGGGCACCCGTCACTTCCTGCGCGACGCGGACACGGCACTGACGGCCGTGCTGCGCAACGACCCGCGGCCGCTCTACGTCACCGGCGAGCAGGCGGCCCTGTCCGCGTTGGACGAGGTCGGCACGGTGATCAGGGAAGCCGTGCACGTCCCGCACGGCGGACTGGCGAACGGCACCCCCGACGCGGTGTGGCAGGCCATCGGGCCGATCGTCGCCGCGGAGGTCCGCAGGAACACCGACGCCGTGGCCCGGGAGCTGTCCACCGCCCGGGGACGCAAGGAGTTCGCCGCCGGGGTCGACGAGGTCTGGCAGAGCGCCCGCGAGGGCCGCGTCCGGCTGCTCGCCGTCGAGGAGAACTACCGCATCACCGTGCGTGACGACGGCGACCATCTGATCCCGGCGAGGAGCGGCGACCTCGACGCCCGCGAGGACATCGTGGACGAGATCGTCGAGCAGTGCCTGGAGACCGGCGCCGACGTCCGCTTCGTACCGGACGGCACCCTGGGCGACGAGGCCGGGATCGCCGGAGTACTGCGCTACTGAGGACGCCTTCCGGGCGGCGTACGCTACGGCGTGATCGTCGGCTGAGAGGGAGTGCGCACGTGGGTGACCTGCTGGGCGTGGCCGTACTGGGTGCCGGCCACATGGGGGCCGATCACATACGACGCCTCCAGCACGTGGTGAGCGGAGCCAGGGTCGCCGCGGTCGCCGACCCTGACGCCGCACGCGCCGAGGAGGAGGCCGCCGGACTGGACGGGGCCTCGGTGCACACGGACGCGGTGGCCGCGCTGGACGCGCCCGGTGTGCAGGCGGTCCTGATCGCCTCGCCCGGCCCCGCGCACGAGGAGGCACTGCTCGCGGCATTCGCACGCGGACTGCCGGTGCTGTGCGAGAAGCCCATGGCGCCGGACTCCACAGGAGCGCTCCGGGTCATGGAGGCGGAGGCAAGGCTCGGGCGGCGGCTGGCGCAGATCGGGTTCATGCGCCGCTACGACAGCGAGTACCGGCGTCTCAAGGCCCTGCTGGACGGCGGCACCCTGGGGCGCCCGCTGATGCTGCACTGCACCCATCGCAATGTCTCCTCCCCGCCCGACTTCACCAGCGCCATGCTGGTCAACAGCTCGGTCTCGCACGAGATCGACGCGGCCCGCTGGCTGCTGGGCCAGGAGCTGACCGCCGTGACCGTGCTGCGTCCGGCGTCCTCGCCGAGCGCCCCCAAGGGCCTGGTCGACCCGCAGTTCGTGCTGTTCGAGACGGAGCAGGGGGCCCTGGTGGACGTCGAGGTCTTCGTCAACTGCGGCTTCGGCTACCAGGTGCGCTGCGAGGCCGTGTGCGAGGCGGGCAGCGCCCGGATCGGCGACGAACACACCATGGTCGTGACCGCGCACGGCAGCGCGCGGGAGGAGGTGGCACAGGACTATCTCGTCCGGTTCGCCGACGCCTACGACCGCGAGGTGCAGGCGTGGGTCGACGCCACCCGACGGGGAACGGTCACCGGCCCCGGCGTCTGGGACGGGTACGCGGCCTCCGTGATCGCCGAGGCGGGGGTCCGGGCGCTGGAGAGCGGCCGCCGGGCGGTCGTCGAGCTCGCGCCGCGCCCGGACCTTTACGCGTGACTCAGCCGCTGACGCTCGGCGCGCCGGTCTCCAGGTGCCCGGTGAACCGGCGTGACCAGGTCGTGTCGGAGTCGACGGTGACCGTGAAGTCGTACCAGCCCTGCTGGAAGGCGACCGCGTTGAACCAGTCCTCCGTCGACGCGCCCGCGGCGACCGTGTACGTCCAGGGACCGTCACCGCGGTAGTGGTTCGAGGTGATGGTGAACCTCACCGACGAGGAACCCGAGTTGGTCATCCTGAAGTGGACCGCGAGCTTGCCGGTGCCGGGCTCCACGGCGTAACGCGTCCTCACCTCCGCCGACTTGCCCGCCTTCGTCGCGTCGCCCTGGAAGCGGCGCAGGAAGCGGTTGGGGCCGGCCATGGTGAGGTCGTACTTGCCACCGCCGTACCCGAGCCCGATGTTGAAGTAGTCGGAGGCGGCGCGGCCGGCGTCGACCGTGTACTGCCAGGGCGTGGTGTCGCGGTAGGCGTTGGGATGGATGGAGAAGTGGGCCGCCCGCGCCGCCGGGGCGCCCTGGTTGGCCATGGTGAACCAGGCGAGGATCTGGCCCATGGACCCGAACTCCAGACGGTCCAGGTATCCGTTGGGCTGGTAGGGCAGCGCGCGGGCCGGGCGGGTTCCGGGCTCCTGGGCGGGCAGGGCGTTGTTCGTCGGCACCGGGTTGGGCAGCGGGCCGCAGGTGTTGATGCCGATGACGCCGGTCGCGGGCAGGGACACCGGGCCGTAGACCGGGTTGGCGAAGTCGAAGACGCCGGTCAGGTCGCCGCTGACCGAGCGCCGCCAGGCGCTGATGTTGGGGCAGTTCGCGGGCCTGCCGATGGCCGCGGTCCAGGTCTCCAGGAAGCGCAGCACCGAGGTGTGCTCGAAGACCTCCGAGGAGACCCAGCCGCCGCGCGTCCAGGGCGAGACGACGAGCATCGGGACGCGGAAGCCGAAGCCGTACGGCACGCCGTTCAGGAACTCGCCGGCCGTTCCGGCGGGCGGGGCGGGCGGCGGGACATGGTCGAAGAAGCCGTCGTTCTCGTCGTAGTTGAGGAACAGGACGGTCGAGTCGAAGACGTCGCGGTCCGCCGCCAGGGCCTGGTAGACGAGGTTCACGAAGTGGGCGCCGTCACCGGGCGGGGCGTACGGGTGCTCGGAGAAGGCCTGGTTGGGGACCACCCAGGAGACCTGCGGGAGCGTGCCCGCGAGGACGTCCGCCTTGATCGCGGCGGCGATGTCGTCCGGGGTCGAACCGGTCACGTTCGGCACGGAGGACATGCCCCGGTCGTGGAGCGGGTCGCCGGCCTTGGCGTTGGCGAAGTTCTTGAAGTAGGCGCAGCCGTTGTCCCCGTAGTTGTCCGCCGCGTTCTGGTAGACCTTCCAGGTCACCCCGGCGGCCTGCAGTGCCTCGGCGTAGTTCTGCCAGGTCAGGCCCGACTCGTCGGCGCCGTCGTAGCTGGCGGGGTCGACCTTGCCGCTCCACAGGTAGGTGCGGTTGGGGCCGGTGGCGCTGAGGGTGGAGCAGAAGTAGGCGTCGCAGATGGTGTAGTTGTCGGCGAGCGCGTAGTGGAACGGGATGTCGGAGCGGTCCAGATAGCCCAGCGAGCGGACGTTGCCCACGCCCAGGACCCAGTTGTCGAGGCGGCCCTTGTTCCAGGCGGAGTGCTGCGAGGACCAGGAGTGCGGGAGGTCGCCGTTGCACTGGGCGAGGGTCTCGCCGTCCTTGCCGCCGGCGGCCGGGGTCGCGCTGAGCTTCCAGGGGTACTGCCGGCCCAGCCCGTTCGGCTGGTTGAAGACCGAGCGGCCGCCGCTCAGCACGATGCCGCTGCGGTCGTCGAACCCGCGGACGCCCTTGAGGCGCCCGAAGTAGTGGTCGAAGCTGCGGTTCTCCTGCATGAGGATCACCACGTGCTTCACATCCTTGATCGTGCCGGTCGCCGCGCTCTGGGCCGCGGCCGCCGTACTGGTACCGGCGCCCACCGCCATGCCCGCCGCCACGGAAGCGCCGAGCCCAACGAAGCCTCTTCGGCTGATCGGTGTCATTCGCCCCGTCCTCGTCACAGGGGTGCCCCGGTGGCACACCGCGCGCAAGGGTGCATGGGGTGTTCGTCGAGGTCCATACCCGCGCGGTGAGACGGAGGTGAAGAGAAGTCAAAGCCCCCGCCGGGGGTGGCGGGGTGGCGTCAGACGCCGCCGAACAAGGCGCTCAGCCCGCGCTCGACCACCGCCCCGACGTCCTCCTGCCCGGCCGGCACCAGGGCATAGGTGCGCAGCAGGAAGCGGCGCAGCACCGCGGTGTCGAACTGGAGCAGGGCGATGCCGTACGGCGAGTGGAACTCGAGGACCGTACGCGTGCGCCCGCACGGCCAGATGTGCACGTCCCCACATCCGGCCGGGGCGTTCAGCCCCTCGTCCAGGAGGGAGCGCGCGAAGGTCCAGGTGACGCAGGCGCCGTCGAGGGTGGACTCGGGCGGGAAGTCGAAGAACACGGCCAGCGGATCCTCGGAGGTGTACCGCAGCATGGCGGGCACGGGGACCTCGCGGTCCTCGGGAGTGACGAGCCGGGCACGGGCGGGCTGCTCGAACATGGTGTCCATGCCTTTACGAGTCCGCAGCGGCCGTTCGCATGGCGCGAAATTCGGACATAGTTGGTGCGGACCGCGCCATGCCCCGCCGAGGTGGCAGGCGGCATAGAACACGGGCACGTCGAACAGACGCCTGAACGCTACATCCGTGCCCCTCCCGATCGGTCAACGCACGTATGCCGTCTACGACTTGTCCACCACGCCAGGTACGCCATTCGCACCGGCCGACCACGCATTGAAGACTCTGACATATGCCAGAAGCACCACCGGATCGTGTGTTGCCAAATCCCTTACAGGGCGTCGCGGGCTGTGCAACAGTCGTAACCGGTCCCTCCGTCCCCCTTGGCCGTCCCGTCCCCGCATCGGAGTGCGTCATGCCGTCCCATCTCTCCGCGGACCGACCAGCCGCCCAGCCACCCGGGCGCGGCTCGGTCGAGGCGCTGATAACGCAGACGCGGCGGCTCAAGGGCGATGTGGACGCCGTACGGCGGGACGCGCAGAGCGACGGTTCGGACCCCGAGGAGCGATGGCAGCGCGCGCTGTACGATCTCGCGCTGCACCAACTCGACGATCTGGACCAGCACTTGGCGCAACTGCGGGACGGACCGCTGCCGGTGGCGCCGGCCACGGGCGAGGCGTTACCGGCGGCCGCCGTGCCCGTGGCGTCCGGTGAAGCGGACCGCGGTTCCCTGCTGAGCCGCGTCGGCAGCGCCGAGTGGAACCTGCTGACGGACGAGGCCAGTTGGTCCGGGGAGCTCTACCAGATCCTCGGCCTCGTCCCGGACACACCCGCGCTCACCCTCGACGAACTGCCGTCCCTGGTGCTCGACGACGACCGGGCGAGGCTGACCGCGATGGTGACGGACTGTCTGGTCGACGCCAAGCCGATCGACGGGGAGTTCCGCGTGGTACGGCCCGACGGACTTCTGCGGACCGTGCACATGATGGGCGAGCCCGTGCTCGACGCCGACGGCAGCACCGCCTCGATGTGGGCCGTGCTGCGTGACGTCAGTGAACTGCGCCGCAGCCAGCGGACGGTGCGCGAGACCCGTGACTCGTTGCAGCGCCACCGGCACCAGGCCCAGACCGAGCACAGGCTTGCGGTCGAGCTGCAGGAAGCCGTGCTGCCGCCGTGGCGCGGCTCCCTGCGGCTCCCGCGACGGGGGCCGCAGACCCTCGACCTCGCGGCCCGTCATCTGCCGTCCGAGACGGGCGCGCTGATCGGCGGCGACTGGTACGACGCGATCGAACTGTCCGACGGCGACACACTGCTCAGCGTCGGCGATCTGACGGGGCACGGCGTGACCGTCACCTCGGGCATGGCGATGCTGCTGGGCGCCCTGCGCGGCATGGCGATGGCGGGCACCCAGCCCGGTCAGCTGATGGTCTGGCTCAACCAGTTACTGGACGCCACCGTGCAGCCGGCCCTGGGCAGCGCCGTCTGCTGCCGCTACCGGCCCGCGACCCGCACCCTGGTATGGGCGCAAGCAGGACACCCCGCCCCGCTGCTGTTCCGCGACGGGACGGGGTGCGTGCTCAGCGCGCCGGACGGCGTGCTGCTCGGCGCCACCTCGGCAGCCGGTTACGGGCAGGCCGAAGTGACTCTGGAACCGGGCGACCTGCTTCTGCTGCACACCGACGGACTGGTGCCCGGGCGGTGGGGGTCCCCCCGCTCGAGCGAAGCCGAGAGTGGGGGAGGAGCGGACTCCCTGGACCGTCTCCTCGGCCTGGCCCCGCGGTTCGGGACGGCGGGCACCGCTCAGGACTGCGTACGGGCGGTGGTCGAGGAGTTCGGCGAGAGCGGGCGCGAGGACGAGGCCTGCGTGCTCATCGCCAAGGTGAGTGAATAAGGACAGCCGAGACGGACGGCTGGTCCAGAGCGGGTCGAGCGCGCGGGCCCCCTATGCCGGTGCGCTGTTGCCGCCCCTGCTCTTGGGCTTGGGCAGGGCGAGCCTGATCTCCTCCCGCAGTTGCTGGATCTTCGGGTAGTTGGAGTACTCGGCGGTCAGCCGGTACATCTGGCGCAGCCGGTCCCAGGTGCGGTGGGAGGAGTTCGATCCCATCGACACCAGGGCCAGCCGCGCGTAGTGGCCCGCCTGTTCGGGGTCGTCCGCGATGAAGCAGGCGGAGGCCATGGACAGGAAGTCGAAGATCTGAGACCGCTCCTGCCGGCTGCCGGCCCTGAGCGTCAGGGCCTTCTCCGCGTAGTGCTGGGCGTGCGCGGCCGCGCTCGGGTCGTGCTCGGCCAGTGTGCGGTAGGCCAGGGCCTGCATGCCGTACAGATCCGCTTCGTTGAACATCTGCATCCAGCTCGGCGGCGGCACGTCGCCCCGGTCGGAGACGAAGAGGTCCTCCGCCCGGCCGAGGGTGCGGCGCATCGCCTGGCCCTTGCCCGTCGACGCCTGTGCCCAGGCCTCGATGGTGTGGAACATCGCGCGGGTGCGCGGCAGCACCTCGTGGCCCGAGCCGGACTGGGCGAGCTTCATCAGGTCGAGTGCTTCGTCCGGCCGGCCCAGATGCACCATCTGGCGAGCCGCTCTGGAGAGCGCCTCCCCGGCGCGGGGCCGGTCACCGCCCTCACGGGCCGCATGGGCGGCGATGACGAAGTACTTCTGGGCCGTGGGTTCCAGGCCGACGTCGTGCGACATCCAGCCCGCGAGGACGGCGAGGTTGGCCGCGACGCCCCACAGGCGCCGCTGGAGATGGTCGGGGTGACGGTAGGCGAGCATGCCGCCCACCTCATTGAGCTGACCCACCACAGCCTTGCGCTGCAGCCCGCCGCCGCGGGCCGCGTCCCAGGCCCGGAACACCTCGACCGAGCGCTCCAGTTCCTCGATCTCCTGCGAGCCGATGGGGGCGGCCTCGTAGCGGTCGAACCCGGCCGGGTCGGCGTGCAGGGGGTCGTCGAGGGCAGGGGCGTCGGCCTTGAGTGTCGGGTCGTTGTGCAGCCAGTCGTACATGGCGCTGCTGAGTGCGGATCCTGCGGCGAGCGCGGCACCCGCGCCCACCAAGCCGCGTCGGTTGAGCATGAGGTCCATTCCCGTGAATTCGGTGAGGACCGCGGCGGTACGTTCGGGCGCCCACGGCACGCCGTCGGGATGTTCCGCAATCCCGCCGCCCGGCCGTTTCCCCGTACGCCCGTGCCGCACCAGACCGAGGTCCTCGATGGTCACGACACGGCCGAGACGCTCGGTGAACAGAGCCGCCAGCACCCGCGGCACCGGATCGCGCGGGATCTCTCCCATGTCGATCCACCGCCGCACCCGGGAGGTGTCGGTCGCCAGCTGGGGGTGGCCCATGGCCGCCGCCTGCTTGTTGACCAGCCTCGCGAGTTCGCCCTTGGACCAGCCGGCCAGGCCGAACAGATCCGCGAGCCGGGTGTTGGGTTGTCCGCTCACGTCAAGCCCCCAGGTTCTCGGCTGAGTTGACAGTAGCCCGGTGAGACTTGCCGGGCGACTATTCGCCACGGTTCGCCAGGGTGCGCCAGATGGTGTGCCACTGGGCATCGGGTGTCAGGTAGGAACGCGCCACCCCGACCCGGTCGCCACTCGTCACAACGGGCACATTCCCCAGGATGCGCCCGGGCGGCCGGGCCGGGTGGGCGCAAGGACTCACCAGGCAGGCATGCAGGCACACGAAGGGATGGGTATCGCCCATGTACGCAGCATCGTCCTCCGTGTCCGCCCCGCCCCGGTCGCTGCGCACCCGTCCGGCGGGCAGCGGCCCCTACCTCGACCCCGCGCGTCCGGGGGCGCCCGTGCCGGTCGTGGGCCGGCCCCGGCGTGCCGCGGGTATCGGTACCCAACCGCTCAGCGGGAGACTCGACTTGTCCGGCCCCCAGGGCGCCCAGCTGCGCACCGCGATCGCCTCGGTGCACCGCATCTGTCCGGAGTTCGCTCCGGTGCAGGTGCTGCGCCGCAGCGGGCGGTCCGTGCTCCTCGTCGGGACGACGGGGCGCAGCACGGCCGTCGCCAAGTGTCTGCTCGACCACTCCCCCGCGTGGGCCGAGCGGTACCGGCACGAAATAGCCGCTTACCGCTCGTTCGTCCGGCACCGGCCGCCGGTCCGGGCGCCGAGGCTGATCGCGGCGGACCCGGACAACTGCACTCTGGTGGTGGAACGCATGCCCGGCCGGGTGGCGGCGTTCCAGCGGCACCCGGCCGAGGCCCCGCCGCGCGCGGACATCCGGGCGGCGCTCGGGGCGATCTGCCGGCTGAACGCCTGGCGGCCGCCGGCGGGCACCTTCGACGCCCCGCTGGACTACGCGGCCCGCATCTCCCGCTACCACGAGCTGGGGCTGCTCACCGACCGGGACATGGGCGACCTGCAGAAGCTGCTGCACGGCATCGCGCATGCGGCGGGCCGGCAGGGGATGGGCCAGTTCTGCCACGGCGACGCGCTGCTCTCGAACATCCTGCTCTCACCGGCCGGTCCGGTGCTGGTGGACTGGGAGCACGCGGGCTGGTACCTGCCGGGCTACGACCTGGCCACGCTGTGGTCGGTCCTCGGCGACGCGCCGGTGGCGCGGCGGCAGATCAGCCAGATCGCCCAGTCGGCGGGCCCCGCCGCGCGTGACGCCTTCCTGGTGAACCTGATGCTCGTCCTCACCCGGGAGATCCGTACCTACGAGACGGCCGTGCAGCGCTCGATGCACGACCCGGCCCCGGCGGCACCGGGCGCGGCCCATCCGGCCGCGGTGTCGACCGGCGAGGAACAGCGGCTGCTGCTGAGGCGGCTGCACGACGACTGCCAGCTGGCCCGCAGGGCGGTACGCGCGGCGGTCGGCACTCGCTGACGGGGATGCCGGTCCGCGGTGCGCCCAGGCCGGGCGCACCGCGGATCTTCGTATGTGCGCGGGCCGGTCGGTGGGCGGCCATTGGTGTACGCCACTGACGCCCCGCAGGCCCGCGAGCCTCCGCCACGAAACTCGCCGAACACCTTCTTGACATGGGAAGTCTCCCTCATCCGGGCATCATTGACGGATCGTCGGCAAGCCGGTACCACTGACCCAGCTCGGCGCCGCACGCCCCGCCACGCCCGCCCGTCACAGGAGGCCGCATTGCGAGGATCCGCCACCGACCCCACCTCGACTCCCGGCAGCAGACGCACCCGGAGGACGGCCGGCGCAGTGGCCTCCGCGGCCCTGCTGCTCCCCCTGCTCGGTGCGGCCCCCGCCCCGGGCTCCGATGCCGAGTCCTCCACCGGTGTGCTGCAGCGTGCCTTCGCCGGCGCGGCCGCCGAGTACCACGTGCCGCAGAGCGTTCTGCTGGCCGTCTCCTACCTCCAGTCCCGCTGGGACACCCACGCCGGGGCGCCGAGTGTGACCGGCGGCTACGGCCCGATGCACCTCACCGACGCGCGCACCGCACTGACCGCGGCCGAGCACTTCGCCGACGGCACCGAGGACGCCCGCGGCGACGACGCGCGCGCGGCCCTGCACCCGCACACCGCGGTGCCGGACAGCTCCGCGCTCCCGGCCCGCCTCAGGACCCTGCCGAGAGCGGCCGGGCTGACCGGACTGCCGGCCGCGGAGCTGCGTACCGACCCCACGGCCAATGTGGCCGGCGGTGCCGCCCTGCTCGCCGCCGCCCAGAAGGCCCTGGGCGAACCGCTCAGCTCCGACCCGGCCGACTGGTACGGCGCGGTGGCCCGTTTCTCCGGCGCGGACGACACGGCGACCGCCGCGGCGTACGCGAACGACGTGTACGACGTGCTGCGCACCGGCGAGGCGCGCACCACGGACGAGGGGCAGCAGGTCGCGTTGGCCGCGCAGCCGCGGCTGCGGGCGAACACCGCGCAGCTGCGGCGCACGGGTCTGCGCACGGTGTCCGCCGACGGGACGGAGTGCCCGGCGTCGGTGTCCTGCGAGTGGATCCCGGCGCCGTACGCGGAGTTCGGCGACAACGACTACGGCAACCACGATCTCGGTGACCGGCCGGCGTCGCAGAGCATCAAGTACATCGTCGTCCATGACACCGAGGGCACCTGGGACGGCGTCCTGAACCTGGTGCAGGACCCCACCTATGTGTCGTGGAACTACACCATCCGCTCCACGGACGGTCTGATCGCCCAGCACGTCAAGGCCAAGGACGTGGCCTGGCACGCGGGCAACTGGTACATCAACGCGAAGTCGGTCGGCATCGAGCACGAGGGCTTCCTGGCGGCACCGGACGCCTGGTACACGGAGGCGATGTACCGGTCGTCGGCCCGGCTGGTGAGGTACCTAGCCAAGAAGTACGGCATCCCCATGGACCGGCAGCACATCCTCGGCCACGACAACGTGCCGGGCCCGACCACGTCGACGATCCCCGGCATGCACACGGACCCGGGCCCGTACTGGGACTGGCGGCACTACTTCGACCTGCTGGGCCACCCCTTCAAGCGCACCGCGGGCAAGAAGGGCGGCCTGGTGACGATCCGGCCCGACTACGCGTCGAACCGGCCGGAGTACACGGACTGCACCACCAAGGGCGAGCCGTGCGCGGCCCACGGTTCCAGTGAAGTGCGGCTGTACTCCGACCACGACGAGAACTCGGCCCTGATCAAGGACATCGGCCTGGGCAGGACCCCGACCACCGGGGTGAACGATCTGTCCTCGCGGGTCTCCACCGGCCAGCAGTACGCGGTCGCCGATCGCTGGGGCGACTGGACGGCCATCTGGTACCTGGGCCAGAAGGCGTGGTTCAGGAACCCGCAGAAGGCGCCGACGGCGGTGAACGCCTCCGGCTTGGTGATCACGCCGAAGGACGGACTGACGAGCATCCCCGTGTACGGCCGCGCGTACCCGGAGAAGGAGGCCTATCCGACGGGAGTGCCCGCCCAGACGGTGGCACCGCTGCCGTACACCGTGCCGGCGAACCAGAAGTACGTGGTCGGTGACGAGGTGCCGGGCGAGTACTACTACGCGGTCACCTTCACCACCGACTCGCACAGGGTCGTGGTCGGCAAGGACCTGTACTACGAGATCCAGTACGGCCACCGGGTGGCGTTCGTCCGCGCGGCGGACGTCCGCGTCGAGTCCTCCTCGACCCCCTAGCCGCCCGCGTCAGCCCTGCTGGAAAAGCTCCGCCGGGAGCGGCTTCAGCAGGGCGTACAGGTCGTCGGTGATGGGGCGGTCCCAGGCGGCGATGGTGACCAGGACGCCGTCGCTGCGGTCGAACTGGACACAGGAGATCCGGCCCTCGGAGAGCTTCAGGCGCCGCACGATCAGGAGGTTGTCGCCCTGCAGCACCGGCATGTCCTCCGCGTCGGTGACGGTCACCTCCTCGTCGTTCTCCAGCGCGAGCAACAGCTGGGCCACCTCGAAGGGGATCTCGCCCTCGGCCACCTCACGCGCAGGGGAGCCCTCCGGCAGATTGCCGATGATCATGGCGGGTCCGCGGCCGCCGAACAGGTCGTAGCGCAGGAAGACGCCCTGGCAGCTGCCGTCGGGGGCGGGCAGCAGACCCGCGCCCAGATTGCCGGGCCAGTCGCCCGGATCCATGGCCAGTACGTCGAAGTCGGGCCCGGCGGGAGTGGCGCTGCGGCGGCGGAGGAACGACATGCGGCCATGGTACGTGCATGGACGCGATCGGTGACGTGCGGGAGCCGTCTCAACGGGTGCCGGATCCCCTCCCCTGCCCCAGGGCCGACGCCAGCCCCGAGGGGTCGGTGCCCAGCTTCCGGTAGACCGCCGACAGCAGGCATATGACGGTCTGCTCGTCCGTGTGGAGTTCCGCTGCGATCTCCGGCTCGGTGCGGCCGGCGACGGTGAGCGTGGCGGCCGTGCGTTCGCGTGTGGTGAGGGTGTCGGTCTCGGCGCTGTGCAGACGGCGGGGGCGCAGTCCGGCGGCGGCGAGCTCGTCGCGGGCCGTCTCTGCGAGGCCGTCGGCGCCGCACTGGGCCGCCGTGTCGAGGCCGCGGTAGAGATGGTCGGCGG
Source organism: Streptomyces sp. NPDC001406 (assembly GCF_042895285.1). Classification (NCBI taxonomy): domain Bacteria; kingdom Bacillati; phylum Actinomycetota; class Actinomycetes; order Kitasatosporales; family Streptomycetaceae; genus Streptomyces; species Streptomyces sp. NPDC001406. The sequence goes on from NZ_JBIAWG010000009.1 coordinate 148,680, forward strand.
CTTCCCTGGTGCGGCCGTTGCGGCGCAGTTCGGTGCCCAGGGCGACCAGTGCGCAGGCGAGCTCGTAGGCGGCCGGGGAGCGGTCCAGATGGGTGACGGCTTCCTCCAGGTACTTGACCCGGGCGGAGCCCGAGGACACCTCGGCGGCCGTCCGCAGGGCCTGTCCGATGGCGGACGGGGCGCCGAACTGGCGGGCGCGGCCGACCGCTTCCAGGGCGGTGTCCAGGGCCCGTTCGGGGTCGTCGTGGCTCTGTGCGCGGGCGAGGTGCACCTGCCAGGGGCACCAGGCCGGATTGCGGATGCCCCTGGGGTCGAGGCGGCGTCCGGCGGCCGTGAGCGCGGCGGCCGCTTCCTTGGGCAGGCCGCGGGCCAGGAGCAGTTCGCCGTGCACGGTCTGGGCGTCGGGGAAGACGACGGCGGCCGGGAAGGGTTCCCCGAAGCAGAAGGCGTCGGCGGTCCGGGCGGCCTCCGCGACCCGGCCGCGGGCCAGCAGGACCTCGATCAGGATGCCCATGGCGTACCAGTGGGCGGGGGTGCCGGGCCCGACGCGTTCGGCGAGCCTGAGGCCCGCGCGGACGAAGTCCTCGGCCTCGGCGAGCCGCCCGCGGCGATAGCGGACGTAGGCCAGCAGGGTGTAGGCGAAGGAGAGGTGGGCGCCGCGCCAGCCCTGGTGTTCGTAGTCGGCGATCCCGGCGGCGAAGAGCTCCTCCGTGCGGCCCGGCTGGTCGGCGTACATGAAGGCCAGGGCCACCAGGACCGGTACCTCGAATCCGCGGTCGGGCTCGGCCCAGCGCAGGCCGCCCGAGAGGGCGCGTTCGGCGTGGCGGAGGGCGACGGGGGCGGGTTCGCCGCGCAGGATCGCGTCCCAGGTGCGCAGTCCGATGACGTAGCGCTCGGTGAGGTCGCGGCCCCTCAGCCGGTCGGCGAGCCGGGCGAGGCGGCGGGAGCGGGCCGGATGGTCGGGCTCGTCGGCGCGGAAGGCGTCCCACATGAACTGCTCGGCCGCCATGCGCAGCCTGACCCGGGCGTCGCCGGTCAGCCGTATCTCTCGGGCGAGGGTGTCGGAGGCCTCGGCGAGGTGGTCGCTGTGGGCGAGGACCTGGGAGAGGCGGTAGACGATGTTGTGCCGCAGCTCGGGGTCGGCGATGGGCTCGTCGAGGGCGGCGCGCAGATGGTTGACGGTGGTCGCCGGTTCGGTGAGCAGGGAGGCGGAGCCCAGCTCGTACAGGACGGCGGCCCGGTCGGCCGGGAGCGGGGGTTCGCGCAGCGCACGGGCGAGGTAGCCGCGGGCGGCGTCGGGGGCGCCGGCCCTGAGGGTCTCGCCGGCGGCGGCGCGCAGTTGCTGCACGACCCAGGTGTCGCCGTCGGGGTGGGTCTCCAGGAGGTGACGGCCGGCGGCGGAGGGCCCCTGTCCGTCGTTGATCACGCACCAGGCGGCCTGTCCGTGCAGGGCGACCCGGACGCCGGTCGGGATGGCCCGGTAGACGGCGGTGGCGATCAGCGGGTGGACGAACTCCAGGGTGCCTTCGGCGGTCACGTCGCCGGTGAGGATGCGGGCGCCGCGCAGCGCGTCCGCGGCGTCGGCGGCCTCCTCGGGGCCGAGTCCGGCGACGGCGGCGGCGAGCGCGGGATGGATCTCGGTGCCCAGGACGGCGCAGGCCCAGGCGAAGCGGACGGTGGAGGTGCCGAGGCGTTCGAGCCGGGTGATCAGACCGCTGCCCTTGACGGCGGCGGCGAGGTCACGCAGCAGGGGTGCCCCGGCCTCGGTCGGGGTGAGGCCGCGGTCGCTCACCTTGGCGGTCAGCTCGACGGTCTCGAACGGGTTGCCCGCGGTGACGGCCCAGCACTCGCGGCAGAACGCGTCGTCGGCGTGCGCGCCGAGGGTCTCCCGCACCAGTCGGGCCACGGCGGCCACGCTGAGCGGCTCCAGGCCGAGCGGGCGTCCGCCTGCGCGTCCGGGCAGTCCGCGGAACGACTCGGCGTGGTCGGGCAGTTCGTCGGGCCGGTAGGCGACGACGATCAGCATCGGGAGTTCCTCGGCCCGGGGTGCGAACGCGGCCAGCCAGCGCAGGGATTCGGGGTCGGCCCAGTGCGCGTCGTCGAGGACCAGGACCATCGGGGCGCGGCGCACGGCGAGGTGGGTGAGCACCCAGTCGAGGCCGTCGCCCAGGCCCTGCGGATCGGGCGGGGCGCCCTCGGTGGGGGCGCACAGGCCGAGGGCGGGGCCGACGATGTCGTACCAACTGCCCAGCGAGGAGCGCAGTTCGGCCTCCGGCACGCCCGCGAGCTGCGGTTGCAGGAGCTGGCGGGCCACATGGAAGGCGACGCGCTGTTCCTGGTCGCCGCCGCGGGCGGACAGCACCGTGCAGCCCTGTGCGGTGGCGCGGCGGCGGACCTCGGCGAGCAGGGTGGTCTTGCCGATTCCGGCGCGGCCCGCGAAGGCCAGCAATGCGCCGCGCGGCGGCGCGGGCTGTTCGGCGCCGTCCGCGCGCAGACCGGTGAGCTCGCCCAACGCCTCGTCGATCGCGGCGAGTTCGCTTTCCCGTTCGAGGAGCGTCCGCCTGTTCCGAACGATCCGTTGTTCCATCACTACCCCCCGCCACAGTCGCACCCGCGCGGGGAGCGGGCACGCAGCGTGGCTGTCAGGCACCCCAGCGTACGCCTCGCTGGGACCGGGTGAGCATGATCGGCGGGTACTGCTCGAAACAGGTCCGCGCGGGCTTTTGGTCCCCCCGTACGGAGCGGGCGCGGCTCACTCCTCGGGGGGTGCGGGAGGTACCACCGCGATCGGGCTCGCCGCGTGCAGCAGGACCGCCTGGGTGACGGAGCCCATCATGCGGGCCGGCGCGAGGAGGCGGCGGCGGTGGCGCCCGACGACGACCAGCGCGGCGTCCCGGGAGGCGGCCACGAGGTGGCCGGCCGCGTCGCCGGGCAGCGCGTGGACGTCGCAGCGGACGTCCGGGCGCGCCTTGCGGTGCGGGGCGAGGAAGCCCTCGGCCAGGATCCGTGTCTCGTGCTCGACGGCGCTCCGGTCGACGGCGGGCGGGAGCAGTTCGCCGGGGGCCGCCAGGCTCGTCACCGGCCACGGGTAGGCGGCGATCGCCTGGAGGCGGGCGCCGAGCAGGGCGGCCTCGGTGAAGGCGAAGGCCAGGGCGGCCTCGTCGGGGCTGTCCACGTGCAGGCCGACGACCACCCGGGGCCCGGGCTCGGCCGGCGGTCCCTCGTGAACCTCGCGGCCGGGCCGCGGCACCACGACGACGGGGCACTCGGCGTCCCGGGCGGCGGCAAGGCTGTTGGAGCCGAGCAGCAGGCTGGCGAAGCCGCCGCGCCCCCGGGAGCCCAGCACCAACAGCTGTGCGGTGGCGCTGAGTTCGGGCAGGACGACGGCGGGCGCCCCCACCGGGGCGGTGTACTCCACGTCGAGGCCCTCGCCGCGGCCCGCCAGATGGTCGCGCGCCTGGTCGAGGACGGAGTCGTCGTCCGGTCCGGGCGGCCCCACGACCAGGACGTCGGGCTGGGCCCAGGCGGCGTACTGCCACGCGTGCGCCACCCGCAGCGGGGCGGAGCGTCTGCGGGCGGCCGCGAGGGCCCAGTCCAGGGCACGCAGGCTGTCGTCCGAACCGTCGACCGCGGCGACGACCGGCGCAGTGTTCATCGTTCCTCACCTCCGGAAGGCGACCTCCCCCTGTCCGGGGCCAGCCTCGCCGAGGCGGCCGCCCCGGAGGGGCTCTACAGGTCGCGTGTCCGGAAAACGGGACGGAACACCCACCGGTCGGCTCGTCGGCGCCGCTCGCGGCGCCCCGGGCTCAGGTCAGGTCGAACTCCCCTTCCCTCGCCCCGGACACGAAAGCGCCCCACTCCGCGGGTGTGAAGATCAGGGAAGGGCTCTGGGGCCGGCCGCTGTTGCGCATCGCGATGAATCCCTCGACGAAGGCGATCTGGACATCCCCAAGGCCTCGGCTGCTGGACTGCCACTCGGCCCCGCTCAGGTCCAGCTCCGGCTTGTCCCAGCCCACGAGCGGCTGCTGCTGGATGGTGCTCTCGGCCACGTCCGTGCTCCTCCCGATTCGTCGTCCGCGGTCAGCCTAGCGATCGACCCCGACCGCCGACAGGCCACATGAGGAGGACCTTTCAGGTGTCGGGCGCGTCGGATCCCACGAGCCACATCGAGAAGAACTGGGAGCCGCCGCCGTAGGCGTGCCCGAGCACCCTGCGGACCCCGTCCACCTGGTGCTCTCCCGCCTGTCCACGGACCTGGAGCGCCGCCTCGGCGAAGCGGATCATGCCCGAGGCGCCGATCGGGTTGGTGGACAGCACACCGCCGGACATGTTGACGGGCAGGTCCCCGTCGAGCTCCGTCACCCCGGACTCGGTGAGCTTCCAGCCCTCGCCCTCCTCGGCGAAGCCGAGGTTCTCCAGCCACATGGGCTCGTACCAGGAGAACGGCACGTACATCTCGACGGCGTCGATGTCCCGGCGCGGGTCGGCGATCCCGGCCTGCCGGTAGACGTCGGCGGCGCAGTCCTTGCCGGCCCGCGGCGAGACGAAGTCCTTCCCGGCGAACAGCGTGGGCTCGCTGCGCATCGCGCCGCCCAGCATCCAGGCGGGCGGCCGGGGCGCGCGGGCGGCCCCGGCCCGGTCGGTCAGGACCATGGCGCAGGCGCCGTCCGAGGACGGGCAGGTCTCCGAGTAGCGGATGGGGTCCCACAACATGGGGGACGCCTGGACCTTCTCCAGGGTGATGTCGTGCTCGTGGAGATGGGCGTAGGGGTTCTTCAGGGCGTTGCGCCGGTCCTTGTAGGCGACCAGCGAGCCGATCGTGTCGGGGGCGCCGCTGCGCCGCATGTACGCGCGCACATGGGGCGCGAAGAAGCCGCCCGCGCCCGCGAGCAGCGGCTGCTGGAAGGGGACCGGCAGGGACAGGCCCCACATGGCGTTGGATTCGGATTGCTTTTCGAAGGCGAGGGTGAGGACCGTGCCGTGGACGCGTGCCGCCACGAGTCCCGCGGCGACCAGCGCGGTGGACCCGCCGACCGAGCCGGCCGTGTGCACCCGCAGCATGGGCTTGCCGACCGCACCGAGCGCGTCGGCCAGGTACAGCTCCGGCATCATGACGCCCTCGAAGAAGTCGGGCGCCTTGCCGATGACGACGGCGTCGATGTCGGACCAGGTCAGCTCGGCGTCGTCCAGGGCCCGCCGGGCGGCCTCGCGGACGAGTCCGGCGATCGACACGTCCCGGCGGGCCGCCACGTGCTTGGTCTGGCCGATCCCTGTGACGGCCACGGGCTCCTTGCTCATCGTGGATCCCCTTCGAGTACGGCGACCAGGTTCTGCTGCAGACAGGGGCCCGACGTGGCGTGGGCGAGCGCACGGTCGGACTCGCCACGGTGGATCCGGGCGGCCGCCTCGCCGATCCGGACGAGACCGGTGGCCATGACCGGGTTCGCGGCCAGGGCGCCGCCGGACGGGTTGACGCGCACGCCGTCGTCGAGCCGCAGCGCCTTGCGCAGGACGACCTCCTGGGAGGCGAACGGCGCGTGCAGCTCGGCGGTGTCGACGGGCCGTTCGAAGGCACCCGCGCGCTGAGCGGCAAGACGCGTGGAGGGTGAGTCGGTCAGATCGCGCACGCCCAGTGCGTGCGCCTCGATGCGGTGGTCGAGGCCCCGGATCCAGGCGGGCCGCGCGCACAGGTCCCGGGCCCGCTCGCCGGCCGCGAGGATCACGGCGGCGGCGCCGTCACCGATGGGCGGACAGTCGCCGCTGCGCAGGGGCCGTACCAGGTAGTCGCCCCGGGGCACCGGACCACGCAGCTGCGCATGGGGGTTGTCCGCGGCGGCCGCCCGGCTGCGCGTCCCGACGGCGGCGAGCGCGGGCTCGTCGGTGTCCCCCGCGTCGATGAGCGCCTGCGCCTGGAGCGCGGCCAGCGCCACGGAGTCCGGCCACAGCGGGGCGACGTAGTACGGGTCGAGCTGCCGCGAGAGCACGTCACGGACCGAGCCGGGCGAGGACTTGCCGTACGCGTACACGAGAGCGGTGTCCGCGTCCCCGGTGAGCAGCTTGGTCCACGCCTCGTACAGCGCCCACGCGCCGTCCATCTCCACGTGCGACTCGGAGATGGGCGGCCAGGCCCCCACACCGTCGAGGGCGAGGGTGAAGGAGAAGGCCCGGCCGGCCAGATAGTCGCTGGAGCCGGAGCAGGTGAAGCCGATGTCGGCGGTCTTCAGGCCGGTTTCGCCGAGGACCTCGTGCAGCACCGGCATGAGCATCTCCACCTCGGAGAGCTCCTCGCTGGTGCGCCGGTGCCCGGTCTGCGCGAAGGCCACGACGGCGATGTCCCGCGTCAGGGCGGCTCCTTGCGTCACAGCAGCTCCTTGTAGGCGTCGTAGTCCGCGTCGGGTTCGCCGGTGGGCCGGTAGTGGTCGGGGTGGCGGGCCCCGTCCGTCCACACCGGCTCGACGCGCAGACCCATCCGCACCTGGTCGTACGGGATGCCGCCGATACGGCCGTGCAGCGCGAGGCCGGCGCCGTCGAGGGCGATGTGCGCGTAGACGTAGGGCACCTCGATGTCGAGGTTCCGCGCCTTGATGTTGACGATGCAGAAGGTGGTGACCGTGCCGCGGGGACCCACTTCCACCTGTTCGGCTGTGGCGACACCACATGTGGGGCACGCACCCCTGGGCGGGACGTACACCTTGTGGCAGGACGGACAGCGCTCGCCCACGGTCCGCCGTCCGGAGAGGGCGGCGAGGTAGGCGGACTGTGCGCGGCCGGGCGAGTAGGTGTAGTCGAGGCGGGCGGGGGCGACGATCCCGGTGACCGGGTCCTCGAACTCGCCGCTGTGCGCCTCGGCTTCGGCGCTGTCGCCCACCTCGGTCGCCTGTCCCGCATCACCCTCGTACGGCTCGAAGCAGGCGATGTCCGTGATGGCGCCGGAGCGTTCCTCGGCCCAGCGCACGCGCACCCGCATGCCGGTGCGCACGGCGTCGGGGCCGGGCGCGTCCAGGGCGTGCAGGAGGGCGGTGTCGGCGCCGTCGAGCCGTACCAGGACCCAGGCGAAGGGGGTGCCGAGGGGCTGGCCGCGGCGCGGTTCGTGGTTCCAGGCCCAGGTGGTGACGGTGCCGGTCGGGGCGACCTCGACGAGGTCGCGTATCTCCTCCGCGGTGACGGGGTCGTACTCCACGGGCGGCACGAGGACGCGGCCGTCGCCGGTCCTCACGCCGAGGACGACGCGCTCGCGCAGGCCGGTGAGGAAGGCGCTCAGGACCGGGCCGAGGGAACGGGTGAAGGGGAACTCCACGACCAGGGGGGCGCTCAGGACTTCGGGCATCGAAGGCTCTCTCCTTCGCGGGTCAGGCACGCTTGTAGACGGGGGGTCGCTTCTCCGCGAAGGCACGGGCGCCCTCCTTGGCGTCCGCGGTGTCGAAGACCGGCCAGCCACGCCCCAGTTCGGCGGCGAGCCCCTCGGTCTCGGTCAACTCCGCGGTCTCGTACACCGAGGCCTTGATGGCCTCGACGGCCAGCGGGCCACAGGCGTTGACCTGCTCGGCGATCTCCAGGGCCCGGTCGAGCGCGGTGCCGTCGGGGACGACATGGCCGATCAGCCCGATGTCCGCGGCCTCGCGGGCGCTGTAGGGCCGTCCGGTGAGCAGCATCTCCAGTGCGTGGGTGCGCGGGATCTGCCGTTGCAGCCGGACGGTCGAGCCGCCGATCGGAAAGAGCCCGCGCCTGACCTCGAACAGGCCGAAGGTCGCGGACTCGCCCGCGACCCGGATGTCGGTGCCCTGCAGGATCTCCGTCCCGCCCGCGACGCAGTACCCCTCGACGGCGGCGATCACGGGTTTGCGCGGGCGGTGGTGGCGCAGCATCGCCTTCCAGTGCAGGTCGGGATCGGCCTTGAGCCGGTCGCGGTAGTGCTCCCCCGCCATGCCCCCGCCGGCCAGCGCCTTGAGGTCCATTCCGGCGCAGAAGGCGCCCTGCGCCCCGGTGAGCACGATCGAGCGGACCGTGTCGTCCTCGTCGGCCTCCAGCCAGCCGTCGTACAGGCCGACGAGCATGGGCAACGAGAGCGCGTTCTTGGCGTCGGGCCTGTTGAGCGTGAGCACCAGTGTGGCGCCCTCGCGCCGCACGGTGAGGTGTTCCGTCCCACCCATTGACCGTCTCCCCTCTGAAAGAACGAGAACAGGTTGCAGTAGGCGCGTGGGCACTTCAAGGGTTTTCTGACAGACAGTCAGATTTCTTGGCGCGGACCCTTCCCAGTTGCCGCGCCCTTTGCTCTGATGACCGGCGAACCGTCGGATGCCAGGCACGCCCGCGCGCTGCAACAGGGTCAGGAGGAGCGGTGGAGTACAACCTTGCCGACCTGTTCGAGTCGGTCGTCGACGTGGTCCCGGACCGCGAGGCGCTCGTGTACATCGACCACCCCGGCACGGGCGCGGAGCGCCGGCTCACCTACGCGGAGCTGGACACCGCCGCCAACCGCATCGGCCACCATCTGATCGACAGCGGGATACGCCCCGGCGAGCACCTCGGCCTCCACCTCTACAACGGGATCGAGTACCTGCAGACGGTGCTCGCCTGTCTGAAGGCGCGGATCGTCCCGGTCAACGTCAACTACCGCTATGTGGAAGAGGAGCTGGTGTACCTCTACCGCGACGCGGACCTGGCGGCCCTGGTCTTCGACGCCGAGTTCACCGACCGGGTGGCGGCGGCGCTGCCGCGGGCGGAGAAGCTGCGGCACGTGGTGCGGGTGGGGAGCCCGGCGCCGGGGGCGCGCGAGGTGCCGGCCGTGGCGTTCACGCAGGCCGAGGCGGCGGGGTCGCCCGAGCGCGGCTTCCCCGCGCGCTCGGCGGACGACCAGTTCATCATCTACACGGGCGGCACGACCGGGATGCCCAAGGGCGTGATGTGGCGCCAGGAGGACCTGTTCTTCGCGGGGCTGGGCGGCGGGGCACCGACCGGTGAGCCGGTGAAGAAGCCGGAAGAGCTGGCCGAGCGGGTCGCGGCCGGCGGTTCGGGGATCACCTTCTTCCCCACTCCCCCGCTGATGCACGGCACCTCCACCCTCACCGCGTTCATCGGCTTCCACTTCGGGCAACGGATCGTGCTCCACCGCAAGTTCGTGCCCGAGGAGGTGCTGCGGACCGTCGAGCGGGAGAAGGTCACCAGCATGTCGCTGGTGGGCGACGCGATGCTGCGGCCGCTGATCGACGCCCTGAGCGGCCCCATGAAGGGCACCGACTGCTCCTCCATGTTCAGCGTGTCCTCGTCGGGCGCGATCATGTCGGAGACGGTGCGCAGGCAGTTCCGGGAGCTGGTCCCCAACGCCCTGCTGCTGAACAACTTCGGCTCCTCCGAGTCCGGCTTCAACGGCACGGCCACGGACGACTCCGGTCCCGAGCGCGGCTTCCGCATCCGCGTCAACTCCCGTACGCAGGTGGTGGACCCGGCCACGTACGAGCCGGTCGCGGTGGGCGAGGTCGGCCGGGTCGCCCAGTGCGGTCACGTACCGCTCGGCTACTACAACGACCCCCGGAAAACCGCGGAGACGTTCTTCGAGAAGGACGGCCGGCGCTGGGTGCTGCTGGGCGACATGGCGACCGTCGACGCAGACGGCGTCGTCACCGTGCTGGGCCGTGGCTCCCAGTGCATCAACACCGGCGGCGAGAAGGTGTACCCGGAGGAGGTCGAGCAGGCGCTCAAGTCCCATCCGGACGTGTACGACGCACTCGTGGCCGGGGTGCCGGACACCAAGTGGGGCAATCATGTGGCGGCGGTGGTGCAACTGCGCAAGGGCGCCGACCGGTTGTCCCTGACCGACCTCCAGAATCACTGCCGCGCGCAGCTGGCCGGTTACAAGATCCCGCGCCAGCTCGTGATCACCGAGTCCATCCAGCGGTCGCCGAGCGGCAAGGCGGACTACCGGTGGGCGCGGGAGGTGGCGGTGGCCGCGGACCGGTAGGGCGGCGGACGGCGGGCCCGAGCAGCGTACTCTGTGCGGGCGGTCGACCCGGTGTTGAACAAACGGTGACGATCGGCCGTACGGGTGATGACGGGCCCGGCATCCCGAGCCTGGTCCACCGCACGAGCACCGGGCCACGCACGGAAGGACCTTCGGGTGTCGCACCTCACGCCTCCTCGTCAACTGCCGGACGCCGAGACGGACTCGGACCCGGACGCGAACACGGACGCGGACACGGACACGGACGCTGACGCGGACACGGACGCCAAGGGGATCGACACACCGGACACCAGGGGCACTCCGGAGGCCGAGCCCGCCCCGCAGGACTCAGCAGGCCCGGAGGACTCAGCGGCCCCGCAGAGCGACCCCGTCTCCCCCGGCTGGTTCGGCTGGCGCCGCAAGTACCCGCGGGTCGCGCGCGGCGTGTACATCGGGACCACGGTGCTCGCCGCCGCCCTCGTGCTCGGCGCGCTGCTGCTGCCGAACCAGCTCGACCGGCTCACGGTCTCCGCGTTCCTGCGCATCCCCGCGGAAGGAATCCTCCTCGCGGGCCTGCTGCTCGCGCTGCCGCCGCGGCCGAGGCGGGTCACGGCGGTGGTCGCGGGCGTGCTGCTGGGCCTGCTCACCATCCTGAAGTGCATCGACATGGGCTTCTACGAGGTGCTGGTCCGCCCGTTCGACCTGGTCCTCGACTGGATCCTGCTCGACGCCGCCGCGGAGTGGATGAGGGAGTCCTTCGGCCGCACCGGCGAACTGTTCGCCATCGCCGCGGTGCTCGTCCTCGTCGTCGCCGTCCTCGTCCTCACGACGCTCGCGATGGTGCGCCTGTCGAACCTGATGGTCCGCCACCGCCCGGTGGCCGCCCGCACCACACTGATCCTCGGCACCGCATGGATCACCTGCGTCACCGTCGGCCTGCAGTTCGGCGACACCCCCATCGCCGCCAAGATCGACGCCGAGCTGATCGACAACCGCGTCCAGCAGGTGCAGGCGGGTCTCCAGGATGCCCGTGTCTTCCAGCGGCAGGCCGCCGTCGACGCCTTCGCGAAGACACCGCCCGACCAGTTGCTCACCGGACTGCGCGGCAACGACGTGCTGTTCACCTTCATCGAGAGCTACGGCCGTACGGCGATCGACGACCCGGCGATGGCCCCGCGCATCGACGAGGTCCTCAAGGAGGGCACCGCGGGCCTGAAGGCGGCCGGGTTCGAGTCGCGCAGCGGCTGGCTCAGGTCGCCGGTGACGGGAGCCGGCAGCTGGCTCGCCCACTCCACGTTCCTGTCCGGCCTGTGGATCAAGAACCAGCAGCGCTACCGGAACCTGACGTCCAGCGACCGCATGACCCTCACCCGCTACTTCCGCAGGACCGGCGCCTGGAACACGGTCGGCATCGTGCCCGGAGTGCGCCGGGCCTGGCCCGAGGGGAAGTTCTTCGGCCTCGACCACATCTACGACTCCGAGCACCTCGGCTACCACGGCCCGTACTTCAGCTGGACCCCGGTGCCCGATCAGTTCAGCCTGGAGGCGTTCCAGCGGCTGGAGTTCGGCAAGAAGGACCGGGGCCCGCTGATGGCGGAGATCATCCTCGCCTCCAGCCACAACCCCTGGGCGCCCGTCGCCCACATGATCGACTGGAACGACCTCGGCGACGGCTCGGTCTTCGAGCAGATCAAGAAGGAGGGCAAGGACCCCAAGGAGGTCTGGAAGAACGCGGAGAGCGTACGCGCCGAGTACCGGGGCGCCATCGAGTACTCGCTGCGCAGCCTGACCGAGTTCATGGAGCGGTACGGCAACAAGAACACGGTCCTGGTCTTCCTCGGCGACCACCAGCCCGTGCCGACCGTCACCGCCGGCAGCACCAGCCGCGAGGTGCCGGTCACGATCGTCGCCCATGACCCGAAGGTCCTGGACCGGATCTCCGACTGGGGCTGGACCGAGGGGCTCAAGCCGGCGAAGGACGCGCCCATCTGGGCGATGAACAAGTTCCGCGACCGCTTCATGACGGCGTACGGCCAAAGCGCCGGCTGATCCCCCTCACCGGCTCAGGAAGACGACGACTTACCGCTCCAGGAACGACGGCTCACCGGTCCAGGAACGACGGCTCACCGGTCCAGGAAGGTGACGACCCGGCGTACGAACCACTCCGGGTCGTCCAGCCACGGGTGGTGACCGGCGCCGGGCTGGACGGTGAGCTCGGCGCTCGGAAAGGCCTCGGCGGTGCGGCGGGCGAGGTCGGGGCGGGGGCCGCCGTCGAGTTCGCCCGCGTGCACGAGGACCGGGGCGGTCAGGGCGGTGAGTGCGGCGCGGGTCGCGTCCGGGTCGAAGGCGCCGTCGGCGAAGTAGCGGTCCTCCGCCTCCTCGTTGGTCTGTTCCTCGGTCGCCTCGTCGAGTGCACGGGCGGCGTCGTCCCAGCGGCCGAAGTAGAAGGGGGCGAGCGCCGGGTCGAAGTCGGCCTGCCCCGTCAGCCAGGCCTCCAGCGCCGGGAACCCCTTCTCGAACCACGGCTCGTGCGCGCGCAGCCGGGCCGCGGCCAGCCGGTCGTCGACAGTGGCCCGCATACCAAGAGCCGACGGATTGGGAGTGATCAGCGCGAGCCGCCGCACCCGTGCCGGATACCGTGCCGCGTACAGGATCGCCAGGCTCCCGGCCGCCGAGTGCGCCAGCAGATCCATCTGCTCCAGCCCCATGTGGGCGCGCAATGCCTCCACGTCGTCGACCATGTGGTCGCAGCGGTACGTCGCCGGATCCGCCGGGACCGCGGAGTCGCCGGTCCCCCGCAGGTCGAGCAGGATCAGTCGGCGGTGGGCGGTGAGTCCCCCCAGGTCGCCGAGGTAGACGGAGGCGCGCATCGGTCCCCCGGGCAGGACGACGAGGGGTTCGCCCTCGCCGCGCAGGTGGTAGGCGAGCTCGGTCCCGTCGGGTGCGGTGAAGGTCGGCATGCCGCCGATCATCGGGGTGGACCGGGACCGGTCGCAACGGAGTTCCCTCGGCGCCCGACCGGGCGGAAAATCCTGGTGGAGCCCTTGCCCGGGCATCGGCGGCCTGGATTACTGATCCCGGGTGGGGCGACCGAATGATCGGTCGCCCGGATCGATGTGCTCGACGAGGGAGAGGTGCCCCATGGCTGATGGTGCGACGGAGCTGCTCGACGCGGGGGAACGGCTCGACGCGGAGGCACTCGCGGCACTGCAGCTGGAGCGGATGCGCGCCTCCCTGCGGCACGCCTACGAGCACGTGCCCTTCTACCGGGAGTCCTTCGACAAGGCCGGAGTCCGGCCGGAGGACTGCCTCTCCCTTGCCGACCTGGCCCGCTTCCCCTTCACCACCAAGGCCGACCTGCGGGAGAACTATCCGTACGGGATGTTCGCCGTGCCCCGCGACCGTATTCGCCGGATCCACGCGTCGAGCGGCACCACGGGACGCCCCACGGTGGTCGGCTATACGGACAACGACCTTTCCATGTGGGCGGACATGGTGGCGCGCTCGATCCGGGCGGCGGGCGGACGCCCCGGCGACACGGTGCATGTGGCCTACGGCTATGGGCTGTTCACCGGCGGTCTGGGCGCCCACTACGGTGCCGAGCGGCTGGGCTGTACGGTCGTCCCCGCGTCCGGCGGTATGACGGCCCGCCAGGTCCAGCTGATCCAGGACCTCGGGCCCGGAATCATCATGGTCACCCCGTCGTACATGCTCACCCTGCTCGACGAGTTCGAACGGCAGGGCGTCGACCCGCGCGGGACCTCGCTGCGGGTCGGCGTGTTCGGTGCCGAGCCGTGGACGGAGGAGATGCGGCGCGAGATCGAGGAGCGGTTCGCGATCGACGCCGTCGACCTCTACGGGCTCTCCGAGGTGATCGGGCCGGGTGTCTCCCAGGAGTGCGTGGAGACCAAGGACGGACTGCACATCTGGGAGGACCACTTCTTCCCGGAGGTCGTGGACCCGATCACGGGCGAGGTGCTCCCGGACGGCGAGGAGGGCGAGCTGGTCTTCACCTCGCTCACCAAGGAGGCGATGCCGGTGGTCCGTTACCGGACCCGTGACCTGACCCGGCTGCTGCCGGGCACGGCGCGGGTGTTCCGGCGCATGCAGAAGGTGACCGGGCGCAGTGACGACATGGTGATCGTGCGCGGGGTCAACCTGTTCCCGACCCAGATCGAGGAGATCGTGCTGCGCACGCCGGGCGTCGCGCCGCACTTCCAGCTGCGCCTCACCCGGGAGGGCCGCCTCGACGCGCTCACGGTGCGGGCCGAGGCGCGCCCCGGCGCCACACCCGAGGCGCGGGAGGAGGCCGCGCGGGCCGTCGCCGCGGCCGTGAAGGACGGGATCGGCGTGTCCGTGGGCGTCGAGATCGTCGAACCGGAGTCGCTGGAGCGCTCGGTGGGCAAGATCCGCCGGATCGTGGACCTGCGTCCGCGGTAGGTGCCGTCGCGGGTCGAAGGTCAGCCGCCGAAGCGGTCGCGCAGCTCGCGCTTCAGGATCTTCCCGCTCGCGTTGCGCGGCAACGCGTCCACGAACAGCACCCGTTTGGGTGCCTTGAAGGACGCGAGCCGCTCGCGTGCGTGGGCGATCAGCTCGGTCTCGGTGACCTCGCCGCGCGGCACGACGACCGCCGTGACGGCCTCGATCCACCGCTCGTCGGGGAGGCCGATCACGGCGGCCTCGGCGACTGCCTCGTGGGTGTACAGGGCGTCCTCGACCTGCCGTGAAGCGATCAGCACACCACCGGAGTTGATGACGTCCTTCACCCGGTCGACGATCGTGAAGTAGCCGTGCGCGTCGCGCACCGCGAGGTCGCCGGAGTGGAACCAGCCGTCGCGGAAGGCGGCCGCGGTCTCCTCGGGCTTGTCCCAGTAGCCCTCGCACAACTGCGGTGAGCGGTAGACGATTTCACCGGGTGTGCCGTCGGGCACCTCCTCGCCGTCCTCGTCCACCACCCGCGCGTCCACGAACAGCACGGTGCGGCCGCAGGAGTCCAGCCTGCCCTTGTGCTCGTCGGGTGCCAGCACCGTGGCCAGGGGGCCGATCTCGCTCTGGCCGAAGCAGTTGTAGAACGCGAGCGCGGGCAGCCGTTCGCGCAGCCGCTCCAGCACGGGCACCGGCATGATCGACGCCCCGTAGTACGCCTTGCGCAGACCGCTCAGGTCCCGGGTCGCGAAGTCGGGCCGGTTCGACAGCGCGATCCACACGGTGGGCGGCGCGAACAGGCTGTCCACACGCCCGTCCTCGATCAGGTCGAAGAGCGTGTCCCCGTCCGGTGCGTCGAGGATGATGTTGGTCGCGCCGATCGCCAAGCAGGGCAGCAGGAACACATGCATCTGGGCCGAGTGGTACAGCGGCAGCGCGTGCACGGGACGGTCGCCGGCGCTCAGGTCGAGGGCGGTGATGGCGCTCAGGTACTCGTGCACCAGGGACCGGTGGGTCATCATCGCGCCCTTGGGGAGGGCGGTGGTGCCCGAGGTGTACAGGAGCTGCACGAGGTCCTCGGTGCGCGGTTCGGGACCGTCGTACGGCTGTGCCGTCGCGAGGCCGGCGAGGAGGGAGTCGTCGGCGTCCCGCAGCGGCAACACCCGTACGTCCTCGGGCAGTCGGCCGGCGAGGTCGGGGTCGGCCAGCACGAGCGTGCTGCCCGACTGGCCGACGATGTACGCGAGGTCGTCACCGGTCAGGTTCTGGTTCACCGGCACGTGCACGAGGCCCGCCCGCGCGCAGGCGAGGAAGGCGATGAGGTAGGCGTCGGAGTTGTGGCCGTAGGCGCCGACCCGGTCGCCGGGGGCGAGGCCCTGGGCGAGGAGCACACCCGCCGCGCGGGAGACGGCGTCGTCGAGTTCCTCGTACGTCCATCTGCGCTCGCGGTACTCCACCGCGACGCGCGCGGGGGTGCGCCGGGCGCTGCGCCGCAGCACCCCGTCAACCGTGCTGCCCTGTCCCTGCGTCATGGCACATGATCCTCTGTCCCCCGCTCGAGGAGGTCAAGAACCCGGGAGCCCGGACACATACCCGTTGGTACGCTCAACCGCTCCTTCCCTCAATGACGTTGGGAGGCACGATGCGCATCCACTTGAAGCGGCTCGCCGTCACGGCCGCCGCCCTGCTCACCGCCACCGCCGCTCTGCCGGCGGCGGCCGCGCAGCCGGCGCAGCGACAGGAACACCCGTCGCACGGCGGCCTGTCCGCCGTCATCCGCTACACCGAGTACGGCATCCCGCACATCCTCGCGAAGAACTACGCCGGCCTGGGCTTCGGCACCGGCTGGGCGCAGGCCGCCGACCAGGTGTGCACGCTGGCGGACGGTTTCGTGACCCTGCGCGGGGAACGCTCCCGGTACTTCGGACCGGAAGCGGCCACCGATCTGTCCCTCTCCTCGGCCACGACGAACCTCGCCAGTGACCTCTACTTCCGCGGGGTGCGGGAGGACGGGACGGTACGCAGGCTGTTCGCCGAGCCGGCGCCGCTCGGCCCGACCGGCGAGGTGAAGGACCTGATGCGCGGCTTCGCGGCGGGCTACAACGCCTGGCTGAGGAAGCACCGGATCAGCGATCCGGCGTGCAAGGGCGCCGCATGGGTCAGACCGGTCACCACGCTCGACGTGGCCACCCGCAGCTACGCCCTCGCCGTCCTCGGCGGCCAGGGACGCGCCGTGGACGGGATCACCGCCGCACAGCCACCGGCCGGCACGACGCCCACGACCGGCGCCCCGGACGCGGCCGCCACCGCCCGGGCCGCCCGTGCGCTGCTGTCCGCCGACAACGCCGACATGGGCTCGAACGCGGTCGTCTTCGACGGAGCCACCACGGCGAACGGCCGTGGGCTGCTCCTGGGCAATCCGCACTACCCGTGGCAGGGCGGACGCCGCTTCTGGCAGTCGCAGCAGACGATACCCGGAAAGCTGAACGTCATGGGCGGCTCGCTGCTCGGCTCGGCCACGATCTCCATCGGGCACAACTCCCATGTGGCCTGGAGCCATACCGTCTCCACGGGCGTCCCGCTCGATCTGGAGCAGCTCACCCTGGATCCGTCCGACCCGACGGTCTATCTCGTCGACGGCACCCGGGAGCACATGACCCGGCGGACCGTCACGGTTCCGGTCGCGGGCAAAGCGCCGGTGACCCGGACCCAGTGGTGGACACGGTACGGCCCGGTGGTCACCTCGCTCGGCGCCACGGTGCCGCTGCCCTGGACCGCCACGACGGCGTACGCGCTGAACGACCCGAACGCGGCGAATCTGCGTTTCCCCGACACGGGGCTCGGCCTCAGCAAGGCTCGCAGCACGGCCGACGTCCTCGCGGCGGTCGAGCGGACGCAGGGCCTGCCCTGGGTGAACACGTTCGCCGCCGACTCCGCGGGGCACACGCTGTTCACCCAGGCGCAGGTGCTCCCGCGCATCACCGACGAGCTGGCGCGGCGCTGTTCCACGGCGCTCGGCAAGGTCACCTACCCCTCGTCCGGGCTCGCGGTCCTCGACGGCTCGCGCGGCGACTGCGCGCTCGGCAGCGACGCCGACGCCGTGCAGCCGGGGATCTTCGGGCCCGCGCGCATGCCCGCGCTCCGGGACGCCCCGTACGCGGAGAACTCGAACAACAGCGCCTGGCTGACCAATCCGGACCGGCCGCTGACCGGGTACGAGCGGATCTTCGGCGACATCGGCACGCCCCGCTCGCTGCGCACGCGCGGCGCGCTGGACGACGTCGCCGCGCTGGCCCGGCGGGGTCGTCTGACCGTGGCCGATCTGCAGCGGCAGGAGTTCGCGAACCGGGTGACCGCGGGGAATCTGATCGCGAACGACACGGCGAAGGCGTGCGCCGCTCTGCCCGGTGGCACGGCGACGGGCAGCTCCGGCAAGGCCGTCGACGTGAGCGAGGCGTGCGGGGTGCTGGCTGCCTGGGACCGCACGGCACACAGCGGGAGCCGGGGCGCGCTGCTGTTCGACCGGTTCTGGAGGAACCTGACGGCGGACGTGCCGCCGGCACAGCTGTGGAAGGTGCCGTTCTCCGCGGCGGACCCGGTGCACACCCCGAACACCCTCAACACGGCCGCGCCGGGCTTCACCACGGCCCTCGCCGACACGGTCGCCGAGCTGCGCGCGGCCGGTGTCGCCCTCGACTCCCCGCTGGGCGAGCGTCAGTACGTCGTGCGCGACGGGCGGCACATACCGGTGCCGGGCGGCACCGAGTCGCTCGGCGTGTGGAACAAGGTCGAGCCCGTGTGGGACGCGGCCCGAGGTGCCTATACCGAGGTGAGCTTCGGCTCCAGCTACATCCAGGCGGTGGGCTGGGACGGCGGTCCCTGCCCGGTGGCCCGCACGCTGCTGACGTACTCCCAGTCCTCGAACCCGAACTCGTCCCACTACAGCGACCAGACCCGGCTGTACTCCCAGGAGCGGTGGGTGACGTCGCGGTTCTGCGAGAAGGACATCCTGTCGTCGCCCTCGCTGAGCGTGGTGAGGGTTTCCGACCACTGACGGCCCCGAGGGTGTGGTCCCGGCCCCCATGGGGCGGGGCCACACCCTTTCTTCTGACAGCCGGTGTCGCTCACACGGGTCGTGTGCGGCCCTCCCAGTACGGGTCCCGCAGCCGTCGCTTGTACAGCTTGCCGTTGGGGTCGCGCGGCATCTCGATGATGAAGTCGATGCTCCTGGGCCGTTTGTAGCCCGCGAGCCGTTCCTCGCAATGGCGGAGGAGGGCGGCGGCGAGGTCCGGCCCGGGCTCGTGCCCCGGGGCGGGCTCCACGACGGCCTTGACCTCCTCGCCCCAGTCGTCGTGCGGGATGCCGAAGGCGGCGGCGTCTGCGACGGCGGGATGGGCGAGCAGCGCGGACTCGATCTCGGCGGGATAGATGTTGACCCCACCCGAGATGATCATGTCGATCTTGCGGTCGCGCAGGAAGAGATAGCCGTCCTCGTCGAGACAGCCGAGGTCGCCGACGGTGAAGAAGTCACCGATGCGGTTCTTCCTCGTCTTGGCCTCGTCCTTGTGGTACGAGAAGCCGCCGGTGTTCATCTTCAGGTAGACGGTGCCGAGTTCACCGGGCGGGAGCCGGTTGCCGTCGTCGTCGAAGATCGCGAGCTCGCTGATCGGCCAGGCCTTGCCGACGGTGCCGGGCTTCTTCAGCCAGTCCTCGGCGGTCGCGAAGGCACCGCCGCCCTCGCTGGCCGCGTAGTACTCCTCCACACAGTGCCCCCACCAGTCGATCATGGCCCGTTTCACATGGTCGGGGCAGGGGGCGGCACCGTGGATGGCGTGCCGCATGGACGAGACGTCGTACGCCTGCCTGGTGCGCTCCGGGAGTGCGAGGAGCCGGTGGAACTGTGTCGGGACCATATGTGTGTGCGTGCACCGGTGGGCGTCGATGAGACGGAGCATCTCCTCGGGCGTCCACTTGTCCATCAGCACCAGCCGGTGGCCGATGTGCAGGGACGCGCCCGCGAACTGGAGCACGGCCGTGTGGTAGAGCGGTGAGCAGACGAGGTGCACGTTGTCGTCGAACGGCTTGATGCCGAAGATGCCGAGGAAGCCGCCGAGGTAGGCCTCCTCGGGGGTCTTGCCGGGCAGGGGGCGGCGGATGCCGCGCGGGCGGCCGGTGGTGCCCGAGGTGTAGTTCATGACCCAGCCGAGGGTGCGGTCCGCGGGCGCCGACCCGGGCTGCCCGTCGAGGAGTTCGGCGTACGGCCGGAAACCCTCCACGTCGCCGACCGCGTACCGGTGGGTGGCCGGCAGGCCGGCCTCGTCGGCGGCGTGCCGGGCGGGTCCGGCGAACCGTTCGTGGGCGATCAGCACCTTCGCGCCGGAGTCGGAGACGATCCAGGCGATCTCCGGGCCGACGAGGTGGTGGTTGACGGGGACGAGGTAGAACCCGGCCTGACTGGCGGCGAGGTGGGCGATGAAGAACTCGACGCCGTTGGGCAGCACGACCGCGAAGGCGTCGCCGCGGTCCAGGCCCGCGGCACGCAGGCCGTGCACCAGCCGGTTGGCGGCGGCGTGCAGCCGGCCGGCGGTCCACTGCTCGCCGTCGGGGGCGACCAGGATCATGCGGTCGGGGTCCTGGGCGGCCTGGGCCCAGAAGCCGACGGGGGGTGTGCTCACGACCGCCCGCTCCTTCCGGCGATGCGGTTGATGCGGTCGACGGCCTGCTCGAAGCCCCGGGTGAGGTCGTCGAAGACGGCCTGGACGCTGCGCTGACTCGTCATCCGGCCGACGATCTGGCCGACGGGTGTGCCGAGCAGTGGCTCGACCTCGTGCTTCTGGATGCGGGAGACCGCCTCGGCGACCAGCAGGCCCTGCAGGGGCATGGGCAGGGTGCCGGGCCCGCCCGGGTCGTCCCAGGCGTCGGTCCATTCGGTGCGGAGCTGACGTGCGGGCTTCCCGGTCAGGGCGCGCGAGCGGACGGTGTCGCCGGACCCGGCGGCGAGGAGCTTGCGGGTCAGCGCGGGCGAGTGGAGGTCGGCTTCTGTGGTGGTCAGCCATAGGGAGCCCAGCCACACACCCTGAGCGCCGAGGCTCAGGGCGGCCGCCACCTGTTGTCCGCTGCCGATCCCGCCCGCGGCCAGCACCGGCAGCGGGTCGACGGCGTCGACGACCTCGGGAGTCAGCACCATGGAGGCGATCTCGCCGGTGTGGCCGCCCGCCTCGTAGCCCTGGGCCACGACGATGTCGATGCCCGCCTCCTGGTGCTTGCGGGCGTGCCGGGCGCTGCCCGCGAGCGCGGCGACGAGCACACCCCGGTCGTGGGCACGGGCCACCACGTCGGCGGGCGGGGAACCGAGGGCGTTGGCGAGCAGTCCGATCGGGTAGTCGAAGGCGACGTCGAGCTGGGTGCGGGCGACCTGCTCCATCCAGCCGGTGATGCGCCACCCGGAGGCCTCGCCCTCGGCGAGCTCGGGCACGCCGTACTTGGTGAGGGTGTCCCGGACGAACTGCCGGTGTCCCTCGGGGATCATCGCCTCGACGTCCGCCTCGGTGACGCCCTCGACCTTCTTCGCGGGCATGACGACGTCCAGGCCGTAGGGCCGGCCGTCGACATGCGCCTCGATCCAGTCGAGATCGCGTTTGAGGTCGTCGGGGGCCGTGTAGCGGACCGCGCCGAGCACTCCGAAGCCGCCGGCCCGGCTGATGGCCGCGGCGACGGCGGGGAACGGCGTGAAGCCGAAGACGGCGTGCTCGACTCCCAGTTGCTTGCTCAGCTCCGTCTGCATGGGCGCAGGATGCCGCAGTCCTCCGGCCGACGGAAGAGTTTTTCTGATGCTCCGTCAGATTTCTGTTTCCGGCTTCCGCGCCACCGCGGTACACGCACGCCTCATTGACACATCCCGCCCCCGACAGGAAGGTTTCATGATGACCGATGAGGTGGCCCACAGACTCACCCGCCGTCGACTCGGCGCCCTGACCCTCGGCGGCGCCCTCGCCCTCGCATCCTTACCCGCCGGTCCGGCCGAAGCCGTCCCCGCGTCCGGCGGCCACCGTCCCACCCTGCGCCATGGATCGCCGGAGCGCGCCGGACTGCTCCCGGAGCATCTGCGTCAACTGGTCGCGGACGCCGAGGCGTTCCTCGGCCCTTCCCCCAAGCACCCCTGGTACGCGGGCGCCGTCCTGCTCGCCGGGCGCGGCGGCACGGTGGCCCTGCACCGGCCCCTCGGCATGGCGGTGCGCTACGCGGCGTACGACGAGAAGACCGACACGGGCGTCGAGTTCCCGCCCGGACAGCAGATCCCCATGACCGAGGACACGGTCTTCGACCTGGCCTCCGTCTCCAAGCTGTTCACCTCGCTCCTCGCCGTGCAGCAGATGGAGCGGGGCACGCTGGAGCTGGAGGCGACGGTCGCCTCGTACGTCCCCGAGTTCGGGGCGGTCGGCAAGCAGGACATCACGATCCGTCAACTCCTCACCCACACCTCCGGTTTCCGCGCCTGGATCCCGCTCTACAACGCGCCGACGCACGAGGAGCAGCTCCGGCTCATCTGGAACGAGGCGCCGCTCAACCCTCCCGGCACCAAGTACCTCTACTCGGACCTGAACCTGATCTCCCTCCAGCTGGTGCTGGAACGCGTCACAGGCCGCGCCCTCGACGTCCTCCTGCACGAAGAGATCACCGCACCGCTGGGCCTGAGCCGCACCCGCTACAACCCGCCCGCCTCCTGGAGGCCCCAGATCGCGGCGACGGAGGACGCCCGCAGGCCCTGGTCCGGCCTCGACCGGGGGCTGGTGTGGGGCGAGGTGCACGACGAGAACGCGTACAGCCTCGGCGGTGTCGCGGGCCACGCGGGCGTGTTCTCCTGCGCCTGGGACCTCGCGGTGCTCGGCCGGACGCTGCTGAACCGCGGCGTGTACGGGCGCACGCGCATCCTCGCCCCCGAGTCGGTGGACCTGATGTTCACCGACTTCAACACGGCCTTCCCGGGCGACGAGCACGGGCTCGGCTTCGAGCTCTACCAGCACTGGTACATGGGCGCGCTGGCCACCCCGCGCACGGCCGGCCACACCGGCTTCACCGGCACCTCGCTGGTCCTCGACCCCACGACCGACTCCTTCCTGGTCGTGCTCGGCAACTCGGTGCACCCCGTACGCGGTTGGCGCTCCGGCTCGGCTCCCCGGGTGGCCGCCGGCAACAACCTGGCGCGTGCCGTCCCGGTACGCCCGGCGCAGGGCGGTACGGCATGGTTCTCCGGCATGGCGAGCAACACGAGCGCGACGCTCGCCCTCCCCGCGCTCGACACCTCCTGCGGCACGGCCCGCCTGCGCTGTGCCGTGTGGTGGGACACCGAGCCCGGTTCGGACGTGCTCGTGCTGGAGTCCACCACGGACGGCGGCGCCGCCTGGCAGCCGGTCCCGTTCACCACCACCCGCCAGGGCGAGGACCCCGAGGAGCATCCGGCCGGTACGGCCACGGGCTGGTCCGGCCGTGTCTGGCACCGGCTGACCGCGCCCCTCCCCGCGGCTGGGCAGCTCGTCCTGCGCTGGCGTTACGCCACCGACCGGCGCTACGTCGGCCGCGGCGCGTACGTCGACGCCCTGCGCGTGGAGGCCGCCACAACCGTGCTGTTCGACGAGGCACGGCCCGCGGACGCGGCACGCGTCACGGCGGCCGGGTGGGCACCGTCAACCGACTAGGTCCGCTCCAGCACCGCCATCGCCGCGTTGTGCCCCGGCACCCCGCTCACCCCTCCGCCGCGCACCGCGCCCGCCCCGCACAGCAGGACGTTGCCGTGCCGGGTCTCCACGCCCCAGCGTCCGGTCTCCTCCTGGGTGTAGGGCCAGGACAGGTCGCGGTGGAAGATGTTGCCGCCGGGCAGCCGCAGGTCGCGCTCCAGGTCGAGCGGGGTCTTCGCCTCGATGCAGGGCCGGCCCTCGGCATCGGTCGCGAGGCAGTCGGTGATCGGTTCGGCGAGATGGGCGTCGAGCTGCGCGAGCGTGGACTTGAGGAGTTCGTCGCGTACCCCGTCGTTGTCCCGGTCGAAGAGCCGTGCGGGCGTGTGGAGGCCGAAGAGGGTGAGGGTCTGGTAGCCCGCGTCGACCAGGTTCCGGCCGAGGATCGTGGGGTCGGTGAGGGAGTGGCAGTAGATCTCGGACGGCGGTGCCGTCGGGAGCTCACCGGACGCGGCCTGGGCGTGGGCGGCGGCCAGCTGCTCGTAGCCCTCGGCGACGTGGAAGGTGCCGGCGAAGGCCTCGCGCGGGTCGACGGAGCCGTCGCGCAGCCTCGGCAGCCGCTTGAGCAGCATGTTCACCTTCAGCTGGGCGCCTTCGGCGGGCGTCGGCGCCGGGTCGCCGGTCAGCGCGGCGAGTTCCTGCGGCGAGGCGCCCACGAGGACGTACCGGGCGGTGGCGATGGCCTCGCCGTCGGCCGTGCGGTGGGTGACCTCGGCGCTGTGCCCGTCCGTCGCGATCCGCACCGCCTCGTGTCCGGTCGCGATGACCGCGCCCGCGGCGCGCGCGGCGGCGGCCAGCGCGTCGGTCAGGGCGCCCATGCCGCCGACGGGCACGTCCCAGGCGCCGGTGCCGCCGCCGATGACGTGGTACAGGAAGCAGCGGTTCTGCCGCAGGGAGGGGTCGTGCGCGTCGGCGAAGGTGCCGATCAGGCCGTCGGTGAGGACCACGCCCCGCACCAGGTCGTCGGTGAAGTTCCGCTCGATCGCGGCACCGATCGGCTCCTCGAACAGGGCCCGCCAGGCGTCCTCGTCGTCGATGCGGCGGCGCAGTTCGTCACGGGTGGGCAGCGGTTCGGTCAGGGTGGGGAAGACCCGCTGGGCGACCTGGCCGGTCATGCCGTAGAAGCGCTGCCAGGCCTCGTACTCGCGGCTGCCGCCCGTCAGCCGGGCGAAGGCCTCGCGGGTGCGCCGTTCGCCGCCGCCGACGAGCAGCCCGGTCGGCCGTCCGTCCCGTTCGACCGGGGTGTACGACGAGATGGTGCGCCCACGGACCCGGAAGGCGAGGCCCAGGTCCCGCACGATCTTCTTGGGCAGCAGGCTGACCAGGTAGGAGTAGCGCGACAGACGGGCGTCGACACCGGCGAAGGGGCGGGTCGACACGGCGGCGCCGCCGGTGTGGTCCAGGCGCTCCAGTACGAGCACGGACTTGCCGGCCCGGGCCAGATAGGCGGCCGCGACCAGGCCGTTGTGGCCGCCGCCGACGATGACGGCGTCGTACGTCCGGGATCCCTCGTGTGCAGGCATGGTTCTTCGTAACACGTGATGATCTACGGCTGCCAGAGGCATGCCGTGCCTGCCCCGCTCAGCGTCCGCCGGACGCGCGCTGCTGACGCAGCACCGCCACCCGGCGGTACAGCTCGACGGCCTCGGCGCCGCGGCCGAGCTGCTCCAGGCAGTGGGCCTCGTCGTTGCGGCTGGCCAGGGTGTCGGGGTGGTCGGGGCCCAGCACGCGTTCGCGGGCGCCGGCGACCCGGCGGTACTCGCTCAGCGCGTCCGGCCAGCGGCCTAGCCAGCCGAGGCTCACGGCGACCTCGCGGCGGCTGACGAGGGTGTCGGGGTGGTCGGGGCCAAGGACGCGCTCACGGATGGCGCAGACGTCGCGGGACTCGGCGAGCGCCTCCTCCCAGCGGCCGAGGCGGCCCAGGTTGACCCCGAGGCCGTGGCGGGCGCGCAGGGTCTCGGGGTGGGCGGCGCCGTGGACACGGGTGCGGTCGTCGATCAGCTCGCGGTACAGCTCGAGGGCGTCCGCGCTGCGGCCGAGGCGGCCGAGGCTGATGCCGACCTCGTAGCGGGCGGCGAGGGTGTCGGCGTGGTCGGGGCCGAGGGCCTGGGCGCGGGCCTCGGCGACCTCGCGATAGGTGCGCAGGGCCTCCTCCCAGCGGCCCAGCTGGCCGAGCGCATAGGCGACTTCGTAGCGGGTCACCAGGGTGTCGGGGTGGTCCGGGCCGAGCACCCGGGCGCGTGCGGCGGCCACCTCGTGGGCCATGCGGTACGAGTCGTCGAGACGGCCGAGTCTGCTGAGGTTGAAGGCGAGGTTGTGGCGGCAGCGCAGGGTGTCGGGGTGGTCCGGCCCCATGGTGCGCTCCCGGGCGGCCAGCACCGACGTGTATGTCTGGTGGGCGTCGAAGTGGCGGCCCAACTGGCCGAGCACATAGGCCATTTCCTGGCGGGCGGCGAGCGTGTCGGGGTGGTCGGCGCCCAGCACCCGCTCTCTGGCGCGGGCGACCTCGGTGTACTCGCGCAGGGAGTCGGCGGCGCGGCCGGTGCGGCTGAGGGTGAAGGCGATCTCGTAGCGGCTGGCGAGCGTGTCGGGGTGGTCCGGGCCGAGCAGGCGGGTGCGCTCGGCGGCGACCGCGCGGTGCACGTCGCCCGCCTCGGCCCAGCGGCCGAGCCGCCCCAGGCTGAGGCCCGCGTTGTGCCGTCCGGCCAGGGCGGTGACGGCGTCGTGGGGCGGGGTGGACGGCACCGGCAGGGGTGCCGGGCCGGTGGCGGGCCGGGCGATCCACTCGCCGGTGAGACCGGCCGCGGCGTCCGGGGGTGTGGTGCGCAGCCCGGCGCCGGTCGCCTTGTGGCCGGTGGTCATGCCCCGGGTCCAGGAGGGCAGGCGGGCCTCGCGGGACAGGGGCTCGACGGGCAGCAGTCGGGGCTGGGGGCTCACCACGGTCGGCACATACGCGGGTGTCGTACGGCCGGCGGTGATACGGCGTGCCAACTCACGTGCGTCGTACGGGCGTTGCTCCGGCCTTTTGGCCAGGAGGTCGAGGATGACCTTCTCCAGGTACTCGGGGAGCTCGGCGCGTTGGCCGCGTGGCGGGCGGGGCGGGGTGTCGCGGTGGCCGATGAGGATGGCCCAGGCGTCGTCCAGGTCGAACGGCGGTGCGCCGGTGGCGATTTCGTAGAGCACGCAGCCGAGCGAGTACAGGTCGCTGCGGTGGTCGACCTCGGAACCGCTGATCTGCTCGGGCGACATGTAGTGCGGGGTGCCCATCGCGATGCCGGTGCCGGTCAGCCGGGAGGTGAAGCCGATGTCGTGGCCGAGGCGGGCGATGCCGAAGTCGCAGATCTTCACGGTGCCGTCGGTGAGCCGCATGATGTTCGCGGGTTTCAGGTCGCGGTGCACGATGCCCTGTTGGTGGGTGTAGGCGAGGGCGGCGGCGACCTGGTCGGCGATGTCCACGATGTCGGGGACGGTCAGCGGGTGGTGTTCGTTGTCCTCCAGGAGCTGACTGAGGTTGCGGCCTTCCAGGAGCTCCATGACGAGGTAGAGGATGCCGTCGTACTCGCCGAAGTCGTGGACGACGGTCACCCCGCGGTGCGAGAGCGCGGCGGCCACCCGGGCCTCACGGCGGAACCGTTCCCGCAGGACGCGGGTGAAGGAGTGGTCGTGGTGCGGGCCGAGCGGCTTGAGGCACTTCACCGCGACATGCCGCCCCAGGGACTCGTCCCGGGCACGCCACACCTCGCCCATCCCACCCCGCCCGATCAGGTCGAGCAGCCGGTACCGGCCCTGGACCAGTCTGGTGTCCGCCATCGTCCGCCGTCGCCCCCGTCGCCGTCCGCCCCTCCCCTGGGGTTGCCGTCAAGGTGCGGCCGCGCCAAGTCGGTCCGATCCGTGACACACCCCCCTGCTCGTCCAGTATGGCGGCTTATCGTCCGACTTTGTACGGTGCCGGGCGTGAGTCGGGGCCGAGCCGGGCCATGGCGCGCAGGATGTGTTTGGGCGGCAGCTGCCAGCGCAGACGTGCGGGTATGCAGCGCAGCAGGCGGCCCGTGGCGCGCAGTCGGCGGGTGACCGTGGCGGGTGCGGGGGCCGGTCTGCCGTACAGCTCGTGGGCGTACGGCGGCAGGGAGGCGTACGCCAGATGGGCCACGCGCCGCCAGAGCACCTCGCGCGCCGGGACCAGGAGGGGATGCGTCGGCGGACGGAGCAGGAAGTCGTCCACCTCGCGTGCCTCGGGTCCCGCGGCGAGTTTGGGCCGCACCTTCTCGAAGTACGCGGCCATCTCGGCCCGGTCGGCCGGTACGGCGTCCGGGTCGAGGCCCACCAGCCGGGCGCTGATGCGGTGTTCGGCGATGTAGCGGTCGGCCTGCGCGTCGGTGAGCGGGTAGCCGGAGCGGCGCATCACGTGCAGGTAGGAGTCGATCTCGGCGCAGTGCACCCACAGCAGCAGTTCGGGTTCGTCGACGCCGTACCGCTCCCCGGTGTCCGGATCCGTCGCCCCCAGTCTGCTGTGGATCTTCCGCACCCGGGCGCCCGCCCGCTCGGCGGCCTCCGTCGTGCCGTACGTCGTCGTGCCGACGAAGTTGGCGGTGCGCATCAGCCGGCCCCAGGCGTCCTTCCGGAAGTCGGAGTTCTGCAGGACACCGCGCACCGCGCGCGGGTGCAGCGCCTGCAGATAGAGCGCGCGTATCCCGGCGACCCACATCATCGGGTCACCATGCATCTGCCAGGTCACCGACCGCGGGGAGAACAGCCCCGGGTCACCCGGCCGGAGGTCTCCCCCTGCCGCGGACATACCCGCAGGCTAGCGCCGTACCCGTGGCATCCCCAGACCGATCCAGGAGATGATTTCACGTTGGATCTCGTTGTTGCCGCCGCCGAAGGTGAAGATCACCGCCGAGCGGTAGCCGCGTTCCAGGTCACCGTGGAGGACGGCGCCCGCGGAGCCCTCCTTCAGCGGTCCGGCGGCGGCGACGATCTCCATGAGCCAGGCATACGCGTCCCGGCGGGTCTCGGAGCCGTACACCTTGACCGCGGAGGCGTCCTGCGGGGTGAGTGTGCCCTCCTGGACGGCGGTGACCATCCGCCAGTTGAGGAGCTTCATGGCGTCGAGCCGGGTGTGGGTGCGGGCGAGCCGCCCGCGCACCCAGGGCAGGTCGATCACCCGGCGGCCGTCGGCGAGTTTGGTCTCCATCGCCCAGCGCTGGACGTCCTGCAGCGCGCGGATCGCCATGGTGCCGTGGGCGGCGAGGGTGACGCGTTCGTGGTTGAGCTGGTTGGTGATCAGCCGCCAGCCCTGGTTCTCCTCGCCGACCCGGCGGGAGACGGGGACGCGGATGTTCTCGTAGTAGCTGGCCGTGGTGTCGTGCGAGGCGAGGGTGTTGATGACGGTGCAGGAGTAGCCGGGGTCGGAGGTCGGCACGAGGAGCATGGTGATGCCCTTGTGCGCGGGGGCGTCCGGGTCGGTGCGGACCGCAAGCCACACCCAGTCGGCGGTGTCGCCGTTGGTCGTCCATATCTTCTGGCCGTTGACGACGTACTCTCCGCCACTCTCGGCTTCGCTCGAGCGGGAGGTGCCCCCATCGTCCCGTACGGCGCGGGTCTTCAGGGAGGCCAGGTCCGTGCCCGCGTCGGGCTCGCTGTAGCCGATGGCGAAGTCGATCTCGCCGGAGAGGATCCTCGGCAGGAAGTAGGCCTTCTGCTCGTCGGTGCCGAACTGCATGATCGTCGGGCCGACGGTGTTCAGGGCCATCAGCGGCAGCGGTACGCCGGCCTGCGCGGCCTCGTCGAAGAAGATGAACTGCTCCATGGGGGTCAGGCCGCGCCCGCCGTACTCCTCGGGCCAGCCCACACCGAGCCAGCGGTCCGTGCCCAGCCGCCGGATGGTGTCGCGGTAGAACCGCTTCTGCGCGGCCGGGTCGGCGTAGCGGGCGTAGGCGTTGTCCGGCACCAGGTCGGCGAAGTAGGCGCGCAGTTCGGTGCGCAGTCGCTGCTGCTCGGGCGTGTGGTCGAGATGCACGGCGCCTCCAGGCTCGCGATGGCCGGTCCTGACGGCGCACACCGTAGAACGTGTTCCAGAAATTGGGAATGCCGAGCCGGAAACCCGGCAGCGCCCGGCGCGCGCCGGTTCGGTGGCTCAGGCGAGCGTCTCGATGAAGTCCGCGCAGGCCCGCGCGCAGGCCAGGCACGCCTCGGCGGTCCCGGCGGCATCGAGCCGCCCCTCGAAGGCACGCGCGCATTCGAGGCAGACCGAGCGGCACCACTCCAGCTGGATGCGGATGGCCTTCTCCTCCTGGCTCTCGGCGAGCACCCGGCAGGTCGCGTCGCACACCTCGGCGCACATGACGGCCTGCCGCCGTATCCGCTCCTCCGCGTCGGCCCCGACGGGGACCGTGGCGCTCGCGCCCAGGGCGCACACCCTCGCGCACTCCGTGCACGCCTGCGCGCACGCGAAACAGTCCTCCAGGAACCGGTAGGGCTCCTGGCGGAAATTCGCCGGTGTCACACCCGGCGGGTAACCGGGACCGGTCGGATCAAACCCCGGACCCGATGTCGCCATAGGCGACCGACGGTCACGGAAGGTGTCTGGTTCACCCCGTTCTGGGCGGGGTACTCCTGTGCTATGAGTACCGCATCCATGCAGCTGGCCGCGGCGAGCGGCCTCATGAGTCTTGTGCTCTTCCTGGTGGCCCTGGCCGTCCTGGCGCTGCTCGCCGGCGGTTTCTGGCTGAACTCCCGGGTCAAGTACCAGGAGTCGCCCCGACCCCGTCCCGAAGAACAGCCGCATCTGCCGCCCGAGGGCGCGGTGCACGAAGTCCGGGAGAACCGGGAGTCCCAGGAGGTACCCAAGATGCCCGAGGGCGGTCGCCCACTGACCCCGTACGAGCTGAGCAACATGGACACCCGGCCGAGCGCGTCGAAGGACCGCCCGCGCTGGAGCAAGGGTTCGAGCGGCTCGTTCGGCGGCGGCGGGCTGGGCGCCCACTGACCCGGTGACGACTCGGGTGACCTGACCCCCGTCACGACCCCGGTGGGCGGCCGGCCCGGGGCGAACCCGTCCGGTCGGCATCGAGCCGTCCGACGTGGGCCACGTTGCCGCGGTCCTCGGGATCCTCGCTGGGCGAGGCCGTGAACCAGGCGTCCAGGATCTCCTTCAGGACCGGCTCCGAGGTCAGACGCAGACCGAGGGCGAGGACGTTGGCGTCGTTCCAGCGACGCGCGCCGTCCGCCGTGTAGGCGTCCGTGCACAGCGCTGCCCGGACGCCCGGCACCTTATTGGCGGCGATGGACGCGCCCGTGCCGGTCCAGCAGCACACGACGGCCTGATCCGCCCTCCCCGCCGCCACGTCACGGGCCGCCGCCTCGGAACAGACCGCCCACTGCGGATCCGCCCCCGGCTCCAGCGCGCCGTACGTACGCACCTCGTGGCCGCGCCGACGCAATTCCCCGACCAGCTGCCGGGCGACGGGTTCGTCCATGTCGGAGGAGACGGAGATCCGCATACTCCCGGAGCCTACGGCCTGTGCGGCGGAGCCTGCCACGAAGAGGGGCGAGCACCTCGTCCGGCTGTCCGCAGGCGTGGCCGCGTGTCGCCGACGCCGCGCATCGACTCCCCCGCCGCCGCGCGGCCGGAGGTTACCGGCTCCGCGCCTCTGTGCCGCTTCGGCGCCGCTGCCTCCGCCCGCTCGATCCACGGCACCGTCGCCAGGTCCACAGCCTCGCGCCTCCTCGCCCGCGCACGGCAGACCCGGGCGCCATGGCCCGCCTTCACGACATCGTCCTCGGCCCCGCCCGTCTCACCGCCACGGCCCGCTTCCGGGCGGCCGCCCTCGACGGCTGCGCCGTGGCCCCGTGCGACGAGGCCGAACCGAACCGGCCGCGCTCCCTCGGCATCGGTGGCTCCGAGGACGACCCGACCGTGCTCGTGGAGCCGTCGGGGCCGGGCCCGCGCCTGTGGGTCCGGCTCGTGACCGGGGCGCAGCGGGTGAGGAACCGGGTGCATCCGGACGTGCGCACCACGGACGTCGCGGCCGAGACCGACCGGCTGACCGGGCTCGGCGCGTCGGTTCTTCGTGCGCCCTGTCGACACACCGTCCTGGCCGACCCCGAGGGCAACGGGTTGTGCCTGTCCGGGGTCGGTCAGGACGGCGTGTCGACAGGGTCAGCCCCGCCCCCCGCTGAGGTTCCGCCACTGCGGACCGATCCGCTTCCACTCCTCGTCCCACTCCGCGAGGCGTCGCCGCAGGAGATGTCCGCACACCAGCCGGCCGCCGCCCCACACCGCGAACCCGACGGCCGGTGCCACGAGCGCACCGGTGACGGCCGCCTGGAGCCACGACTCCGTGGCGTCGAGGGGCTTGGAGACGAGCCGGCCCGTACCGTCCGTCCACATGGTGACCCGGGAGCCGGCGGCGACGCCCGGGGCGACCTTCGCCCGGTCGGTGTGCACGGAGCCGTCCGCCGCCTTCCAGCGCACCGTCGCCCACACCCTGCTGTCGTCGTATCCGCCGGCCGCGGGTGCGGCGTTGGCCGAGTTCTCGGTCAGCTCGGCCGAGACGGCGTGGACCTGCGCGCGGCGTGCGCTGAGGTTGCCGTCCACCACCATCGCGGCCGCCACGCCCGCGAACACCGCGCCCAGGAGGGCGAGGATCCAGGTGGCGAGCACGACCCAGGCCTCGACGGTGTCGCTGCGGCGGTGGAGCGGATTGCTCCGCCACCTCCAGCGCCAGCGCCGGAACCACACCCCGGTCGCTTTCCTGCGACGTGTCCTCGCCATCGGCCGTCGCCTCCTTCCCGCGCTCCGGCCGTCCTCGGTGTGTCAGACGGGCCGGGCTCCTTCGGTGTCCGGAAGGTCGGGGTCGAGGTCCCGGCGGCGGTTCGGTCCGATGTCTGGGGTCTCACGGAAGGGACCGGCCGCCGTCACGACGCCGCCGGGCACGGCAGGCGCGCCGACGACGTACCAAGTGTCGTGCATGGCGACCTCCAGGGTGCTCAGGTGCCCGCGTACGACATCTTCATCTTCAGCTTGGAGCAGAAGTCCGCCGAGCGCATAGTCCGAACGGTCCCGACCGGTCGGCCGCCCGGCGGCTACGCCTCCTGGTCGGGGGTGTCGTGGCCCTCCTGCCCGGCCACCGGCACCTGCCACACCAGCGTGGTACCTCCGTCCTCGGGGCTGCGCAACTCCAGACGGCCGCCGAGCTGCTGCGCCCGCTCCTGCATGTTGCGCAGCCCGCTGCGCCTGCCCTCGGGCGGGATGCCCACGCCGTTGTCGGTGACCGTCAGGCACAGCTCGCGTCCGTCGGTCTTCAGGATCACATCGGCGCGGTCGGCACGGGCGTGCCGGGCGATGTTGGTCAGGGCCTCGGAGAGGACGGCGACCGCGTGGTCGGCGGTCTCCCGCGGCACGTCGGTGTCCACCAGGCCCTCCATCCGCACGCTGGGGGCGAATCCCAGCACGGGCGTCGCCTCGCCCACCACCCCTACGACACGGGCCCGCAGACCGGTCCCCGCGGTGCCCTCGCGTGCCTGGAGGCCGAAGATCGTCGACCTGATGATCTTGATGGTCTCGTCCAGGTCGTCCACGGCCCGCAGCACCCGCTCGTTGGCTCCCGCGTGCTCGATGAAACGGCCCGCGCTCTGCAGCGTCATGCCGGTCGCGAACAGCCGCTGGATGGCCAGGTCGTGCAGGTCCCGGGCGATCCGGTCCCGGTCCTTGAGCACCGCGATCGTCTCCGCGTCCCGGCGGCGCTCCGCCAGCTCCATGGCGATCGCCGCCTGCGCGGCGAAGACCTGCAGAGGCTCGGTCTCCTTGCCCGTGAACAGGGTCCGCCCGGTCTCCCTGACCAGCATGACCACGCCGCGGACGCCGCCCTCGCCGGTGCCGATGGGGACCGCCACGGCCGGGCCGAGCCCGGTGAACCGCAGCGGGCCGGCCGAGACGCGTGCGTCGTGGGTGACGTCCTCGCTGGTGACGGCGGCGGCGCCGGTGACCGCCTCGCCCATCAGGGTGCCGTCCTGCGGCAGCACCAGCCCCCGCAGGGCCTCCGCCTGCCGGCCGAGGGCCAGTTCCACGCCGAGCGAGTCGGTGTCCGCCATGGGCGTCGCGACCACGGCCAGGGCCGCGCCGGTGATCTCCCTGGCGCGTTCGGCGATCAGGGCGAGCGCCTCGGCCTGACCGGCCCCGGACATCAGGCTGTTGGTGATCTCCGCGTTGGCCCGCAGCCAGCGCTCGCGCAACCGGGACTCCGCGTACAGCCGCGCGTTGTCGATCGCGACACCGGCCGCCACGGCCAGGGTCTGGGTGACCGAGACGTCCTCCTCGTCGAACTGGCCGCCGCCCCGCTTCTCGGTCAGATACAGATTGCCGAAGACCTCGTCGCGCACGCGGATCGGGACGCCGAGGAAGGTGTTCATCGCCGGGTGGTGGGGCGGGAAGCCGTACGACGCCGGGTGCTCCGAGAGCTTCGCCAGGCACAGCGGCTCCGGGTGGCGGATCAGCTCACCCAGGATGCCGTGGCCCTCCGGATACGGGCCGATGCTCGCGATCTGCTCCTCGGTGACCCCGACGGTGTAGAAGGCCGACAGCCGCCTGCCGTCGGGCCCGATCACCCCGAGCGCCGCGTACTCGGCGTCGACCAGGGCCGCGGCGGCCTCGACGATGCTCTTCAGTGCCTGTTCCAGGTCCAGTTCCCGGCCGACCGAGAGGACCGCCTCCAGCAGGCTGTGCACCCGGTCGCGCGTGCCGCGGGCCGCGTCCAGACGCGCCTGCAGCTCCTCCAGCAACTCGTCCAGCCTCAGCTGCGGCAGCCGTATCCGCGCCTCCTCGGGGCTTCCCACCTGCACTCCTCCCGGTCCCCTCTGCTCATGAACATGGTCCGGTCCGGTCAGGTGCCACGGTAATGGCCGACGACCGCGGCCTGCACCGGTTCCGGCAGGTCCCCGGTAGTGCGGTTCCCGATCTTGCGTGGGCCGTTCGGCCCTTCCCGCGGACCGATCGGCTCTCCCGTTCGAGCGCGGACCGAGGCACAGTGGGATCAGGAGCGGCACCGATCCCCCGCGGTGTCGCTCCGCCCGTATGCGCCCGGTCGGCCGGCGGGCGCGGGTGCCGTACGGCGCACCCAGGGGGTGTCGTTCGGATCATCCCGAGGCCGAACGGCCCTAGCGCGACGGCCGCCCGTCCGGCTGCAATGACCTGGCAGGGCCCGCCCGTGGCTTCCGGAGACGCAGAGACGTGAGTGACACATCCCGACCCAGCCCCGTACTTCCCGCCGACCACGCCCCGTCGGCGGCCGGAAGGCCGCACCGGAGCGTCGAGATCGGCCGTGCCGAGGCACTGCGCCTGCTGGGCAGTGTCTCGCTGGGGAGGGTCGTGTTCACCCGGCACGCGCTGCCGACCGTCCGCCCGGTCAACCACGTTCTGACCGACGGCGACATCGTCATCCGCACCCATGAGGGAGCGGCCCTGACCTCGCACGCCCGGCAGGGCGAGGGCACGGGGGTCGTCGTCGCCTACGAGGCCGACGCCATCGACCTGGACACCCACCTCGGCTGGAGCGTCGTGGTCACGGGCTACGCGCAGCTGGTGACCGACCCGGAGGAGCTGATCCGCTACCGGGCGCTGCTGCGCCCCTGGGTGGAACAGGCCATGGACTACGCGGTCCGCATCCGCCCCGACCTGGTCACGGGCATCCGGCTCGTCCCCGACGAGGGGCCGGAGGATGCATGAGGGCGAGTTAGCCGGTACGGGGCAGGTCCACTCCGTAGAGGGTGCGGCCGCCGACCAGCTCCCGGCCGGTGACCAGCTCCGGCTCGATACGGACGAAGACCTCCCGCGGCGCGGGCACCCAGGAGCGCGGCCCGCCGCGCATCAGCCGCTCGTGCTCCGCCGCGTCGGTGACCACCGTGGCCGGGCCGGTGACGACCACGCTCCAGCCGGACTGCGCCACCGCGTCGACCTCGTCGGCCTCGAACGCGACCACGGTCCCCTCGATCGCCCGCACCAGCTCCGACGCCGCGGAGGTCCGCAGCACGACCGCGCCGTCCGCGTCCAGGGCGAAGTTCACCGGAAGCACGGCGGGCAGGGCCCGTCGGGTGTGCACGATGCGGCCTACGGGCGCCTTCGCCAGCAGCCGCAGGCACTCCTCCCGGCCCAGCTCGCGGAATCCGTCGTTGGGGTACATCAGCCGTCCCGTCCCTCGCCTGGTGCAGCGGTACTGACTCACTCCATCCTCGCCACGGCCGGTAGCGGATACGAGGGCCATCCGTCCCCACCAGGCCGGAGAAGGACCCGGGCCGGTCCTCCGCCCGCCCGGTCCCGTAGACGGCGCCCCATTGGCGGCGGAGCTGTCATGGACGGCATCGCAGGTGGGCAGGTTCGGGCGTGCTGCGGCCACTTGACGACATGTCGGTGCGGATGCGCCCGAGTTGCGCTGAGATGGCCCCTCTCATCGTGAGCCGCGGATCGAGGATGGACATGAGCGACTTGGCCGAAGTGGCGCCGCCCGGTTGCACCGACGTGGTCGAGGAGGGGTGCCGGTGCGGCACGGGCGAGGCGGCGAGCGGCCCGCGCGCGGCGGAGGAGCGCTTCCGCGGGTTACTGGAGGCGGCTCCGGACGCGATGGTGATCGTCGACGACACCGGGACGATCAAACTCGTCAACGCACAGACCGAAGCGCTCTTCGGCTACCGGCGCGAAGAACTCCTCGACCGCCCCGTCGAACTCCTCGTCCCCGGCCGCTTCCACGCCCACCACACCGAACACCGCAACAACTACGCCCACAACCAGCAGGTACGCCCCATGGGCGCCGGGCTCGACCTCTACGGCCTGCGCAAGGACGGCACCGAGTTCCCCGTCGAGATCAGCCTCAGCCCCCTCGAAACCACCGACGGCCTCCTCGTCTCCGCCGCCGTCCGCGACGTCAGCGAACGCAAGGCCGCCGAGGAACGTTTCCGCGGACTGCTGGAGGCGGCTCCGGACGCGATGGTGATCGTCGACGACACCGGGACGATCAAACTCGTCAACGCACAGACCGAAGCGCTCTTCGGCTACCGGCGCGAAGAACTCCTCGACCGCCCCGTCGAACTCCTCGTCCCCGGCCGCTTCCACGCCCACCACACCGAACACCGCAACAACTACGCCCACAACCAGCAGGTACGCCCCATGGGCGCCGGGCTCGACCTCTACGGCCTGCGCAAGGACGGCACCGAGTTCCCCGTCGAGATCAGCCTCAGCCCCCTCGAAACCGCCGACGGCCTCCTCGTCTCCGCCGCCGTCCGCGACGTCAGCGAACGCAAGGCCGCCGAGGAACGCATCAACGAACTCGCCGCGCTGGTCGAGTCCTCCCAGGACGCGATCCTCGCCAAGACCCTGGACGGCCGGATCACGTACTGGAACGCCGCCGCCCAGCGGCTGTACGGCTATACCGCGGCGGAGGCGGTCGGGCGGCATGTGTCGATGCTCGCCCCGCCCGACCGGGGGGACGAGATCAGTCAGCTCCTGGAGGGGCTGCGCCGGGGCGAGAAGGTCGAGCACTTCGAGACCCTGCGCCTCACCCGTTCGAACGCGATGCTGGACGTCGACGTGACCCTGTGGCCCACCCGGGCCCCGGACGGCACGGTGATCGGGGCGTGCGCCATCGTCCGGGACATCAGCGACCGCAAGCGCGCCGAGGCGGAACTGACGGAGCTGTACGAGCAGCAGCGGCACATCGCCCTGACCCTGCAGCGCAGCCTCATGGGCACCCCGCCCGCCATACCCGGCCTTGCCACCGCGAGCCGCTATCTGCCCGCCACCCAGGGCGCCGGCGTGGGCGGGGACTGGTTCGACCTGATCCCGCTGGGGGCCGGCCGGGTCGGCGTGCTGATCGGCGATGTGATGGGCCGCGGCCTGGAGGCCGCCGCGGTCATGGGTCAGCTCCGGTCCGCCGCGCACGCGCTGGCCAAGACCGGGATGCAGCCCCGTCAGCTCATGCAGGCCCTCGACACCGTCGTCGCCGACCTGGGCGTCCCCGACCAGCTGGTCACCTGCTGCTATCTGGTCATCGCCGCCGACACCGGGGAGGTGACCGTCTGCTCCGCGGGCCATCTGCCCGTCCTGGTCACCGTCCCGGTCGAGGGCGTACAGACGCTCCCCGCGCCGGTGAACGCGCCCCTCGGCGTGGGCGGCGTCGTCTACGAGCAGTGCTGTACGACGCTCGCGCGCGGTGCCACCCTCGTGCTCTACACGGACGGTCTGATCGAGACTCCCGGTGGTGACATCGAGGACCAGCTCACCGAGCTGATCAACACGCTGGACAAGCTCGCGACCGGCTCCCCCGACCTCGAGGTCGTCGCCGACCACGTACTGGCGACCCTGCTGCCCGACGCCGACGGCCACGACGACGTCACCCTGCTGTTGACACAGCTGCCGGCGGCCCCGCTGGCCACGGCCACCACCGACCTGCCCGCCCTGCCGCAGTCCGTGTCGGCGGGCCGGGACTTCCTCGGCCGCGTGCTCGTCGAGTGGGACCTCACGGACCGGGCGGACGACGCGTGCCTCCTGCTGTCCGAGGTGCTCACCAATGCCGTACAGCACGCCCAGGGGCCGATCGGACTGCACATCTGCCGGACCGACATCGAACTGACGGTCGAGATCGGTGATCGCAGTCCTCAGCTGCCCCAGCCCCGCACGGCGGCCGAGGACGCGGAGTCGGGCCGGGGACTCCTCCTCGTACGGGCCCTCGCCGACGACTGGGGCGTGCGCCCGACGGACGAGGGCAAGACGACGTGGTTCAGCCTCAAGAGCGTCCTGGCGCGCCAGGGCGGGTGACGATCACCCGCACAAGGTCGATACTTCCGAGAGTAGGCAACAGGTCGGCATCGGTCCTGGGAGAACACGGGCCGGAGTCCGACCTGCCGGGCCCACCAGGAGGTACCGATGAAGATGCTCATCAACGTTCCGGAAACCGTGGTGGCGGACGCGCTGCGGGGAATCGCGGCCGCACATCCCGATCTGACCGTCGACGTCGAGAACCGGGTGATCGTACGACGGGACGCCCCCGTGGCCGGGCAGGTGGGACTCGTCTCGGGCGGCGGCTCCGGGCACGAGCCGCTGCACGGCGGGTTCGTGGGCCACGGCATGCTGTCGGCCGCATGTCCGGGCGAGGTGTTCACATCCCCCGTGCCGGACCAGATGGCGCGTGCGGCGGCGGCCGTGGACAGCGGGGCCGGCGTGGTGTTCGTCGTGAAGAACTACACCGGCGACGTGCTCAACTTCGACATGGCGGCCGAGCTTGCCGAGGACGAGGGGATCCAGGTCGCCAAGGTGCTCGTCAACGACGACGTGGCGGTCACCGACAGCCTCTACACGGCCGGACGCCGCGGCACCGGTGCGACGCTGTTCGTCGAGAAGATCGCGGGCGCCGCCGCGGCCGAGGGACAGCCGCTGGAGCGGGTGGAGGCCATCGGGCGCCAGGTCAACGAGAACTCCCGCAGCTTCGGTGTCGCCCTCAGCGCCTGCACCACCCCGGCGAAGGGCACCCCCACCTTCGATCTGCCGCCCGGCGAGCTGGAGTTGGGCATCGGCATCCACGGCGAGCCGGGCCGGGAACGGCGGGCGATGATGACCTCCGGAGAGATCGCCGACTTCGCGCTGAACGCGATCCTGGAGGACATGCCCCCGCGCAACCCCGTCCTCGTCCTGGTCAACGGCATGGGCGCGACCCCGCTGCTGGAGCTGTACGGCTTCAACGCCGAGGTGCAGCGGGTGCTCGGCGAGCGCGGCGTCACCGTCGCCCGCACGCTCGTCGGCAACTACGTGACCTCCCTGGACATGGCGGGCGCCTCGGTCACCCTGTGCCAGGTCGACGAGGAACTGCTGCGGCTGTGGGACGCGCCGGTGAAGACCCCGGCCCTGCGCTGGGGCATGTGACACGGCGGCAGCAGCGACCAACGTTCCTACCACGCAAGGAGATCCAGTGCTCGACGCCGACTTCTTCCGCCGTTGGATGGTCGCGACCGCCGCGTCCGTCGACCGCGAGGCGGAACGGCTCACCGCTCTCGACTCGCCCATCGGGGACGCCGACCACGGCAGCAATCTTCAGCGCGGGTTCACCGCCGTGAAGGCGTCGCTGGAGAAGGAGGCGCCGGACACACCGGGTGCCGTGCTGACCCTCGCCGGACGCGTGCTGATCTCGACGGTGGGCGGCGCGTCCGGGCCCCTGTACGGCACGCTGCTGCGGCGTACGGGCAAGGCGCTCGGGGATGATTCCGAGGTCAGTGCCGGGCAGCTGGCCGAGGCGCTGCGGGCGGGCGTGGACGGGGTCATGGCCCTCGGGGGCGCCGCACCGGGCGACAAGACCATGATCGACGCCCTGGTGCCGGCCGTCGACGCGCTCGGCGACGGTTTCACCGCGGCGCGGGCCGCGGCCGAGGAGGGGGCCGTGGCGACGATCCCGCTGCAGGCCCGCAAGGGCCGGGCGAGCTATCTCGGCGAGCGCAGCATCGGACACCAGGACCCGGGAGCCACCAGCTCGGCGCTGCTCATCGCCGCGCTCGCGGAGGCCGCAGGTGAGTGACGAGAAGCTGGTCGGGATCGTGCTGGTGTCGCACAGCGCCGAAGTGGCCTCGTCCGTCGCCGAACTGGCGAAGGGCCTGGCGGGCGGCGCCGCGGCGGTGCCCGTCGCGACGGCGGGCGGCACCGAGGGCGGCGGCCTGGGTACCAGCGCCGAGCTGATCTCCGCCGCGGCCGCCGCGGTCGACCGGGGCGCCGGCATCGCCGTGCTCACCGATCTGGGCAGCGCGGTGCTCACCGTGAAGGCACTGATCGCGGAGGGCGGCGAACTGCCCGACGGCACACGTCTGGTGGACGCCCCGTTCGTGGAGGGCGCGGTGGCCGCGGTCGTCACGGCGGCCACCGGGGCCGGCCTCGACGCGGTTCAGGCGGCGGCCACGGAGGCGTACAGCTACCGGAAGGTGTGATGCCGGCGGGCACCGTCGACGGCGTGCTCCTGCCCGTGGACAACGGCCGGGCGGCCGTCCGACGACACAGGTCCGCCGGGCCGGGGCGACCGGGGTGGTTCAGCCGCCCCGCACGAACCGGCCGGCCAGCCGTTGACCGGTCGCCACGGCCGCCGCATGACTTTCGATGGGCCTGACCCGGGAGCCCTTGAACACGATGTAGGTGACGCCCGAGGCAACCCCGCCCCGGCGCGGGTCGGGGCTGATGCCGAGGCCCCGGGCCGTGGCGTAGGAGGCCTCGCCGATGATGCCGCGCGGGCCGGTGTCCCCGACGACGGCGTACTGGACCCGGCCCCGGTAGACGACGGCGACGACGGCACCGCCGCGGACGCCGTGCGCACGGAAGTCCCAGACACCGCTCGGGGCCGGGACCACGATGTACGGCAGGCGTTCGGCGTTCAGATGGCGGCCGTCGGACTGCTGGAAGGCGGTGGCCGCGAAGAACATCGGATCGGTGCGGCGGTTGCAGCGGGCGGTGGTCCGCCCGTCGCAGTCGATGTCCATGTCGGCCTTCCAGAACACGGCACCGCGGGTGCCGCAGACCCGGACGGTGGCGGACGCCCCCTCGTCGGTGCGGTAGCGGCCGCGCGAGACGGGAGTGCAGTGCCGGACCCGGGCCAGCAGGTCGACGGCGCGGACCCGGCCCTCGCCGCGCACCGCCGGCTCCCGGCGTGGGCCGGCGGAGGCGGGAAGCGTCGCCGGGACGAGCAGGAGGGCGCCGGCCGCGGCCAGCGTCAGCGACTGGACACGCACGATGCGGGAACCTCTCCTGGGGACGTTGACGGCCACCCGGCCCGATCCGGCTCCAAAGGATCTGACGTCCCGTCAATGAACGGCAGGGGCCGGGGAGCTGAGCCGATGTCGGCCCAGGCCACCCCGGCCACCCGCGTCGGCGCGGGATCAGCGACGACAGCGTTCCGCGCCACAGGCATGAACTCCCCTGTCCTCTGGGGGAGTTCAGCCGAGAGGAACCTCAGCATACGTAACTTTCCCGGGTCGTCACCAATGCGGCCGCCCTCTTGCTGCGATCGCATCGACGGGGTCATATTGGTCCGGACCTTTGCTGTCACAGTCATCATGCCGTCCTTTGGGAGGCAGAGCGGTGCGACGCGTTGACGTTCCGCCATTCGTGGCCGCCGGCGTCCTGCTGCTGGTCGCGTCCTGTGGATGGGGCGGCGCGGCCGACGGTGAGAGCGGGCGGATGCCCGGCGCGCCGACGGGCGTCACCGCCACGGCCGGAAGTGCGACCAGCGTCCACGTCATGTGGAACGCGGTGACCGACGGCCCCGGCATCCGTGCGTACGAGGTATATCGCGGCACCACAAAGGTCCGGGAAGTGCCCGGTTCGGAACACATGGTGGACGTCATCAGGCTCAGGCCGTCCACCGTGTATGTCTTCACCGTGCGGGCCCGGGACAAGGACGGGCGCCTCGGGCCGAGCAGCCGGGAGGTCCGGGCGAGGACCCCGGCCGTCGTCACGGCGGACCACTCACCGCCGACCCGCCCGCGCAATGCGGCGGGCCGCACGGTCGCCGCCCGGGCGGTCCAGCTGTCCTGGGCGGCGTCGGCGGACGACCGGGCGGTGGTCTCGTACGACGTCTACCAGGGCACGACGAGGATCCACAGCGTCGGCGGCGGCCAGACCGCGACGGTCGTCACCGGGCTGCGCCCCGCGACCCGCTACACCTTCACCGTCCGCGCCCGCGACGCCGCCGACAACCTCTCCCCGGCGAGCGCCCCGGTCCGGCTCACCACACCGGGCACCGACGACGGCCGGAACACGGCACCCACCGGATTCGGTGCGACGACCCACCGCGCCGACGGCGCGTACTACATCGACCTGTCCTGGCTCCCGCCCCGCACGGACGGGGTGATCACGGAGTACCAGATCCAACTCGACGGCAGCCCGGCGACGTCCCTGGTCTGGGGCGGTACACCACCACGTGGCCGGGCGACGTACAGCTTCTACGCGGGGCAGGACGCCGGAGCCGTCCACCGGGTGCGGATCCGTGCGCGGCTGCCGGACGGCACATGGGGCGGGTTCTCCGCGGAGCGGACGGTGACGACGGGGGCGCGCGGCGGCGGGTCCTGACGGCGGGAGGCTCTCCCCCGGCGTCCACGGCCACTGTGCCCGCCCCCGGACGGAGGCATCCGTCACCCGGTCGGGGGCGGTCCGCATGCGGGACAGGCCGGGGGCGCATTGGCTACTGACGAGGCAGCACGGGCGTTTCCCGACCCTCGGCGGCGCATGGGACGTTCCGCCAACCGTGCCGCCGGAGGGCAGCCCAATGCGCACTACTCGACTTCTCCTCCGCTCCGGCCTGACCCTGGCGGCCGCCGCCGCCCTTTCGACCACGCTCGCCGGGCCGACCGCCGCGGCCTCGGGGATCTCCGTGAGCACCATCGGGTCGACCGTGTCGGTCGTCACCAGCGCCTGCACCCAGATCAACGGCAGCTGGGGCAACGCGTCCCTGCTGGGCAGCAATCAGGCGAACTTCGCGCAGGGCCGCCAGGCGGCGCTCGCGGGCACGACCGTCAGCCAGTCGGCCGCCTGGTCGGGCATCACCCCCGGGACGTACACCGTCGTGGTCGTCTGCTCGAACGGCGGCACCGCGGGCACGCAGTCCATCGTCGTCTCCCCCGCCAATGCCCCGACCACCTCGTCGACCGCCAAGACGTCCTCGACCTCCGCCCCGACCCGCGGTGTCGCGGGCGGACTCGGCGGCGCGGCCCGCGACTACGGCCCGGTCGCCATCGGTGTGGGCGCGGCGCTCGTGGGAGGCGGCGTCATCGCCACCGGCTGGTACCTGCGCCGCCGCTCGAAGCCGTACCGGCTCTGACCGCACGGGGTCCGCGGGCGGCTCGAGCAGTGCTGCGAACCCTGTTCGCCTACTCGGCGGCCCCGCCGCCCGGCCGTTCCCCGGCCGTGTCCGGGAGTTCGTCGAACTCCTTCAGCGCGTGCGTGAGCCACTGCGTC
Source organism: Streptomyces sp. NPDC001406 (assembly GCF_042895285.1). Taxonomy (NCBI): domain Bacteria; kingdom Bacillati; phylum Actinomycetota; class Actinomycetes; order Kitasatosporales; family Streptomycetaceae; genus Streptomyces; species Streptomyces sp. NPDC001406. The sequence goes on from NZ_JBIAWG010000009.1 coordinate 191,746, forward strand.
CAGAAGGTCTCCAGGTCGATGCCCGCCCGCAGGACGAGATGGCGCAGCCGGTCCTGCGGGGTGTCGCGGTCGGGCGGGAAGTCGCGTCGCTCGATCTCCTCGTACTCGGCCAACTGGCGCCGGTGCAGGTCGAGATGGCGGCGCAGATCGGTCACGAGGCCCGCCGTGCCGACGACCGCCGCCGCGCGCAGCCGCAGCAGCAGGACGTCGCGCTGCGGCTTGGGCTCCTGGGACGCTGCGGTCCAGCGGGCCAGTTCGGCGCGGCCCGCGGGCAGGACCTCGTAGCTCTTCTTCTGCCCACGGGCCGGCTGCTCGGCCGGCAGGGTGCGGATGTACCCCTCGGCCTCCAGCTTCCCCAGCTCGCGATAGATCTGCTGATGCGTCGCCGACCAGAAGTAGCCGATCGACCGGTCGAACCGGCGGGTCAGCTCCAGCCCCGACGACGGCTTCTCAAGCAGGGCGGTGAGGATCGCGTGCGGGAGTGACATGGCCTCATCCTAGGGACGCGCGGATGTGCCGCACGGACCGCTACAGCGCCGCCGCCAGCTCTGTGCCCTGCTTGATGGCGCGCTTGGCGTCCAGCTCGGCCGCCACATCGGCGCCGCCGATCAGATGCGCGCTGCGTCCGGCGGCGACCAGTTCCTCGTACAGGCCGCGGCGCGGCTCCTGACCGGTGCACAGGACGATGGTGTCGACCTCCAGGACCGTGCTCTCCTCGCCCACGGTGACATGCAGACCCGCGTCGTCGATCCGGTCGTAGCGGACGCCCGGCACCATGCTGACACCGCGGTGCTTGAGCTCGGTGCGGTGGATCCAGCCGGTGGTCTTGCCGAGGCCGGCGCCGACCTTGGTGGGCTTGCGCTGGAGCAGGTGGACGGTGCGCGGCGGGGCGGGCCGCCGCGGCGCCGCGAGGCCGCCGGGTGCCTGGTAGTCCATGTCGACGCCCCAGTTGCGGAAGTACGTCGCCGGGTCCTCGCTCGCCTTGTCGCCGCCGTCGGTGAGGTACTCGGCGACGTCGAAGCCGATGCCGCCGGCACCGAGGATCGCGACCCGGTCGCCGACGGGGGCGCCGTCGCGCAGCACGTCGAGGTAGCCGAGGACGCGCGGGTGGTCGATGCCGGGGATGTCGGGGGTGCGCGGGGTGACGCCGGTGGCGACGACGACCTCGTCGTAGTCGGTCAGCTCCGCGGAGGTGACCCAGGTGTCGAGGCGTACGTCCACCGCGTGCGCGTCGAGCTGGTGGCGGAAGTAGCGCAGCGTCTCGTCGAACTCCTGCTTGCCGGGGACCTTGCGGGCCACGTTGAGCTGCCCGCCGATCTCGCTCGCGGCGTCGAACAGCGTCACCTCGTGGCCGCGTTCGGCGGCGCTCACCGCGCAGGCCAGGCCGGCCGGTCCCGCGCCGACGACGGCGACGCGCTTGCGCAGCCGGGTCGGGGAGAGGACGAGTTCGGTCTCGTGGCAGGCGCGCGGGTTGACCAGGCAGGAGGTGATCTTGCCGCTGAAGGTGTGGTCGAGGCAGGCCTGGTTGCAGCCGATGCAGGTGTTGATGGCCTCGGGCCGGCCCTCGGCCGCCTTGTTGACGAAGTCGGGGTCGGCAAGCATCGGGCGCGCCATGGACACCATGTCCGCGGCCCCGCCGGCGAGCAACTCCTCGGCGACTTCAGGGGTGTTGATGCGGTTGGTGGTCACCAGCGGCACGGACACCTCGCCCATGAGCTTCTTGGTGACCCAGGTGTACGCGCCCCGCGGGACGGAGGTGGCGATGGTGGGGATGCGGGCCTCGTGCCAGCCGATGCCGGTGTTGATGATCGTCGCCCCGGCCGTCTCGACGGCCTTGGCGAGCGTGATCACCTCGTCGAAGGAGGAGCCGCCGGGCACCAGGTCGAGCATGGACAGCCGGTAGATGATGATGAAGTCCTCGCCGACCGCCTCGCGCACACGCTTGACGATCTCGACGGGGAACCGCATCCGGTTCTCGTACGACCCGCCCCAGCGGTCGGTGCGGTGGTTGGTCTGCGCGGCGATGAACTCGTTGATCAGATAGCCCTCGGAGCCCATGATCTCGACGCCGTCGTAGCCGGCCTGCCGGGCGAGGCGGGCGGCACGGGCGTAGTCCTCGATCGTCCGCTCGATGTCGGCGTCGGTGAGCTCGCGCGGCGGGAAGGGGCTGATCGGCGCCTGGACGGGGCTCGGTGCGACCAGGTCCTGGTGGTAGGCGTACCGACCGAAGTGCAGGATCTGCATCGCGATCTTCCCGCCCTCGCGGTGCACCGCCTCGGTGATCGCGGCGTGCTGCTCAGCCTCCGCCTCGGTGGTGAGCTTGGCTCCGCCCTCGTAGGGCCGCCCCTCGTCGTTGGGTGCGATGCCGCCGGTGACGATCAGTCCCACTCCCCCGCGCGCGCGGGCGGCGTAGAACTCCGCCATGCGCTCGAACCCGCGCTCGGCCTCTTCCAGGCCCACGTGCATGGAGCCCATGAGCACACGGTTGGGCAGGGTGGTGAATCCCAGGTCGAGGGGGTTCAGCAGGTGCGGGTAGCGGCTCATCGGGCCCTCCGTGCGCGCGGTGTCGTCGCCTCTGTTGTAGAGGACGGCTGCCGCCTTTTGCAACTAGTTGCATAAACGGAGGGAGGTGAGCCCGGCCACTCCGCGACTGCGCGCACGGTGTGGCCGGGCCCAGGTCACCTGCTTTCGAGCTGGACGTGCAGTTCCTTCTCCTGGTCGCCCGAGGCGGAGGACAGGTTGCTCACCGTGAAGAGGGAGTCCAGGGTCGTGCGGAGCCGGTCGATCGCCCAGTAGCCGCCATGCGCGTCGGCCTCGACGGTGGACGAGAGCCGTGCGGGAATCGTGCACTCGTGCGCGTCCGTGACCTCGAACGTGCCGAGCCACACCATCGGACGCGTCTCGTGGAGCTGCTGCGGCACGTCCTCGGCACACCGGTCGGACTCGAAGCACGTGCACAGCGCGTCGAACACGATCCGGGCGTCTTCCTTGCTGCATCCGCTGATCTCGACGGAGACGGACTCGTCGTGCGTTCGCTCAGGGGCCATCGTGATCGCTCCTCTCATGGCGACGGCGCGGTACCGCGGCTTCCCCGCAAACCGCGCCACACCCCAAGAAAACCACCATTTTCCGGGCGCGCACCACCCGTCGCGGCACTCCGCCGGCGGACTCAGCCGGCGGACTCAGCCGCGGGTGAACCGGTACGTCCTGCTGTCCGTGAGCACGCAGAAGCCCGGCGACATCACGATCACCCGCAGGGTGCCGGTGCGGCGGTCGTAGTCGATGCCCTCGGACTCGAAGGTGCCCGAGCAGGAACTGCGCAGCGGGAGCTGCCGCAGCGCCGTGACATGGCCGGACACGTCCGCCGTGCCGTTCGGCCGGCCGGACAGGTCGATCTGCAGGAGGGGCTTGGTGATGCCGAACAGGGTGCCGGCGGGGTCGTCGGAGGAGCACAGCAGGGTCGTCGGGCCCGAGAAGTCGCAGCCCTGGACGTCGCGCACGGCATGGTCCAGGTTGACCGTGGACACCTGCGGCAGGTTCGCCGAGGGCGAGGTGGCGGGGTTCGCCCCGGGGGTGGGGAAGACCAGGAACCGGCTCATCGTGCCGTACTCGCCCGCCAGCATCCACTGGCCGTCGGGCGAAATGGCGACCCAGGAGTTGTTCAGGGCCTCCCCGGCGCCGAGCGTGTGGACGTACTCCGACCAGGCACCGCCCGGCGCCTGCACCCGGAACATCTTGGTGCTGCCGGAGTCCCGCTGGTACGGCTCGACGTAGTAGCCGTCGTAGGAGGCGTCGGGGTCGCCGACGTGGTTCCAGCCGCGGCCGCTCACGCCGGACGGGATGGTGCCGATGCCGGTGTACCGGTTGGGGCTGCCGGCCGGGACCTCGACCGAGGTCAGGCCCTGGCTCTCGGTGAGCGGGTCGGCGCGGTCGGAGCCGGCCTCGGTCCAGGTGTCGGCCGCGGAGGCGGGCGCGGCGGGTGCGGTGAGGGACACGACGAGGGCGGTGGCGAGGGTGACGAGTCCGGTCAGGACCCTGTGACAACGTTGCCGAGCGGCGGACGCGGGCATGGGGGACTGCTCCTCGGTTCCGGGGGTGGGGGCGCGTTCGGCCGACAGTCTGACGGCGCTTACTAGTCATGTACAGACCAACAGCGGAACGGCGGGTGAACAGGCCGGACCTGCCCGCCAGCGGCGTGGCACAGGTCATACGCCCGCGTGGCCGCGTCCTCGCGGCTTCTCCGGACGCCCGCCGTCGTGTTGAGGGATGGTGGAGACACTCGTCGGCGGCGTCGGAGATTCGGTGTGAGCGCGGTAGAACAAGAGGAGTCGGCACACGGGGCGGCGTGCCGTGCGGTCCGTCGAAGGCGGTGCGTGGAATGAATGCAGCCGAGGCTCCGGTGGCCCAGGGCGGCGGGCCGGTGCGGCCGAGCGGCCTGCTCGACGTGCTGGGCGTGGCCTCGGTGGTGCTGGACGCCGAAGGGCGCATCGTGCTGTGGAGCCCCCAGGCGGAGGAGCTGTTCGGCTACTCCGCCCAGGAGGCGCTCGGCGAGTACGCCGCCCGTTTGATGGTGCACGAGCAGCACATCCAGCTGGTCGGCAAGCTGTTCGCCGACGTGATGCGCACCGGGCAGAGCTGGGCCGGTGCCTTCCCCGTCCGGATCAAGGACGGCGGCACCCGGCTGGTGGAGTTCCGCAACATGCGCCTGCTGGACGACCAGGGCGATGTGTACGCGCTGGGTCTCGCGGCCGACCGGACGACGGTGCGCCGTCTCGAGCAGGACGTGGCGCTGTCCGAGCGGATCGTGAACCAGTCGCCGATCGGGCTGGCCGTACTGGACACCGAGCTGCGGTACGTCTCGGTCAACCCGGCACTGGCGAAGATCAACGGAGTTCCCGCCGGGGACCACGTAGGACGGACGGTCCCCGAGGTGCTGCCGCTGGTGGACGCCGACACCCTGGAAGGGGCGGCCCGCCGGGTCCTGGAGACGGGAGAGCCGTTCGTCGACAAGACCACCGTCGGCCGGACCCCGGCGGATCCGGACGAGGACCACACCTGGTCGGTGTCGCTGTACCGGCTGGAGGACGCCATGGGCACGGTCCTCGGCGTCGCGGCCTCCATAGTGGACATCACCGAGCAGCACCGGGCCGGGGTCGAGGCCGAGACCGCGCGTCGACGCCTCGCCGTCATCGCCGACGCCTCCACCCGGATCGGCACCACCCTGGAGCTGGACCGCACGGCCCGCGAGCTGGCCGACGTCGCCGTGCCCGAACTCGCCGACGTAGCAGCCGTCGACCTGCTCGACGCGGTGGTCGAGGGCCGCCGCAGCACACTCGGCCCCTCCGAGCCCGCGGTGATCCGCGCCCTCGCCGTACGGGCGGAGGACGGCGAGGACGCCCTCCAGGCCGCCGACCCGCCCGGGCAGCTCGTCCGGTACGCCCCCGACCGCCTGATCACCGAGTGCGTACGGACCGGCCGCCCGGTGGTGGTACCCCAGGTGAAGGACGAGCACCTGCCCCGCATCGCCCGCTCCCCCGAGTCGGCCGTGCTGCTGGGCCGGGCGGGCGTCCACTCCTATCTGGCCGTCCCGCTGATCGCGCGCGGCGAGGTGCTCGGCGCCCTCGACCTCAAACGCACCCGCAATCCGGCGCCCTTCGGCGAGGACGACCTGGTGCTCGCCCGTGAGCTGGCCGCCCGCGCGGCCGTGCAGATCGACAACGCGCGCTGGTACCAGAACGCCCGCAACACCGCGCTCACCCTGCAGCGCAGCCTGCTGCCCGGCCATCCGCCGGTGACGACCGGTCTGGAGGTCGCCTCGCGCTACCAGCCCGCGGGAGCCACCACCGAGGTCGGCGGTGACTGGTTCGACGTCATCCCGCTGGAGGGCGGCAGGACGGCGCTGGTCGTGGGCGACGTGATGGGCAGCGGTATCAACGCGGCCGCCACCATGGGCCGGCTGCGCACGGCGACCACCACCCTGGCCTCGCTCGGCCTCGATCCCGCGGTGCTCCTGGAGCATCTCGACAAGATCGCCTCGGGCCTGGACCACTCCATCGCGACCTGTGTGTACGCCGTCCACGACCCCCGGCTGCGCCAGTGCCGCATCGCCAACGCGGGGCATCTGCCCCCGGCCCGCGTCCGCGTCGGCCACCCGCCCGAGCTGCTCGACCTGCCCACGGGCGTGCCGCTCGGGGTGGGCGGGGTCCCGTTCTCCACCACCACGGTCGACTTCGCCCCCGGCGACGAGCTGGTGTTCTACACGGACGGGCTGGTCGAGACGCGCAGCCACTCGCTGGACGAACGCCTCGACTTCCTCCTCTCCCTCCTCGACGACCCGGCCCGGCCCCTGGAGGAGGCCTGCGACCTGCTGCTGCGCACCCTGCACCACCCCGACAACCACGACGACGTGGCACTCCTGATGGCGCGGGCGCAGGAACTGCCCTGAGCTGCGCGGGAACCGGCCCGACCGCCCGATTCACAGCAACTCGTTACCAGGTCCTTATCGGCGTCATCGGACAATCGCGGGGAGGCATGCGCACGGGATGCCGCGTGTCATGGCCGATGGGAGCGAGCAGTGACGCACGAACCGGATCACGGGCACGGCTCCGACGACGGGCCCGCGGAGTCGATCCCGCCGATGCCCCCGCATCCGCCGCGGGCGGCCGGGGAATGGGAAGTGATCGCCGGACCGGGACAGGACCGTGAGCCGGGTCTGCCGCTGCGCGCACGGTGGCGGAGGCAGTCGGCCCGGGTCCGGGCGGTGACCGTGGCGGCCACGGTCGTGGCTCTGGCCCTCGGCGGCACCGTCGCCTACGCCGCCTCCTCGGGCGGGCCGGGCGCCGGCGTCGTACCCGCTGCCGCAGGCTCCCCTTCCGGGTCAGCGGCGCCGGACGGCCATGGACACGGCCCCGGCTTCGGCTGGTTCGGCCTCGGCGGGGGCGGTGTGCACGGCGAGGCGACGGTCAAGGACCGGGACACCGGGAAGTGGGTCGTACGGATCTGGCAGCGGGGCACGGTCGAGAAGGTGGACGGCGACCAGGTCACCGTGAAGAGCGACGACGGCGCCGAGTGGACCTGGACGGTGGGCTCGGACGCCAAGGTGCACCGCGAGGGCTCGTCCGGCAAGGGCGCCGGCGCGCTGGAGAAGGGCGACCAGGCGTTCCTGGCCGGCACGCGCTCCGACAACGGCACGAGGACCGCCGCGGTCGCCATCGCGGGCACCTTCGACCGCGGGGGCATGGGCGAGGGCCGGCACGACGGCCGCTGGGGCTTCCCCGGCCACGGCGGTCCGCGGTGGGGCCACCCGGACCGCACCGCGTCACCGAGTCCGACGGGCAGCGGGGCAACGACCTGAGCCGACACGGCTCGATCCGGGGTGGCGCCTACGGCCGGACGGCGATCACCACGTTGGCGTACAGCTCCTCGGACACTGCAAGGCGGGCGCTCAGGCCGGCCTGGGTGAACGCCTCGACGGCGCTCGGCGCCTGGCGTTCGCTCGTCTCCACCAGGACGCAGCCGCCGGGGGCGAGCCACTGCGGTGCCCCGGTGGCGACCCGGCGCAGGACGCCAAGGCCGTCGGCGCCGCCGTCGAGGGCGACGAGGGGTTCGTGGTCGCGGGCCTCCGCCGGCAGGAGGTCCACCTCGTCCGTGGGGACGTACGGCACGTTCGCCGCGAGGATGCCGACCCGGCCACGCAGGTCGCCGGGCAGCGCGTCGAACAGATCGCCCGTATGGGCAAGACCGCCGAAGGCGGCGATATTGCGCCGGGCGCAGCGCACCGCGGCCGGATCCACGTCGGCGGCGTGCAGCTCCACCCGGCCGAGCGCGGCGGCCAGGGCCGCGCCGACCGCTCCGGAACCGCAGCACAGGTCCACGACGACGGACGCGTGCGGGGCCTGGGCGAGGGCCTGGTCGACCAGGAACTCGGTGCGGCGGCGGGGGACGAAGACGCCCGGTCCCACCGAGATGCGCAGTCCGTGGAACTCGGCCCAGCCGAGGACGTGTTCGAGGGGCAGTCCGGCGACGCGCCGGTCCACCATCGCGGCGAGCTCGTCCGGCGTGCGGGCGGTGGCGAGGATCAGTTCCGCCTCGTCCTCGGCGAAGACACACCCGGCGGCGCGCAGCGCGGAGACGACGGTGACAGGGGAATACGGGGGCATGAGAGCCGAGAGCCTTTCGGAGACCTGGGGCCGAAGGATGCTCTCGTGGTCACCTACTGCCGGTGACCCGCGATACGTCGAGGAGAGAGCACCCGAGCTGACACAGCGGTAATGGGTCCCACCTCCTCGCGGCGCACGGCCGGGACGGTCCGCGGCCGACCGCAACCCTACCCCAACGATCAGACGCCGACGGTCTCTTCGGCCTCCACCTCGGCCTCGTCCGGGACGACCGCCCGCCGCGCGGCCGCCGGCCCCGGCACGGCGAGCGCCGGCGCGGACGCCCCGGCCTGCTCATACGCGGCCGCGATCGCGGTCAGGGCGAGGCCGGCCGGCAGCCATGCCGACGCCGATGAAGATGAAGAGGATGCCCGCGGAGTAGAGCCAGGCCATCCCCCACAGACCGGCGAGGTCGTGGTGGGCGAGGCGGACCAGGAGCTGGGGCGCCTTGCCGCCCGGCACATAAGCACCCGTGATGTCACGGGACTTGAGCCGGTCGACGACCCCGGTCCGGGTGGCGACGGTGCGGACGGCGAACACCATCACCTCGGGCCCGGAGCCGACCACGGCGACGGGCAAGTGGTGGGGCTCCGAGGATTTAAGTTGTACTATACAACTAGGACTGGAGGAGGTAATTCCCGTGACAGCAGCGGAGACGGCCGTCGAGACCATCCAGCGCGAGATGACGATCTTCGCCCGCCGGGCCCGCGCCTCGGCGGGACGCATGCACCCGGAGCTGTCGCTGGTGTCGTACACCCTGCTCGGGCACCTGGAGGAGAGCGGCGGCTGCCGGGCCACCGACCTGGCCGCGCACTACGCCCTGGACAAGTCCACGGTCAGCCGCCAGGTGGCCGCACTGGAGCGGGCCGGGCTGATCGAGCGCCGTACGGACCCGGAGGACCATCGCGTCCAGGTGCTGCATCTGACGGAGGCAGGCGAGGAGATCCTCGCCCAGGTCACCCAGAGCCGCCGGGCCGCCTTCCGGGAGCGGCTCGCACACTGGCCCGAGGAGGACCTGATCCGGTTCGCCGGGTATCTGGAGCGGTACAACGCGGGGCCGGCGCCGGCCGCCGACCCCGACTGAGCTGACGCCCGCCCTACGACACCGGTACGGCTTCCTGGCCGTCCGCAAGCCGCTCCGGCGCCCGGGCCGCGAGGAACGCCGTGCGGCGGCGCAGCCGGAAGCCCAGGGACTCGTAGAGCCGGATGGCGTGGGTGTTGCGCGCGCCGGTGTGCAGGAACGGCGTCTCCCCGCGCTCCCGGATGCCGTGCGCGACGGCGAGGATCAGCCGGGTCGCCAGGCCCTCGCCGCGGAAGGCGGGGTCGGTGCAGACCCCGCTGATCTCGGTCCAGCCGGGCGGACGGAGCCGCTCCCCCGCCATGGCGACCAGCGCGCCGCTACGGCGTATGCCCAGGTAGGTGCCGAGTTCGATGGTGCGGGGCAGGAACGGTCCGGGCCGGGTGCGCTCGACCAGATCGAGCATCTCGGGCACGTCGGCGGCACCGAGGCGGACCGCCTCCGCGTGTGGCGCGCCGACCACTGCGTCGTCCACGAGCTGTACGCCCTCCACCCGGAAGGTGATCTCCCAGTCGGCGGGGACACGCCCCCGGAAGCCTGGCAGCGGTACCTCGGCGCCCGGCCCGGCCAGCGCGGCGAGGTCGGCCCAGTCGTCCGCGTCGGGCTCGGCGGGCAGCGCGAGCCACGGGGACACGTCGACCGGGTAGCGCAGCACACGCCCGCGCCGCTCGGCGAAGTGCGCGTGCGGGCCGGTCAGGGAGGCGAGGGCGGGGTTGTCGAGGACGTGCGGGGCGCCGCCGACGAGACGGGGGTCGCTCATGCGGCGACTGCCTCGGCCGCACCAAAGCCCCCGCCGGCCGCCTCGGTCTCCGGTCCGCCGTACCGCGTGCACACATACGCCTCGGGCATCTGCTTCCTCACTCTCCCCACGCTGCCGCCGGGGCGGTCGATCCCGGCACTCAGCGCCAAGGGCGAACGCGCGAGGGCTATTCCCGGACCCGTGCAGACTTCGTACAGCCGCCGTGAACGGGCCGCTGACCAGGGACGGAGCACCGGCGGCGACAGCGTACGGTTGAAGCATGAACGTCACCCGAGGCTTCACCGGGCGCCCCCGTGTCGCCAACGCCGGGCTGCCACCCGGCCAGTACGACGCGGGCGACGACTGGCCCGTCCTGTCCGCCGAGGTCACCCCCGACCTCGCGCCCGCCGACTGGTCCTTCCGCGTGGACGGACTGGTCGCAAAGCCGCGGACCTGGGACTGGGACGAGGCGCACGCCCTGCCCGAGTCGGTGTACGAGGGCGACATCCACTGCGTGACGAGCTGGTCGAAGTTCGGGGTGCGGTTCGGAGGTGTCTCGCTGGACGCATTCCTCAGTGTGGTGCGGCCCCATGGGTCCGCCACACATGCCGTGGCCTATTCGCACACCGGCTATACGTCCGGGCTTCCGCTCGCGGACCTCACCGACGGACGCGCCTGGATCGCCTGGGAGTACGACGGCAGGCCGCTCGCGGCCGAGCACGGCGGACCGGCACGGCTGCTGGTGCCGCACCTGTACTTCTGGAAGAGCGCCAAGTGGATCGCGGGCCTCACCCTGCTCGACCACGACGCGCCGGGCTTCTGGGAGCAGAACGGATACCACGCGCGCGGCAACCCCTGGGAGGAGCAGCGGTACTCCGGTGACTGAGAGCTTCACTCCCCCCACCCGTTTCGCGGTGCCGGGGCGCATCGCGGTCAGCAGCCAGGCCGCGACGGTGTGGCAGCCGGCCACCCTCACGGAGATCCGGCGCGAGACCCCGCACGCCGCCACCTTCCGGTTCGCGGTGCCGCACTGGGCGGGGCATCTGCCCGGGCAGCATCTGATGCTGCGGCTCACCGCCGAGGACGGCTATGTGGCGCAGCGCCACTATTCGATCGCGTCGGCACCCGACGACTCCGGGCACATCGAGCTGACCCTGGATCATGTCGAGGGCGGCGAGGTCTCCGGCTGGTTCCACACGGTGGCCAGGCCGGGCGACACCGTCGAGGTGCGCGGCCCGCTGAGCGGTTTCTTCGCCTGGCCCGGCGACCGGCCCGCGCTGCTGATCGGCGCCGGTTCCGGAGTCGTACCGCTGATGTCGATGGTGCGGCACCACCGCGCGAGCGGCCTCACCGTGCCGCTGCGGCTGCTGGTGTCCGCGCGCGGCCCCGAGGAGCTGATCTACGCACGCGAGCTCGGCGCGGAGACGACACCGGTGTTCACCCGTAGCGCGCCGGACGGTGCGCCGGTGGGACGTATGGCCGCCGCACATGTGGCGCCGCTCCTGGCCGAGCAGCCTCCCGGTGGGTGGGAGGCCTATGTGTGCGGCTCCAACGGGTTCGCCGAGCATGCCTCACGGCTGCTCGTGGCGGCGGGCCAGCCCGTGGACCGTATCCGCATCGAACGCTTCGGCTGACCTCGCACCGTTTCCGGCAGACCCGCAGACCCGCAGACCCGCAGACCCGCAGACCCGCAGACCCGCAGACCCGCAGACCGGCACGCCGGGATGCCAGCGGGTGTCGAGCGTCGCTGTGGACGGCCTTGTCACGCTCGGTCCCTCCGGCGAGGTGAGCCGACTGCGCCGTACGGGGTACCACTTGGGTGTGGACGCTCGCATGGGTGACTGCGAGGAGGTCGACATGCGAACCCGGGTTCGCGGCTGGCGCTGGCGGTACAACCCGCTGCGGCGCCGGTCGGACGTCGTGGAGGCGTGGACCGCGCTGACCGTCGCCGTGCTGCTGCTGGTCGGTGCGCCCCTGGCCGGTGCGCTGGTGGGCCTGTGGGCCCACGAGGGGGCCCGGACGGTGGCCGCGGCGCAGCGGGCCGAGCGGCATCGCGTCCATGCCGAGGTGATCGGCGGCACGCCCCGGCAGCTCCCCTCGGTGCAGACCGGCCGGCACCACCCCTACCGGGCGACGGTGCGCTGGAGGGAACAGCCGGGCGCGGCGGCCCGCACGGCCGTGGCGCGGGTCCCGGCGGGCACGCGCCAGGGTGATGTGGTGGACGTGTGGTTCGACTCACGGGGACGCGGTGTCGCCCCACCGCCGAACGACGTGGCGGTCTGGCAGCACACCGTCTCCGTCGGCGTGTGCGCGGCCGGCGGCGCGGCGGCCGTCACCCTCGTCGGCCACGGCGTCATACGCCGGATCTCGCTCCGCCACCGGATGTCCGAGTGGGAACGCGAGTGGGCGCGCACGGGCCCGGAGTGGACCCGCTGGACGGCATGAGCCGGGGCGTATGAGCCAAGGCGGAGGAACCGGGGTGTACGCCGGCGCGGGAGACGCGGGCCTTTCGGCTCCTCCGACCACCCACGTACGGTGTGATCATCCGCAGGATCACTCCTCAAAGGCGGTTGCCGATGGCCCTGTTCGACCTTCCTCTCGACGAGCTCCGTGAGTACCGCAGCGAGTCCACGGAGCCCGAGGACTTCGACGCCTTCTGGTCCAAGACGCTCCAGGAGGCACGCGAGCACGACCTGGACGCCCGCTTCGAACCGGTCGACGCCGGTCTGGCCACGGTGCGGGTGTACGACGTGACGTTCGCGGGGTTCGGCGGCCACCCGGTCAAGGGCTGGCTGCTCCTGCCCGCCGGGGCCGAGGAGCCGCTGCCCGTGGTGGTGGAGTTCGTGGGCTACGGCGGAGGGCGCGGACTGCCGCACGAGCACCTGCTGTGGGCGTCGACGGGCCGGGCGCACTTCGTGATGGACACCCGCGGCCAGGGCAGCGCCTGGGGCGGCGGGGGCGGCACCGCCGACCCGGTGGGCGGCGCTCCGGCGTACCCCGGATTCATGACGCGGGGCATCGACGCGCCCGAGAACTACTACTACCGGCGGGTGTTCACGGACGCGGTGCGCGCGGTCGAGGCGGCCCGCTCGCACCCCCTGACGGACGCGGCGCGCACGGTGGCGCTCGGTTCGAGCCAGGGGGGCGGGATCACCCTCGCGGTGGGCGGTCTGGTCCCCGACCTGGTGGCGGTCGCCCCGAACGTGCCGTTCCTGTGCGACTACCCGCGCGCGACGACGCTGACGGACCGTCACCCGTACCGGGAGATAGCCCTCTACCTCAAGACGCACCGCGGCCGGTTCGACGACGTGCTGCGTACGCTCTCCTACTTCGACGGCGTCCACTTCGCGTCCCGCGGCCGTAGCCCCGCGCTGTTCTCGACGGCGCTGGAGGACCAGACGTGCCCCCCGTCGACGGTCTTCGCCGCCTTCAATGCCTGGGCGCACGACGACAAGGCGATCGAGGTGTACGACTTCAACGACCACGAGGGCGGCGGCCCCTTCCACCAGGCCGAGCAGATGCGCTGGCTGCGGTCGCACGCCTGAGCGGCGCCCGACGGGCAGGGGAAGCCGGTGTTCCTCTGACCGGCCGACGCCTTCCCTCCAGTCCGACCAGTCGGTACGTTCAGGGGGCCCGGACCGCAGCAGCGCGGCCCGGGCTTCCCCTGCGACGACGGAGGGCCCATGTCCGAGCACGAGCCAGACGTTCACGGTCACTGCGACGCGCGCTTCGCGGCGGTGCGGCTGGCGTTCGAGGAGAACTTCCGGGACCGGGACGAACTGGGTGCCGCGGTGGCGGTGACGGTCGACGGCGAGACGGTGGTCGACCTGTGGGGCGGCTGGGCGGACGCGGCACGCACGCGCGCGTGGGAGCGGGACACCGTGGTCAACATCTGGTCGACGACGAAGGGACCGACGGCGCTGTGCGCGCACATCCTCGCCGACCGGGGACTCGTCGACCTGGACGCGCCGGTGGCCGCGTACTGGCCCGAGTTCGCCGCCGCAGGAAAGGAGAAGGTCCTCGTACGGCATCTGCTGTCGCACCGGGCCGGGTTGTCCGGCCTGCGGGAACCGCACTCGCTGGAGCAGCTCTACGACTGGGAGCTGACGACCGCGCGGCTCGCGGCGACGGAGCCCTGGTGGGAGCCGGGGACCGTGTCCGGGTACCACGCCCTGACCTACGGCCACCTCGTCGGCGAGGTCGTACGGCGGGTCTCGGGGCTGCGTCCCGGGGCCTTCCTGGAGCGGGAGGTGACCGGGCCGCTCGGGATCGACTTCACCATCGGCCTGCCGCCGGGGGAGTCCGGGCGGGCGGCCGAGCTGGTGCATCCGCGGGCCGTGAGCTCCAGCGAACAGGCCGCGATCTTCAGCCAGTTGACGCCGGCCGCGATCGCGGCGCTGACCAATCCGCTCGCCGGCGCCGCCGAGGCCAACACGCCCGCGTGGCGGGCGGCCGAGATCCCGGCCGCCAATGGCCACGGCACGGCGCGGGCCGTGGCCGCGCTGTACGGCGTCTTCGCCGGACGGGGCACCTACGGCGGCCGGCGCATCCTGTCCGCCGAGGCGACCGAGCGGGTGCGCGAGGGGCAGGGCAGCTGTCGCGACCTCGTACTCGGGGCCGGTTTCGAGCACGAGACGGAGGTCGGGCTCGGCCTGTGGCTCAGCGGACCGAACGGTTCGTACGGACCCGATCCGCGGGCTTTCGGACATGACGGCTTCGGCGGCTCCTGCGGTCTTGCCGACCCGGACGCCGGGGTGTCGATGGGCTACACGATGAACCGGATGGGGCCTCATATCGCCGACGACCCACGGAAGATGGCGCTGGTCGACGCCCTGTACCGAGCGCTCTGACCCGGACCGCGGGCGGTTCGGTTTCGGCCGAACCGCCGGGCTGCTCTTCCCTGATGGTTTAGACCAATGCTAGATGTGGTCGCGCAATGAGCCCGCACGGCTACGTCTTGTGACCAACAGGAGGCGCGGCATGGCCCGCACCACCCCTCACGACCACCCGCAGACCGACGACCAGCCCCTGTACTGGCGGATCGCGACGAAGCTCCTGGCGGAGCTGCGCGACGGAACCGTACCGCCGGGTGAACGGCTGCCGGGCGAGCGGCAGTTGGCCGAGCACTTCGGGGTCAGCAGGGAGACCGTCAGGCAGGCGCTGGAGGTGCTGCGGCGGGACGGTCTGGTCGCCACCGACCGCCGGGGCAGCCACGCCACACTGGCCGGGCGGCCGGTGGAGGACCCGGTGTCCCTCGCCTTCCCGGTGGGCGTCCGGAGCGCGGACCCGAGTGCGGTCGACCGGGCCACCGTGACCTGGGAGGCACCGCCGCCGGAGCATGCCGCGGCCCTGGGGCTCGCCCCGCACCGGCCGACCCTGGTGCACCGCTACGAGTCCGCCGCGCCCGACGGCCGCACCCTGCGTGCCGCGGTGACGTCCTTCTCGGCGGTGGCGCTGTCCGAGGTGGAGGAGCTGGGCCGGTACCGCGACCGTGCCGACGGGTCGGCCGCCGCGCAGTTGCGGCGGGCCTACGACTGGATGCGCAGGGCGGGCCTGGCCCTGCACCACCGGGACTCCATCACCCACGCCACCGACGCCGCCTCGGTCCGGGTGACCCGGCGCGTGCACGACCAGTACGCCCGTCCGCTGGAGATCACCGACCTGGTGGTGGACGCCCAACAGGACGCGCTGATCTACGAGTTCACGCTGCCGGCGGCGGGCTGACCACGCCCGCGCCAGGCACGCCGCAGGCTACGGCAGCCGTCGCGCCACCACGAGCCGGGCGCGGGGGCTGCCGTCGTCGCGCCGTCCGAACTCGGGCAGGGGGTACAGGTCCACCGCGAATCCGGCGCGTTCCAGCTCCCCGAGCACACTCCCGAACCGCAGCGCCCGGTAGTACATGACGAAGGGCGGCCGCCACACCGCGTTGCGCACCCGCATGACCGTGTCGAAGCCGAGCAGGATCCAGAATCCCGGACGGGACGGACGGGGCGGGGCGAGCACGGGGAACGCGAAACGCCCGCCCGGCCGCAGTACCGAGCGGACCTGGGCGAACAGCCCCGGCAGCTCGCGCGGCAGGAAGTGCCCGAAGGCCCCGAAGCTCACCACCAGGTCGAAGGCGGACGCGAACGGCAGGGCACGGGCGTCCGCGCGCACCCAGGCGGTCCGCGGCTCCTCGGGACGGGGCTGCCGCCGGGCGACGTCGAGCATCCCGGCACTGAAGTCGACGCCTGTGACGCTCTCCCGGCACACCCGCGCCAGCACGTCCGTCCCGGCGCCGGTGCCGCAGCACAGGTCGAGCCCG
Source organism: Streptomyces sp. NPDC001406 (assembly GCF_042895285.1). Taxonomy (NCBI): domain Bacteria; kingdom Bacillati; phylum Actinomycetota; class Actinomycetes; order Kitasatosporales; family Streptomycetaceae; genus Streptomyces; species Streptomyces sp. NPDC001406. The sequence goes on from NZ_JBIAWG010000009.1 coordinate 208,023, forward strand.
TCCGCGAAGGGGCCGAGCCCGGTGAGCGCCTCGGCGACGGATTCCAGCACCGAGTCCGGCGTACGGAAGGGGGTGTGGTCGAACTTGGGCGCCAGCAGGTCGTAGCCGCGCTCGACGGACGACAGGGCCTGGACGGCGAGCTCGCGGAGGCTGGGTCCTTCGGGGCTGAACATTCGGCCAGCCTAGGGGGGCGGTGCTGTTCCTGTGGACACGGTAACGGGTGCAGCCTATTCTCATCGGCATCTAATCAACTAATTGACTATGAGGTGAGCCGATGCGAGCGTTCCGTGAAGCGGTCGAGGCCCGCGATCTCGATGCCGTCGAGGCGCTGCTGGCGCAGGACGTCGTCTTCACCAGCCCGGTCGTGTTCAAGCCGTACTCCGGCAAGGCCATCACGGCGGCGATCCTGCGCGGGGTCCTGCGGGTCTTCGAGGACTTCCGGTACGACCGTGAGCTCGCCGGCGCCGACGGCCGCGACCACGCGCTGGTGTTCACCACCCGGGTCGGCGACCGGGAGATCAACGGCTGCGACTTCATCCATGTGAACGAGGAAGGCCTGATCGACGAGTTCATGGTCATGGTGCGCCCGCTGTCGGGCGCCCAGGCCCTGGCGGAGGCCATGGGCGCGCAGTTCCACCTGATCACCGAGGAGGCGGAGGCGCGATCGGCCTGAGCGCAGCGCCCCGCAGACGCACAGGAAGGGTCCGCACACTGTTGCCGACGAAACTGGCGTGACGGGTCAGCTCGCCCTCGGGCACGGCGAGGTCCAGGCCGGGGAAGCGGGTGAACAACCGCTCCAGTGCGACGGTGGCCTCCAGCCGGGCCAGCGGCGCGCCCAGACAGTAGTGGGCGCCGTGCCCGAGCGAGAGGTTCCGTACGGCGTCCGGGCGGGCGGCGCGGGTGACGTCGAACCGGTCGGCGTCCGGCCCGTGCGCGGCGCGGTCGCGCCCTGCGGCGGAGTACCCTGCGAGCACGGGCGTGCCACGGGGGATGAGGGTGCCTTCCAGGGTCAGGTCCCGTACGGGATACCGGAACGGGAAGTAGCTGACGGGAGCGTCCCAGCGCAGCGTCTCCTCGACGACGTCCAGCCAGCTCGCCTCCCCCTTCCGGACGAGGGCGAGCTGACCGGGGTGGCCGCACAGGGCCCGTACGGCGTTGGTGATCAGGTTCAGCGTGGTCTCGTGCCCGGCGATGATCATCAGCACCAGGGTGCCGATCAGCTCCTCCTGGCCCAGCCGGTCGCCCTCCTCATCGCGGGCGGCGATCAGGGCGCTGGTGAGGTCGTCCCCGGGCCGCTCGGCCTTGGCCGCGGCGATGGCGGCCAGGATGCCGACGAGTTCACGGTTGGCGGCGACGGCCTCGCGAGGGCCGATGTCGGTGGCCACGACCTGGCTGCACAGATGGTGCAGCCGGTCCCGGAACTCCGCTTCGACGCCGAGGAGTTCACTGATGACGCCCATCGGCAGCGGCAGCGCGAAGTGCCGCCTGAGATCGGCGACCCCGTCACCCGCCTGCGCGGCCCGCGCAAGGTCGTCGAGCAGCGAGGCCGTCAACTCCTCGATCCGGGGCCGCAGTTCCTCGACCCGGCGGGGCGTGAAGGCCCGGCTCACCAGCGACCGCAGCCTGCGGTGGTCGTCGCCGTCGGCGGTGGTCATGCCCCGCACGGTCGCGAAGGTCGCGAGCGGCCAGCCCTCGGCGATCCGTCCCTCGCGCAGTGCGGTGAAGTGCCGTGCGTCCTTGGCGACATCGGGGTGCTGAAGGAACTCCTTGAGCGCCTCGTGCCCGAGTACGGCCATCCCCTCGATGTCTCCCGGCAGCACGACCGGCGCCACGGCACCGCGCGCCAGCAACCGCGCGTTGTCGGCGTGCGGGCAGCCGCCGCCGGGGTTCATACGGTGCGGCGGTGATGGGGGTACCTCCCATGCCTTTCGGGCTATGGGGGGGAGGGCGAGGTCTCCACCGGGTGCTCTCCTGAGGGCCGTACGACCGGACGCGACGTGCCCGATCGTAAACGCACCCGACCTGTTTCCGAACCGGGATTCACGTCAACTCACGCTCAGGACGGCCACGCCGTCACCTGCCTGTTCGCAAGTGCTTCGGCTGCGTCCGCGATCTTGCGCCTGTCTCATCCGGCCGACGCGGAATAGCTCGCGCCGACAGCGCGTTGAGACAACTGATCGGCGCGCCGCCGCATCGAGTGGTACTCTGCGGTCAGCACCTGTGTACGCCCCCTTGTGGGCGCCGGTGCCAGTTCTTCTTCATCACTCCGATCCGTCCGTCGATTCCGGTCGGCGCGCATCGGTTTCCCAGCACCACCTCGCGTCTCTCGTGGCCAGGCGTGTCCGAGCGCGTCCGAGGTGCTGTTCCCGCCGCCCGGAGGCACGGACGTACGCCTCCCTCTCGCGGCCCTCTCCCCCCTTTCCTCAAGTCTTCCGTCCGTGAAAGGACCATCGATGACCACCACACTCGAACAGCCCCCTGTACAGCAGCAGCCCGCGACGCCCCGGACCGTCACCGGTGTCCTCGACATCGACGCCGGCGGAAAGGGGTACCTGCGCGCCGAGAGCTGCCTGCCCTCACCCTCCGACCCCCAGGTCGGTGCCGCACTGATCCGCCGTCACGGACTGCGCAAGGGCGACCTCGTCGAGGGCGTCCGCGCAGCGCAACGCTCGCTCACCGAGGTCGGGCGCGTGAACGGCCGTACGCCCGAGGAACTGCGCGGCCGCCGGCACTTTGGGGACCTCACTCCCCTGCACCCTCGCGAGCGGATCCGCCTCGAACACCCGGCCTCCGGCCTGGCCGGACGCGTCACCGACCTGTTCGCGCCCGTCGGCAAGGGCCAGCGCGGGCTCGTCGTGGCCCCGCCGAAGACCGGCAAGACCGTGCTGCTCCAGCAGATCGCGGCCGCCGTCGCCGGCAATCACCCCGAGTGCCACCTGATGGTGGTGCTGCTCGACGAGCGTCCCGAGGAGGTCACCGAGATGCGGCGCTCCGTGCGCGGCCAGGTGTACGCCTCGACCTTCGACCGGGCGCCCAAGCAGCACATCGCGCTCGCGGAACTCGTGATCGAACGGGCCAAGCGGCTCGTCGAGGACGGCGAGGACGTCGTCGTCCTCCTCGACTCCCTCACCCGGCTGTGCCGGGCCCACAACAACGCGGCGGCCTCCGGTGGCCGCACCCTCAGCGGCGGCGTCGACGCGGCGGCGCTGCTCGGCCCCAAGCGGTTCTTCGGCGCCGCGCGCCGGGCCGAGGAGGGCGGCTCGCTCACCATCCTCGCCACCGCCCTGGTGGACACGGGCTCGCGTGCCGACGGCTTCTACTTCGAGGAGCTCAAGAGCACCGGCAACATGGAGCTCCGCCTGGACCGGGAACTCGCCTCCCGCCGGGTGTTCCCGGCCGTCGAACTCGGCACGTCCGGCACCCGCCGTGAGGAACTCCTGCTCTCCCCGGCCGAGTTGACGGCCGTACGGGGCCTGCGCCGGGCCCTGCAGTCCCGGGACGGCGGCCCGGCGAACCTGGAGACCCTGCTGGAGCGGATGCGCGGGACCCCGGACAACGCGACCTTCCTGCGCCGCGTCCAGCCGACGCTGCCGGCGGGCTAGCGCACGGGCTCGCCGTACGGCCCGTGCGGCATCCGGGTTGTCGCTGACACCGTCCGGCCCTGGCAGCGCGCTGAACAGCAGCACCGTTTCTACGTTGACCATATGACTATCGGATTCTCATCCCGGGTGGCCGTGTCAGCCTGTGCCCTGTGCGTGGCGGGCGTCCTCGCACTCACGCCCGCTGCGGCCGCCTCCCGCACCGGAACGGCGGTACCGCAGCCGGCGGTCCTGTACCGGTCCGGCACACAGGTCAGAGCGCACCCCGGGGTGCCCGAGGTCCCGGCGGTCTCCGCGCTGTCGTGGCTGGTGGCCGACGTCGGCACCGGCGAGGTGCTGGCCGCGAGCGACGCGCACCGCAAGCTGCCGCCCGCCAGCACCCTGAAGACGCTGTTCGCCCTCACCGTGCTGCCCGTCCTGCCCGGCGGCATCCAGCACACGGTGCGGCAGCAGGAACTGGCGGACGTCGGCGAGGGCAGCAGCCTGGTCGGGGTCGTCGAGGGACAGACGTACCGGGTTTCCGACCTGTGGCGCGGGGTCTTCCTCAGTTCGGGCAACGACGCCGTGCACGTGCTGGCCTCGCTCAACGGCGGCGTGCGCGGCACCGTCGCCGGCATGCAGGCCAAGGCCCGCGCCCTGGGAGCCCTGGACACCCATGTCGTCTCGCCCGACGGGTACGACGCGCCCGGCCAGGTGTCCTCGGCCTACGACCTGGCGGTCTTCGGCCGGGCCGGACTGCACAACGCCGACTTCGCCCGGTACTGCGCCACCGTCGACGCCCGGTTCCCGGACGGCGCGGGGTCCTTCGACATCGAGAACACCAACCGGCTGCTCACCGGCGAGGACGGCGTGGCGCGCTACCCCGGTCTGATCGGCGTCAAGAACGGCTACACCAGCAACGCCGGCAACACTCTGGTCGCCGCCGCCCACCATGGCGGCCGCACGCTCGTGGTGACGGTGATGAACCCTCAGGAGGGCGGCGGGTTCGCCGTGTACGAGGAGGCGCGCGCACTGCTGGACTGGGGTTTCGCGGCCGCCGGGCGGGTCGATCCGGTGGGCTCGCTGGACGGGCTGCGGGCGAAGTCCTCGTCGGCCACGGGCGCGGTGGCGGCGGCCGCGTCCTCGGCTCCCGACGACGATTCCGACTGGCCCGGCACCGGCGTCATCGCCGGCGCCGCCGGTCTCGGCGCCGGGGCCTTGGCGCTGGCGCTGCGGGTCAAGGGCGGCCGGTCCGCGCGCGGCTGACCGGCCGGCAGCCCGAGGAGCAGGCCCAGCGTGATCCACGTATAGGTGTTGCTGCCGAGGAATCCGTCGATGCCGGAGGCGTCCTCGAACCACAGCCACACCACGCTGGTGCACAGCACCGCGTACAGGGCGCCCGCCACCCTCGGGTGCCCGGCCCGGACCAGCACGGCGAAGGACGGCAGCAGCCACACCAGGTGGTGCACCCAGGTGATCGGGCTGACCAGACAGGCGGCGAGACCGGTGAGGGCGAAGGCGGCCGTCCAGTCCCCCGCGGCGACGGCCCGGCGCGTCCGCCACGCCCACAGGCACAGCACGAGCAGGACCGCCGTCGCCCACAACGGGCGGTCCGCAGCGCCCAGCCGGGCCAGTACGCCCTGCAGCGACTGGTTGGACACATAGTCGAGGCGGCCCACCCGGCCGGTGTCCCACAGCGCCTCGGTCCAGTAGAAGCGCGAGGCCCCGGGATCGGCCAGGGCCGCGAGCACGGTCGCGGCCACGGCGACCCCGGTGGCCAGACCCGCGGCCCGCCACCGGCGGGCGAGCAGCAGCAGCCCGATGAAGAGGGCGGGCGTGAGCTTGATCGCGGCGGCGAGGCCGATCCCGACACCTGCCCAGCGGCTGCGGCCGGTCGCCAGCAGCAGTCCGTCGCCCAGCACGAGTGCCAGCAGCAGGAGGTTCACCTGGCCGAAACTGAAGGTGTCGCGGAGCGGTTCGTACAGCGCGAGCCCGCAGGCGGCCAGCGCCCAGCCGTACCACCCGTACCGTCGCCACTCGGTTCCGGCCAGGATGCGCAGCACGAAGGCCAGCGCGGCCAGGTTGAGCAGCACGGAGGCGACGATCGCCGTGCGCAGTCCCACGAAGGCCATCGGCAGCATGACGAGGGCGGCGAACGGTGGATAGGTGAAGCCGTAGGCCGTCCCGGGCACCAGGTAGTCGTAGATCCGGCCGCCGTGGTGGACCCAGGTGTTCACCGTTCCGTAGTAGACCCGCAGGTCGAACCAGTCGCGCGGCAGCGGCACGGTCGCCGTGAACACGGTGACGACGGCAGCGAGGACGACGATCAGGACCAGTCGGCCGCGTTCGGTCTGGGGCGCTCTCATGCCGTACGTCCCAGCGCCGGGGCCTGCGCCGCCTGGTGGGCCTGCCACAGGACGACCACCGCGAGCACGCCGCCGGAGACGGCGAGCACCAGTTGGCCGATGTCCGCGGGCCCGCCGCTGGGCAGGACGGCAAGCGCGAGCACCCCTGCCAGGGCGGCCACCCGGTGCCGTACCGACGTAGTACTCGGCGCGGCGGCCGCGATCAGGAACAGGCCCCACAGGGCGTACCAGGGGCGGATCGCCGGACCGAAGGCGGCCACCGCCAGCAGGCTCAGCCCGAGCGCGTACACCGGTCGCGGGCGCAGCCGCAGCCAGATGAACAGGACGGCGACGGCGGTGACCACGAGGCCGAGTGTGTGCCAGACGGGAATGGCCAGCGGCGCCAGATCGCTGCCGAGGTGGTCGAGCAGGGCGCCGGTGGCCCGGCCGAGCAGGCTGGTGAGCGCCCAGTTGTGCGCGGACACGGGGGTGTCCAGGGCGCCTATCCAGCCGTAGCCCGTGCCGGCGACGGCTGTGGCGGCAACCGTGGTGGCAGCGGCGGCGGCGCTCGTCGTCAGGATCGCCCGCGCCGGACTTCGGCCCGCCCGCACCTGGACGACCACGATCGCCAGCAGGCCGAGCGCGGCGGGTGCCTTGACCAGCGCGGCAAGGGTGACGAGCACGGCACCCAGGACGGGCCACCGGCCGAGCGCGGCGACCAGGCCGACCCCGAGCAGGCCCAGCATGATGGCGTCGTTGTGGGCGCCCGCGACCAGGTGGAGCAGGACCAGCGGGTTGAGGGCGCCCAGCCACAGGGCCGCGGCCGGGTCGGCACCGCTGTGCCGGGCCAGACGGGGCAGCGCGGCCGCCATCAGGGCCACCCCGAGCAGGGCGACGAGCCTCATCCCGACGAGTCCGGCGGGGAGTTCGCCGCGGGTCAGTCCGGACAGGGCCGAGGCCATGGCCAGGAACGCGGGGCCGTACGGGGCTCCGGTGTTGCGCCACACGGGGGCGACCTCGTCGGCCAGCGGACCGCCGAGCACGGCGGGCCCGTGCGCATACACGTCCATGTGCGCGTCGACCATGGCACCCTGCGCGAGATAGCTGTACACGTCCCGGCTGAACAGCGGCGGTGCGAGCAGCAGCGGGGCCGCCCAGACGGCCAGGACGAGCAGCAGCGCACGCGGGGCCGGCGGCTCGGGGCTGCGGACGAGACGGCCGAGCAGCAACCAGGCCGCGATCAGCAGGACGACGCCGAAGTACACCCCGACCAGGCCCAGGGCCGCCTGCGCCGAGGCGGGGGCCAGCAGTTCCCGGACGGGCAGGGCGCCGGCGCTCTCACCCCCCAGCGCGAGGAAGGCGGTGCCGGCCAGACCGAGTATCTGGCAGCGGCGGAGATCGACGGGAAAAGCCATGGCCAACACTGGGGAAGCGTGTCAACGCCGAATGGCCGGAAGGCGACGCCCCACCCTCCGGCGGGCAGCCTGCACGTGACCGGAGCGTGATCGGCGACGGAAAACGGCTGGAACGCCGCAACGGAAACGCTCGTGGATCAGAACACCGACAGTCCGGTGAGTGTCGTGAAGCGGTCGAGGGCCGCCACTCCCGCGACCGAGTTGCCGCGCTCGTCGAGCCCCGGGCTCCATACGCACAGCGTGCACCGGCCCGGTACGACCGCGATGATTCCGCCGCCGACACCGCTCTTGCCGGGCAGGCCGACCCGGTAGGCGAATTCGCCCGCGGCGTCGTAGGTCCCGCAGGTGAGCATGACGGCGTTGACCTGCTTGGCCTGGCTGCGGGTGAGCAGCCGGGTGCCGTCGGCACGGATGCCGTGGCGGGCCAAAAAGCCGGTGGCCAGGGCGAGGTCGGCGCAGGAAGCGGCGATGGAGCACTGCCGGAAGTACTGGTCGAGGAGGACCGGCACCGGGTTGTCGATGTTGCGGTACGACACCATGAAGTGCGCGAGGGCGGCGTTGCGGTCGCCGTGTGCCGTCTCGGAGGCGGCGATCTCCTTGTCGAAGTCCAGGGCGGGGTTGCCGCTCTCCGCGCGCAGGAAGGCCAGGAGCTCACCGGCCGCGTCTCCGGTACGGGTCTGGAGGCGGTCGGTGACCACCAGGGCGCCCGCGTTGATGAAGGGATTGCGCGGGATGCCGTTCTCGTACTCCAGTTGGACCAGGGAGTTGAACGGGTTGCCGGAGGGCTCGCGGCCCACGTGCTCCCAGAGTTCGTCACCTTCTCGGGCCAGGTCCAGGGCGAGGGTGAAGACCTTGGTGATGGACTGCGCCGAGAACGGCTGCCGCCAGTCCCCCACCCCGTAGACCGTGCCGTCCAGCTCGGCCACGGCCATGCCGAAACGGCTTGGGTCGCAGGCCGCGAGCACCGGGATGTAGTCGGCGGGGCGCCCGCGGCCGGGCGTCCGCTCCATCTCCTCGGCGATGCGCTCCAGGACCGGCAGGAAGGTGTGGGACGACGTCGTTGTCATGATCGCTATTGTGCCTCCGTGCCGGTCCCGGCGCGTAGTCGCCGGTGCGAATCAGCAGGTCAGACGCGGGGTGCGCCGCTGCCCGCGACGATCTCGGGACGCAGCAGGTCCGCAAGAATCTCGGCGGGCAACAGCCCCTTCTCCAGGACGAGTTCGGCCACGCCCCGGCCGGTGACGAGGGCCTCCTTGGCGATGTCGGTGGCCGCCGAGTACCCGATGTGCGGGTTGAGGGCGGTGACCAGGCCGATGGAGTTCTCGACGCTCGCGCGCAGCGCCTTGGTGTTGGCGGTGATCCCGTCCACACAGCGCTCGGCGAGCGTGACGCACGCGCTCTGCAGGTGGGTGATGCTCTCCGACAGGGAGTGCAGGATGATCGGCTCGAAGGCGTTCAGCTGGAGCTGGCCGGCCTCGGCGGCCATGGTGATGGCGACGTCGTTGCCGATCACCTCGAAGGCGACCTGGTTGACGACCTCGGGAACGACCGGGTTGACCTTGCCGGGCATGATGCTCGAACCGGCCTGCACCGGGGGCAGGTTGATCTCGCCGAGGCCCGCGCGCGGGCCGGAGGACAGCAGACGCAGGTCGTTGCAGCTCTTGGAGAGCTTGACGGCGATCCGCTTGAGCACGCCGGACATCTGGACGAAGGCGCCGCAGTCCTGGGTGGCCTCGACCAGGTTGGCGGCGGTCACCAGGGGCAGCCCGGTGATGGCGGCGAGGTGCCGGCGGGCGGACTCGGCGTATCCGGCGGGGGCGTTGAGCCCGGTGCCGATCGCGGTGGCGCCCAGGTTGATCTCATGGATCAGCTCGACCGCTTCCGCGAGCCGGCTGCGGTCCTCGTCGAGCATGACGGCGTACGCCGAGAACTCCTGCCCGAGCGTCATGGGCACCGCGTCCTGGAGCTGGGTGCGCCCCATCTTCAGGACGTCCCGGAACTCGACGGCCTTGCGGGCGAAGGAGTCCTGCAGCAGGGCCATGGCCTTGAGCAGTCCGCGGACCGCGAAGACGGTCGCGATCTTGACGGCGGTCGGGTAGACGTCGTTCGTCGACTGGCCGAGGTTGACGTCCTCGTTGGGGTGCAGGTGCCGGTACTGGCCCTTCTCGTGCCCGAGCAGTTCCAGCGCCCGGTTGGCGACGACCTCGTTGGCGTTCATGTTGGTCGAGGTGCCGGCGCCGCCCTGGATGACGTCCACGACGAACTGGTCGTGCAGCTCGCCGCCGCGGATCTCGCGGCAGGCGGCGACGATCGCGGCCGCCTTCTTCGGCTCCAGCAGCCCGAGTTCCTCGTTGGCGAGGGCGGCGGCCTCCTTGACCGCGGCCAGGGCGTCGATCAGATGCGGATAGACGGAGATCGGCGTGCCGGTGATGGGGAAGTTCTCCCTCGCGCGCAGGGTGTGGACGCCCCAGTACGCGTCGGCGGGGACGTCACGGTCGCCGAGCAGGTCGTGTTCGCTTCGGGTGGCGACGGTCGTCATGGTGGTGCGGCCTCTTTCTGAGGGGTGGGAACGAGCGCCCCGGAAGGGGCGCGGCGTACTGCACGACCGGCCATGGACACCGGCCCTGGACGGCCCGCAGTCGAGAAGGTGGCTGCCGTTTCCGGCGGAGCGCTACGCGCAGGCCGGCAGCCGGACCGGATCCAGCGCTCGGACCGGTCGTACGCAGCCGACCGGATCGCCTCCGCCGAGCAGCGGTTCGCCCGCGAACTCGGTGAGGAGCGCGGGGTCGACCCCGGCGCGGGCGAGGGCGGCCGCGGCGACGGGGACGCGGGCGCGATTGGCACCGTCGGCGATCTTGACGGCGACGGCCCGGCCGTCCGGCAGTGCCGCGACCTGGACGCCCTCGAAGCCGTCCTTGGCGAGCAGCCCGGGCACGGCTCGCATCAGCGCGGCCACGTCCCGGCCGGAACCGGAGGCCATCTCGGCGTGCTCGCGCATCGCGTCGGCCACCCGAGCCTCGGGGGTGCCGGGCGGCGCGGTGGTGATACGGGCGAGCGCGCGAGCCAGGCCGTGCAGGGAGACGGAGAACAGCGGGGCGCCGCAGCCGTCGACGGTCACGCGGGCGATGCGCTGGCCGGTGAGGTCCTCGACGATCTCGGCGATGGCCTGCTGGAGGGGGTGGGCCGGGTCGAGGTAGTCGTCCAGGGACCAGCCGTTGAGCTTGGCGGTCCAGAGCATCGCCGCGTGCTTGCCGGAGCAGTTCTGGGCGAGCCGGGAGGGCAGCCGGCACTCGCGCACCCAGGCGTCCCGGACGACGGGGTCGTACGGCATGTCGGGCACGTTGCGCAGGTCGTCCTCGGCGAGGCCGGCCAGTTCGAGCATCCGCCGGGTACCGGCGAGGTGGAACTCCTCGCCGGAGTGGCTCGCGGCCGCCAGCGAGAGCAGGTCGCCGTCGAGCGGCAGCCCCGCCCGCAGCATGGCCACGGCCTGGACGGGCTTGAGGGCCGAGCGCGGGTAGAAGGCGGCCTCGATGTCGCCGAGCTGGAACTGCACCTCGCCGTCGGCGCCGAGGACGACGACGGAACCGTAGTGGATGCCCTCCACGACCCCGCCGCGTATCAGGTGGGCGACGGGAGCGTGGAGGGGCTCACGGACGAGGGGTGCGTCCGCGGGTGAACTGCTGTACATGACTGCCCGGATCACTGGTGGGTTGGAGTGGACCGGCGCGGGGTTCACGCGCCGGTTCCGGCGGACTTGCGCGCTGTGCGGCCGCGGATGGCGTACCAGCCCGCGACCAGCGCCCCGACGATCAGCGGCAGGCACAGCACGGTGGTGCGTCCGGCGCCGCCGTCGGCGTACATGAGGACCAGGACGGAGGCGAGGAAGGCCAGCGTCACGAGTTCGGTCCAGGGGGAACCCGGCAGTCGGTAGCCGGGCCGGGTCAGCTCGCCGTTCTGGGTCTTCCGCCAGAACAGCAGGTGACAGAGCATGATCATGCCCCAGGTGGAGAGGATGCCGATCGCCGCGAAGTTCAGCACGATCTCGAACGCGTCGGCGGGGACCACGAAGTTGAGGCCGACACCGAGGACACAGATGCCGCTGGTGAGCAGGATGCCGCCGTACGGGACCTGGCTGCGGCTCATCCTCGCCGTGAACCGCGGGGCGGAGCCGTTGACGGCCATCGACCGCAGGATGCGACCGGTTGAGTAGAGGCCGGAGTTGAGGGACGACATCGCCGCGGTCAGGACGACCAGGTTCATCACTCCGCCGGCCGCCGGGACACCGATGTGGGAGAGGACCGTCACGAAGGGGCTCTCGCCGGCCGTGTACTTGTTCCAGGGCAGCAGCATCGAGAGGAGGACGACCGAGCCGACGTAGAAGAGGCCGACTCGCCACATGATCGAGTTGATCGCCTTCGGCATGATCTTCTCGGGGTTCTCGGTCTCACCGGCCGCGACGCCGACCAGCTCGACGGAGGCGTAGGCGAAGACGACGCCCTGGATGATCAGCAGCATGGGCAGCAGGCCGCCCGGGAAGACGCCGCCGTTGTCGCTGATCAGGGACGGGCCGGGGGTGGCGCCGTCGACGGGGTGCCGGGTGACCAGCAGGAAGATGCCGATGGCCATGAAGACGACGAGCGCGCCGACCTTGACGATGGCGAACCAGAACTCCAGTTCGCCGAAGATCTTCACCGAGATCAGATTCACGGTGAGCACCACGGCCAGGGCCATCAGCGCGATCACCCACTGCGGGATGTCGGAGAACATGCCCCAGTAGTGGGTGTAGGTGGCCACCGCGGTGATGTCGGCGATGCCGGTGGTGGCCCAGTTGAGGAAGTACATCCAGCCCGCCGTGTACGCGCCCTTCTCCCCCAGGAACTCCCGGGCGTACGACACGAAGGCGCCGGAGGAGGGCCGGTACAGGACGAGTTCGCCGAGGGCCCGCACGACCAGGAAGGCGAAGATGCCGCAGACCGCGTACGCGATGAAGAGGGAGGGTCCCGCGTCGGCGAGCCGGCCGCCCGCGCCGAGGAAGAGGCCGGTGCCGATGGCCCCGCCGATGGCGATCATGTTGACGTGACGGGACTTCAGGGACTTGCTGTAGCCGGTGTCTCCGGCGTCGACATGACCGGACGACGGGCGCGTCTCGTCTTTGAGGTGCTGCTCGCTCACGCCTCGGCTCCGCCTTTCGTGGGGGTGTCCGTGCGCCCGGAGCGCACGATGTCGGTCAGGGTGGTCTCGACGCGGTCGAGGTGGTGGGACATGGCCTCCACCGCGTCGAGCTCCGAACCGTCGGTCAGCGCCTCGACGATGGCCCGGTGCTCCCGGTTGGACTGCTCGCGGCGGCCGCCCAGCTGGTTGAGGAAGGTGGACTGACGCGCCAGTGCGTCCCGGATCTCCTCGATGACCCGGCGGAACACCGGGTTCTGGGCGGCCTCGGCCACGGCCAGGTGGAAGAGGGTGTCCATCGCGACCCACGCGGTGGTGTCCGTCTCCCGCTCCATGCGGTCCAGCAGGTGGGCCAGGTGGTCCAGGTTCTCGGGGGTGCGGCGCAGGGCCGCGTACCCGGCGACCGGGACCTCGATGTGGCGGCGCACCTCCAGCAGGTCGCTGGCCGCGTAATCGCCGAAGGTGGGGTCTTCGACGGCGCTCGCCACCACGAAGGTGCCCTTCCCGGTCCTGGAGACCGTCAGGCCCATCGTCTGCAGGGCCCGCAGGGCCTCGCGGAGCACGGGGCGGGAGACCTCGAGGGTGCGGCAGAGCTCCGCCTCGGAGGGGAGCTTGTCGCCGATGGCGTAGTCGCCGCGCTCGATGGCACCGCGGAGGTGGGCGAGGACCGCTTCCATGGCGCTGACGCGCCGCGGTCCCGCTCCACCTGTCTGGCTGTCTGACAGGTTCACGGGAGAGATGTTCCGGGTGAGCGACGGCTGATGTCAAGGGAGCCGAAAGGAAAAATACAACGGGCGTGAAGCCTGTAAGCAGACTTCACGCCCGGGGCGCGGGGCCGACCGGATCCGGCGGCCGCGGATCAGCTGTCGATGACACCGCCCGCGAGCAGGCCGAACAGCGCCACGCCGACGACGATGCGGTAGAGCACGAAGGCGTTGAAGGAGTGCTTGGCGACGAACTTCAGCAGCCAGGCGATGGAGGCGTAGGCGACGACGAAGGAGACGACCGTGCCGACGACCAGCGGAGCGGCGCCCACGCCCGCGCCCAGGGCGTCCTTCAGCTCGTAGATGCCGGCGCCGGTCAGGGCCGGGATGCCGAGGAAGAAGGACAGCCGGGTGGCGGCCACCCGGTCCAGGTCCAGGATGAGCGCGGTGGACATGGTGGCGCCGGAGCGGGAGAAGCCGGGGAAGAGCAGGGCGAGGATCTGCGAGCAGCCGACCAGCATCGCGTCCTTGAACGAGGTGTCGTCCTCACCGCGCTTGTGGCGGCCCATCTGGTCTGCCGCCCACATCACACCACTGCCGACGATCAGGGAGCCCGCGACCACCCAGAGCGAGGCGAGCGGACCCTCGATGAGAGGCTTGGCCGCCAGGCCGACCAGGACGATCGGAATGGTCGCGTAGATCACCCACCAGGCGAACTTGTAGTCGTGGTGGTAGCGCTCCTGAGGATTGCGCAGACCGCGGCCCCAGGCGGAGACGATCCGCACGATGTCCTTGAAGAAGTACACGAGCACGGCGGCGATGGCGCCGACCTGGATGACCGCCGAGAAACCGACGACGGACTTGTCGTCGACGGGGATGTTCATGAGCCCCTCGGTGATCTTGAGATGACCGGTGGAGGACACGGGAAGGAATTCGGTCACCCCCTCGACGACTCCGAGGACGACGGCCTGACCGACAGAGATGGCGCTCATGGGATCCAGTTCTGAGGAGTTGGTCGACAGTGCTGTAGACAGTCTCACTGCGCGCGGGCGAATGACAAATGCCTACGCCCACAGCACTCCGGCGATCGACACTCCGGCGAAGGCCGCTCCGAGACCCGCCACCACGCTCGCGACGACGTTGGCGGCAGCGTAGAGCCCCGCACCCGCCTCGGAAAGCCTGAGGGTCTCGTAGGAGAAGGTCGAATAGGTCGTCAGGGCCCCGCACAGCCCCGTCCCCAGCAGCAGCTGCAGGTGCGGACCCGCGGCGCCCGCCGAGACCGCGCCGGTCAGCAGACCCAGAATCAGACAGCCCGTGACATTCACCACGAAGGTGCCCCAGGGGAAGACCGAGTCGTGCCGGGACTGCACGGCCCGGTCGGTGAGATAGCGGAGCGGAGCGCCGACCACGGCCCCGAGGACGACCAGCAGCCAGTTCACAACTGCTTCTTACCCTTCGAGTCCGTTTTGCCCGGACTGTCCGCACGGCCGACGTACCGGATGACCTCGCAGTCATCGAGGGTGACCAGCCCCTCGCCGACGAGTTCGTCGAGCTGCGGCAGAAACGCCCGCACCCGCTCCTCGGTGTCCACGATCACGACCGCGACCGGCAGGTCCTCGCTCAGCGACAGCAGCCGCGACGTGTGGATCATGGACGAGGCGCCGAAGCCCTCGACGCCGCGGAAGACGCTGGCGCCCGCAAGACCGGCCGCGCGGGCGCGGTGCACGATCTCGGCGTAGAGCGGCCGGTGGTGCCAGGTGTCGTTCTCGCCGATGTAGACGGTCACGCGCAGGGCGCGGCCCGTGAGCCTGGTCATCGCTGCCTCCCGGTCAGGACACGGCGGGCCGCGGCGGACGCGAGCCACACCGCCGCGAGGGCCGCGACCAGGGTCGCGGCGAGATAGGCCAGCCCCGTGGCGGGGTGGCCGCTGTCGGCAAGCCTCTGGACGTCGACGGCGTACGTCGAGAAGGTGGTGAAGCCGCCGAGCACTCCGGTGCCGAAGAAGGGCCGCACCAGTCGATGGGCGGCCCAGACGTCCGTGATGATCACCATGAACACGCCTATCACGGCGCATCCCACGACATTGGTCACGAACGTCGCCCAGGGGAAGCCCCCGGGCTGCGTGGGCCACCACAGAGTCAGGGCGTAACGGGCCGTCGCGCCGAGCGCGCCGCCGAGCGCGACCACCGCGACGACGGGGACCTGGGCGCGCCGGGCCGAGCGCCTCGCGGGGCTCGGCCGGACACGGAGGCTCTCGGCTTCCGGGGCGGTCATGGTCGTTCGTCTCCTGTTCGGCCCCACTGCCGGGTGATCACGGTGGGTGAACAGGGTACCGCCCGGCCCGCGCCGGGTCACTTCGCGATGGGACCCTCGCACACCGCCACACCGCGTTCCCAGATGCTCCCCAGGATCAGCTGTCCGTCGGTCTCGCAGACGCTGGTGACCATGCGGTAGCCGGAGTGGCGGCGGGCGAGGTGGTGGACGACCCGGCCCTCGTCGTCGAGCGCCAGGACGCCGATCGTGCCGGTCGGGCGGTACGGGGCGCGTACGGCGACCCGGGCCGCGGCTCGGCGCACGGCGGGCGGGGTCCGGTGCAGCAGGTCCAGCGGGGGTACCCGCGGTCCGGCGAGGGCCACCCAGATCGGGCCGCCCCGCCGGTCGCGCCAGAGGTTGTCGGGCATGCCCGGCAGAGCGTCGGCGAAGGGTTCGCCGCGTCCGGCGTGGGGTCCGGTGAGCCAGTAGCGGGTCAGACGGTACGCGCTGGTCTCGGCGACGACCAGGAAGGACTCGTCGGCGGCGGGCGCGAGGCCGTTGGCGAACTGAAGCCCCTCCAACACCACTTCGGGGCTCTCGCCACCGGGCGGGAGCCGCAGCAGGCGTCCGGTGCCGCTGTGCTCGACGACGTCGCCGATCCAGTGCTCCAGGGGGTGGCGGCGGCTGGAGACGGTGAAGTACACGCTGCCGTCGGAGAGGGCGACGGCGTTGCTGCAGAACCGCAGCCGCTCCCCCGCGACCGAGTCGGCGAGGACGCGGACGACGCCGTCGCCGAGGCCGACGCGGAGCAGGCCGCGTTTCGCGTCGCAGACCAACAGGTCTCCGTCCGGGAGGAGTTCGAGGCCGAGCGGACGGCCACCGGTCTCGGCGAGCACCTCGACGCGGGCCGTGGCCGGGTCGGTGAGTCCGTCGAGGCGCAGGATGCGGCCGTCCTCGACACCGGTGAGGACACGGCCGCGGGCATCGGCCACCACGTCCTCGGGGCCGTGGCCGCCGATCGCGACATAGTGGCGGGGGACGAGTGCGGTGGGACGGTCCTGGCCCATGTGCGCCTGCCCTTCACAGTAGGAAGTCCGCCCATCCTGGCAGCCCGCCCGTGCGGCCGACGGGCTACCAGCCCTTCTCAAAGATGCGGGCCACCTCGGCGACGCGGACGTCGTCGCGGCGGTAGTACGTGCGGTACCGCACCCTCTTGGTACGCAGAAGGCCCAGGCGGGTGAGGAGCCCGAGGTGCGTGACGGCGACGCGGCGGGGCACGCCGAGCTTGACGGCGACGGCCCGTGCGGTGACTCCGTCCTCGACCGGGTCACCGTGGCGCTGCGGCGGGAAGTGGGCGGCCGGGTCCTTCAGCCACTCAAGGATGTCCAGGCGCCTTGCGCCGACGGGATTCCTCAGCAACTCGTCGCCTCCGTCCTGGCCTCGTACGCGCCCGTCCCACTGTCCCGCAGTACGGTCCGCCGCGTCCGGGACTGCGCGACCCTTGTCCGGTACCGAACCGTCGTACGACAGAAAGCTGTTCTGTCCTGGTACCCAGGACAGGCGCCGGTACCCGGGAGGGCACCGAAGGGCCCGGCCGTCCCCTATTACGGCCGGGCCCGGTCGGCGATGGCTCAGCGGTGGCCGAACCACGTCATGGAGGAGAGCGCCTTGTCGTCGTAGCCGAACAGCGCCTGGTTCTCCCAGCCGTTGCCGGAGGTGGCGTCGGTCGGGTCCCAGCCGTTGCCGGTGACGGCGGTCCAGGTGGCCTCCCAGTAGAAGACGCCGAGGCCGCGGCCGTTCGGGACGGCTTCCACGATGCTCGCCACGTCGTTCATCCACTTGGTCTGGCCGGCCACGGTCGCCGGGTAGCCGGAGACCAGCTCACCGGTGGTGTCGATCTGGTTGGTGAGCGAGTCGTCGCTGTCGAGGCGGAAGGGGTAGGCCGTCTCGGCGACGAAGACCGGCTTGCCGTAGCGGGCGGCGGCGTCGTCCAGGGTGGTCTGGAAGTCGGAGAGCGGGCCGTGCCAGTAGCCGTAGTAGGACAGGCCGATCGCGTCGAACTTCACACCCTCGGCGACCGCGTTGTCGAACCACCACTCGGTGCCGGCCTTGTCACCGCCCTTGGCCAGGTGCAGCGCGACGACCGTGGACGAGTTGACGGCCTTGACGGCGTCGTAGCCGGAGTCGAGCAGACCGGCGAGCTGCGTCCAGTTGCCGGTCGACCCCTCGGACCACAGCATGCCGCCATTGATCTCATTGCCCACCTGGACCATGTCGGCAGTGGTGCCTTGAGCCTTCAAGGCGTTCAACACGTCGTACGTGTGGTTGTACACGTCTGTCTTGAGTTGACTGTACGAGTGGCTCGCCCAGGCGGCCGGCTTGGTCTGTGCGCCCGGGTCGGCCCAGGTGTCGGAGTAGTGGAAGTCGACCAGGAGCTTCATGCCCTGGGCCTTGATGCGCTTGGCCATGGCCAGCACGCGCGTCTTGTTGTTGTAACCGTCGGCCGGGTTCACCCAGACCTTCAGCCGGGCGTAGTTCATGCCGTACGACTTCAGGATGGCGAGGGCGTCCCCGGTGCTGCCGGAACCGGTCCGGTAGACGCCGCCCTTGGCCTCGCTCTTGGCGAGGGAGGAGATGTCGGCACCGTGGATCGACGTACTCGTCGTACCGGACGTGAAGGTCAGATCGTCAACATTGATCCAGTTGCCCGCGTTCGCGTCACTGTTGACGCTGATGGTGCACTGGTTGTTGGTCACCTTGATCGGCGTGACGATACGGATCCAACCACTGGACGAGATCGGCAGATCGGTGCGCTGTTCCGAACTGCCGCAATTCTTGAGGGCTATGTAGGCCGAGTTCTGCCCGCCGCCGGAGCGGACCCAGGCGGTGAGGGTGTAGGTGCCGTTGGTCAGACCCGACAGGTACTGGTAGGTCTCCACCTTGTAGGCGGAGGACGCGTAGTGGGTCAGCCGGTAACTCCCGCCGTGGCCACCGGACTCGGTGTACGAGGCTGCGGTGTCGCCGTACTCCGACCAGCCGCTGGGCACGGCCGCGCCGGTGCCGTCGGACTCGAAACCGCCGTTGGCGAGGGTGCTGGCCGCCTGGGCGGTCTGGGCGGGCAGGGCGGTGAGGGCGAGCCCGGCCGCGAGCGGCAGCAGCAGGGCTCTGATGGTGCGTCTGGGATGGAACTTCATCGTCCGTCGTCCCTTCGACGTAACTGGGGTGGGGGTGTTCTGCGATGGGGGCCGCAGGACAAGCCCCTCCGCCCGCGGCTCGACCGACTCGCGCGGGCGGAGGGAAGCCGGCTCAGCCGTCGAGGCGTACGACCCGGACGGCTCCCGCGGGAACGGCGAGGCGGCCCGCGGCGCGTTCACCCGTCAGCAGTTCGGTGCCGTGCGCGTCCAGCGGCACCTTGGCGTCGGTGGCGGTGTGGTTGATCGCGAACAGGAAGCTGCCGGACTCGCCGGTGCGGCCCACCACTTCGACGTCGCGGGGCAGATCGGCGCACGGGGCGATGCGCGCGTCCTCGGCGGCCCAGCCGATCAGGGCGTCCAGGCCGTGCGCGTCGAGGCGGGTCGACACGTACCAGGCGGTGCCCTCGCCGAGCCGGTGCCGGGTGACGGCCGGGTGACCGGCGGCGTGCCCGTCGGCGTACGTCCACACCGTCTCGGCGCCGCGCGGCACCACGAACTCCGTCCACACGTCCCCCGTGAGCTCGGAGCCGTCGGGTCCGGTGACCCGCACCCGCTCGTCCTGGAGCAGCGGCGAGAACTCCTCCACGGTCAGGCCCAGGACCTCGCGCAGCGCGCCCGGGTAGGCGCCCGCGTGCACGGCGTCGTGCTCGTCGACGATGCCGGAGAAGTAGGAGACGACGAGCGTGCCGCCGTTCTCGACGTACTCCCGGAGGCTGTTCCCGGCTGCCTCCGTCATCAGGTACAGCGCGGGAACGACGACAAGGGGATAGGCCGACAAGTCGGCTTCCGGGTGGGCGAAGTCGACCGTGAGGTGGCGGTCGTAGAGGGCCTCGTAGAAGGCGTCGGCGCGCTCGCGCGGGTCGTGGTCCTCGCTGGGGCGCCACTGGAGGTTCTGCGCCCACCAGGACTGCCAGTCCCACAGGACGGCGACGTCGGCCCGCGTGCGGGTGCCGCGGACCGGCGCCAATGAGTCCAGGGCGGCGCCGAGTTCGACCACTTCGCGCCACACCCGCGTCTCGGTGCCGCCGTGCGGCAGCATCGCGGAGTGGAACTTCTCGGCGCCGCGCCGCGACTGCCGCCACTGGAAGAACATGGCGCCGTCGGAGCCGCGCGCCACATGGGCGAGGGAGTTGCGGGCCATCTGGCCGGGGGCCTTGGCGGGGTTGCGGGGCTGCCAGTTGACGCCCGAGGTGGAGTGTTCGAGCAGCAGCCAGGGGGCGCCGCCGGCGACGGAGCGAGTGAGGTCGGCGGCCATCGCCAGGTTGACGTGGGTGCGACGGCCGTCGGTGATCAGGTAGTGGTCGTTGGTGACGAGGTCGACCTCGCGGCCCCAGGCCCAGTAGTCCATGGAGTCGCACTGGCTGAGCGCGGTCATGAAGTTGGTGGTGACCGGGATGCCGCGCGAGAGGCGGTGCAGGATGTCCCGCTCCCGGCGGAAGTTCTCGCGGACGGTGGCGTCGGCGAACCGCCGGTAGTCCAGCGCCTGGGCGGGGTTGCCGACGGTCGGGGTCGCGCGCGGCGGGTTGATCTGCGCCAGGTCCGTGTAGTGCTGTCCCCAGAAGGCGGTGCCCCAGGCCTCGTTGACGCCTTCGACGCTCCCGTAGGTGTCCGCCAGCCAGCGGCGGAAGTGGGCGGCGCAGGAGTCGCAGTAGCAGGCCGAGACGGGGACGCCGTACTCGTTGTGCACGTGCCACAGCGCGAGCGCGGGGTGGTCGCCGTAGCGCTCGGCGAGCTTCGTGGTGATGCTCGCGGCGGCCGCGCGGTAGTCGGCGTTGCTGTGGCAGATGGCACCGCGGGAGCCGAACTCGTAGCGCACGCCCTCGGCGGTCACCGGCAGTGCCTCGGGGTGGGCCCGGTAGAACCACGCCGGGGGCACCACGGTGGGTGTGCCGAGGTCGACGCGGATGCCGTTCTCGTGCAGCAGGCCGAGGATCCGGTCCAGCCAGCCGAAGTCGTACGCGCCGGGTGAGGGCTCCAGCAGCGCCCAGGAGAAGATCCCGACGCTGACCATCGTGACGCCGGCCTCCCGCATCAGCCGGACGTCCTCCTGCCAGACGCTCTGAGGCCACTGCTCGGGGTTGTAGTCCCCACCGAAGGCGAGCCTGGTGAGGCCCCTGGGGGTGGTCTCCGGCATGGATCTCTCCCGTTTAATCGATCATTTGGGAACGTGCACACACATCGATAGCGGCGCGAGCCCAACATAACCGCACAGCAACAACCATTGACAAGTGTCTGGGATGTTTCTCTACTGTGAACGCTCACAGAAGCAGGGCAGGGCCTCGCGGCAGGCGAGGACCCGTCTCATGTGAACGCTCACATCTGCATGGCAGGTCTCCGCAGCGGGCGGGGACCCAGGTCAGGGGAGAGATCCATGCCGCACACGAAGCGCCGTCGCCTCGTGACAACCGCCGTCGCCGTCTCGCTCGGCGCCACCGCCCTCGCCGCCTGCGGCTCGTCCGACAGCGACAGCAAGACCGAGTCCGGTCCGGTCTCGCTGACGTACTGGACCTGGACGCCCGGCATGGACAAGGTCGTGGACCTGTGGAACAAGGGGCCGGGCAAGAAGGACCGGATCACGGTCACCGTGAAGAAGCAGGCCTCCGGCGACTCGCTGGTCACCAAGATCCTCACGGCGCACAAGGCGAAGAAGGCGCCCGACCTGGTGCAGGCCGAGTACCAGGCGCTGCCGACCCTGGTGAGCAACGACGCGCTGGCGGACATCTCCAAGGACGTCGGCGACGCGAGGAGCAAGTTCGCCGACGGCGTCTGGCAGCAGACCACGCTGGGCACGGACGCCGTCTACGCGGTGCCGCAGGACATCGGCCCGATGATGTTCTACTACCGCGAGGACCTGTTCAAGAAGTACGGCCTCAAGGTCCCCACCACCTGGGAGCAGTTCGCCGAGACGGCCCGCGCGCTGAAGAAGAAGGCCCCGGACAAGGCGCTGACCACCTTCTCCGCCAACGACTCCGGACTCTTCGCGGGGCTCGCCCAGCAGGCCGGCGCCAAGTGGTGGACCACCTCCGGCGACAAGTGGAAGGTCGCCATCAACGACGCGGCCACCCAGAAGGTCGCCAAGTTCTGGGGC
The DNA here is from genome assembly GCF_042895285.1 of Streptomyces sp. NPDC001406. Lineage (NCBI taxonomy): Bacteria > Bacillati > Actinomycetota > Actinomycetes > Kitasatosporales > Streptomycetaceae > Streptomyces > Streptomyces sp. NPDC001406. The sequence continues at coordinate 229,769 of NZ_JBIAWG010000009.1, forward strand.
GGGCTGGTCAAGGACGGTGTCATCGACAACCAGCCGATGTACCAGCCGGCCTGGAACAAGGCGCTCAACACGGGCAAGGAGATCGCCTGGGTCAGCGCCGTGTGGGCACCGGGCACGCTCACCACGGCCGCGCCGGACACCAAGGGCAAGTGGGCCATGGCCCCGCTCCCCCAGTGGTCCGGGACCGAGAGCGTCACGGGCAGCTGGGGCGGCTCCTCCACCGCCGTGACCACCGACTCCGAGCACCGGGCCGCCGCCGCCAAGTTCGCCGCCTGGCTGAACACGGACGGCGAGGCGCTCAACGCCCTGGCCAAGGAGGGCGGCATCTACCCGGCCTCCACCTCCGCCCAGCTCAGCGGTGCGTTCTCCAGCCCGCCGGAGTTCTTCTCCAACCAGGCGGACTTCTACGCCAAGGCGGCCGACATCGCGAAGACCACCGCGCCGTCCGCATGGGGCCCGAACGTGAACGTCGCCTACGCGACCTTCAACGACGCGTTCGGCGTCGCCGCCAAGGACAAGTCGGACTTCGTGGCCGCCCTGGACAAGATGCAGGACGCCACGGTCGCCGACATGAAGAAGCAGGGCTTCGGGGTCTCTCAGTGACACGCGCCGCAAGCCGGAAGGCATACGGGGTCAAGGGGGCCCCGTATGCCTTCCTCCTCCCCGCAACGATCCTCTTCGCGCTGTTCTTCGCGCTGCCCATCGGGTACGCGCTCTGGCTCAGCTTCCGCAAGGTGCACGTCTCCGGCCTCGGCCTCGGGGCACATGCCCGAAGCGAGGTCTGGGCCGGCTTCGAGAACTACACCGGGGCGTTCCACGACAGCGAACTGCTGCACGGCGCACTGCGCGTGCTCGGCTACGGCTGCATCGTCGTCCCGGTGATGCTCGGCCTCGCGCTGCTGTTCGCGCTGATGCTGGACTCCGACAGAGTGCGACTCGCCCCGTTCACCCGGCTCGCGATCTTCCTGCCGTACGCCATCCCCGGCGTGGTGGCCGCGCTGATGTGGGGCTTCCTGTACCTGCCGGACGTCAGCCCGTTCTACTACGTGCTCGACAAGCTGAGCCTGCCGCAGCCCGACCTGCTCGACGGCGGTCCGCTCTATCTCGCCCTGTCGAACATCGCGGTCTGGGGCGGCACCGGCTTCAACATGATCGTCATCTACACCTCGCTGCAGGCGATCCCGGCCGAGGTGTACGAGGCGGCGAAGCTGGACGGCGCCACCCCGCTGCAGATCGCGCTGAAGATCAAGATCCCGATGGTGGCGCCCTCGCTGGTGCTGACCTTCTTCTTCTCGATCATCGCGACGCTCCAGGTGTTCAACGAGCCGACCACCCTCAAGCCGCTCACCAACTCCGTCAACACGAGCTGGAGTCCGCTGATGAAGGTGTACCAGGACGCCTTCCACCGCGGCGACATCTACTCCGCCGCGGCCGAGGCGACCCTGATCGCGCTGGCCACGCTGGTGCTGTCCTTCGGGTTCCTGCGGGCCGCGAACCGTCGCCACAAGCAGGAGGCAGCGCGATGAGCTCTCTTGCCGTCCGCAAGGCGGCCCCGGCCGCCGGCACCACCCCCGGCACCGCACAGGGCCCGCCGCTGCGCCGCCGGATCGCACTGGTGCCGACCGTCACCCTGCTGATCGGCGCCGTCTACACGCTGCTGCCGGTCGCCTGGGTGGTGATCGCGTCCACCAAGTCCGGGCGCGAGCTGTTCTCCACCTTCACCTTCCTGCCCGGCACCGGTTTCACCGACAACATCAAGGACCTCGACGCCTACCGCGACGGCATCTACTGGCAGTGGATGGGCAACTCCGCCCTGTACGCCGGGCTCGGCGCCCTGCTGTCCACCGCCGTGTCGGCGTTCAGCGGCTACGCGCTCGCGACCTACCGCTTCCGGGGTGGCGAGACGATGTTCAACGTCCTGCTCGCGGGCGTGCTGATGCCGCCGGTGATCCTCGCCGTTCCGCAGTACCTGCTGCTGGCCAAGGCCGGCCTCACGGACTCCTACCTGTCCGTACTGCTGCCGCAGATCCTCTCGCCGTACGGCGTCTACCTCTCGCGGATCTACACGGCCGCCGCGGTGCCCGCCGATGTGGTCGAGGCGGGGCGGATGGACGGAGCGAGCGAGTGGCGGATCTTCACCCGGGTCGCGCTGCCGATGATGATCCCCGGCATGGTCACGGTGTTCCTGTTCCAGTTCGTGGCCGTGTGGAACAACTTCCTGCTGCCGTACATCATGCTCAGCGACGACGAGCGGTTCCCGCTCACGCTCGGTCTGTACACGCTCCTGGAGCAGGGTTCCAACACCCCGGCCCTGTACACGCTGGTGATCACGGGCGCGTTCCTGGCGGTCCTCCCGCTGATCGCCCTCTTCCTGGTCATTCAGCGGTTCTGGAGTCTGGATCTGCTGTCCGGAGCCGTAAAGTCATGACCATGGGCAATCCGGGGGGCCGGCGGAAACCGCCGACGATCCACGACGTGGCGCGCGAGGCGGGCGTCTCGCGGGGCACCGTCTCGCGTGTGCTCAACGGTGGGCACTACGTCAGCCCCGCCGCGCAGGAGGCGGTGAACGCCGCCATCCGCAGGACGGGGTACGTCGTGAACCGGCACGCCCGCTCCCTGATCACCGGACGCTCGGACTCGGTCGGTTTCCTGCTGACCGAGCCGCAGGAGCGGTTCTTCGAGGACCCCAACTTCAATGTGCTGCTGAGCGGCTGCACCCAGGCGCTGGCCGCGCACGACATCCCGCTGCTGCTGATGCTGGCGGGCACGAAGGACGAACGGCGACGCATCACGCGGTACATCACGGCCGGGCATGTCGACGGTGTGCTGCTGGTCTCCAGCCACTCCGGCGACCCGGTCGCGGAGGAGCTGCGCGAGGCGGGGGTGCCGTTGGTCGCCTGCGGCAAGCCGATCGGGCTGGGCTCCAAGGTGAGTTATGTGGCCGCCGACGACCGGGACGGCGCCCGTGACATGGTGCGCCATCTGCTGTCCCTGGGCCGGCGCAGGATCGGCGTGGTCACCGGCCCGCTGGACACCCCGGGTGGTGTCGAGCGCCTGGCCGGGTACAAGGAGGTGCTCACCGAGGCGGGCATGGAGACCGACGAGCGGCTCATCGTCTCCGGGGACTACAGCCGGGCCAGCGGTGAGGCGGGCGCGGAGCGGCTGCTCGACCGGTCACCGGACATGGACGCCGTGTTCGTCGCGTCCGACCTGATGGCGCAGGGCGTGCTCAGCGTGCTGCAGCGGGCGGGCAGGCGGGTGCCGGACGACATCGCCGTCGGCGGTTTCGACGACTCCCCGGCGGCCACCGCGGTCAGCCCGGCCCTCACCACGATCCGCCAGCCGTGGGACCGGATCAGCAACGAGATGGTCCGGGTGCTGCTCGCCCAGATCGGGGGCGAGGACCCGGCGGCGGTGATCCTGCCGACGCAACTGGTGCGCCGCGAGTCGACCTGACGGCACGGGGCGGTCGGGTCACCGCTCCCCCGGCCTCACGAGCCCCGTCTCGTAGGCGAGGACGACGGCCTGGGCGCGGTCGCGGAGGGCCGGCTTGGCGAAGATCCGCGCCACATGGGACTTCACCGTGGCCTCGCTCAGGGTCAGCTCGCCGGTCGGCTCCGTGTTGGACAGTCCGCGGGGCCCACCAGGGTCAGCACCTCCAGTTCTCTCGGGGTGAGCGCGGCGAGGTCGGTGGGTACGGTGGGCCCGCGGTCGTCCTTCGCGGCACAGCGCTCGACGAGCCGCCGGGTGATCGACGGGGCCAGCAGGGCGTCGCCGGTCGCGACGAGCCGTACGGCCGCCGCCAGACGTTCCGGGGTGACGTCCTTCAGCGGGAAGCCGCTCGCCCCGAGCGACAGTGCCGTGCACACATAGCGGTCCGGGTCGAAGGTCGTGGGCATCAGCACCCGGCGGACCGGGTCCTGTTCGAGGATGCGCCGGGTCGCCTCCGGGCCGTCCATGGCCGGCAAGCGGATGTCCATCAGGACGACGTCCGGCCGCAGCTCGCGCGTCGCGGCCACCGCCTCCGCACCGTCGGCCGCCTCGCCCACCACGTCAATGACCCGGGCCGTCGGAATCAGCCGGAAACCGGTCCTGATCAGCGTCGGGTCGTCGACGATCAGCACACGCGGCACCCGCTCGGGCCCGGCCTCCGGCCGCCTGAGCGGGCCTTCCGTATACGTGGCGGCTGTCATGGGCGGTCCAGAAGTATGTGTGCCCGGACGCGGTGGCCGCCGTCGAGGCGTCGGCGGGCGTCCAGGTCGCCGCCGTACACCGCGCCCCACTCCGGTGGGCCCAACAGGCCGCGCCCCGCGCCCTCGTGGCGTCCGGCGCGGCCGCACGGCGGCGGAGCCGGTCAGCACGCTGGTGCCGGTGTTGAGGACCTCCACGTGCAGCCGGTCAGGGGCGAAGGCGGGAACCGGTCAGGATCGGAGAAGCGGCTCCGTGCTCCCCGGCTCTAGCGTGGGACCACCGACGGATCACGTCGGTCCCGCACCACGAAGGAGTGAGTTCACCATGACCGCCGGCCTCCAGACGATCATCTACCCCGTCAAGGACATCGCCCGGGCCAAGGCCCTGTTCAGCGCCCTTCTCGAAGTCGAGCCCTATGCGGACGAGCCGTACTACGTCGGCTTCAAGGATGCCGGGCAGGACGTCGGCCTCGACCCGAACGGGCACGCCAAGGGCATGACCGGGCCCGTGCCGTACTGGCACGTCTCCGACATCCGGGCGCGGCTCGCGAGCCTGCTGGAGGCGGGCGCCGAGCTGCTGCAGGACGTGCAGGACGTCGGTGGCGGCCGGCTGATCGCCTCGGTGAAGGACGCCGACGGCAACCTCGTGGGGCTCCTGCAGGACGCGGCCGCCTGAGTCCGGACGGCCGCTCGGGCGTCGGACGGCTGCTTGCACCCGCACTAGTTGCACACTCAACGATTGGCCGAATCGGTGTTACCGTGCGGGTATGGCAGTCACAACGGCCGAGTCCCGGCTCGAAGAGCGTTGGCGGGACATCCTGTCGGTGCACGCGCGCACGATGTGCGAGATCGACCGGGCCCTGCACCCGCACGGCCTGGGCGCGAGCGACTTCGAGGTGCTCGACATCCTGGCCTCCGAGGCGCCCCGCGAGGGCGACCAGTGCCGGGTGCAGAACCTCGTCGGACGGGTCCATCTCAGCCAGAGCGCGCTGTCCCGGCTGATAGCCCGCCTGGAGAAGGACGGTCTGGTGGAGCGTTCGGTCTGCGCCGAGGACCGGCGCGGGGTCTGGGTCACGCTCACCCACAAGGGCCGTGACCTGCACACCAAGGTGCTGCCACTGCAACGTGCCGCGCTGGCCCGCACTCTGGAGGGCGCCGAGGAGAGCACCGGCTAGACCACGAACTCGGCCCCGTCCGGCAGCACTTCGACGCCCTTTTCGGCCACCCGCGACCGGGCCCGTGAGGCCGGGTCGAGCAGCGGGTTCGTGTTGTTGAGGTGGGTGTAGATCCGGCGCGGGCGGGGATGGCGGGCCAGGGCGGCGAGGCTGCCGTGCGGACCCGTGACGGAAAGGTGCCCCATGGCCCCCTGCCCGGCACCGGACCGCACCGCCGCACCCATCTCGTCGGCGGCGAAGAACGTGCCGTCGAACAGCACACAGTCCGCCGACGCGCACAGCTCGTCCAGGACGGGCGACCAGGCGGCCACGCAGGGCGCGTAGACCAGGACTCCCCCGGTGGCCAGGTCCTCCACGCGGTACGCCGTCACCCAGCGGTCGTCCGGCTCCCGCACGGGGGCCGGTACATACTTCGGGATCTTGTCCCCCACCGGGTGGGCCGTGACGACCAGGCCGCCGGCCAGCACGAATCCGCCGTCGGCCAGGCTGTCGGCCCATTCCCAGGGGGCATAGCGGTCCAGTGCCGCGCGGGCCGGGGCGAGCACGGCACGCACCGGCGGGGCCGCGTACACCTTCAGGTCCACGGCGCCGCGCAGCACCGTCAGACCGGTGACGTGGTCGGCCTCCGCATCGGTCAGCAGCACGCCCCGCAGTGGGGTGTCGCGGGGGCCGAGGCCCGGCCACAGCGCCGGGGTGGCGGTGAGCTGGGTGCCGATGTCGGGCGAGGCGTTGAGCAGCCACCAGTCGCGCCCGTTGCCCGTGAGGGCCAGGCATTCCTGGGTGCGGGGAGGCAGTTTGCCGTCCCGGGCGGCCGTGCACAGCGCGCAGGCGCAGTTCCACTGCGGGAAGCCACCGCCCGCGGCCGTGCCCAGCAGGACGACCCTCACGACCATCCGCTCCTCTCGCTCTCCCGGTCCCTCCGCTGGGATCTTCCCTCCGGAGGCCGGTGGACTACCCCTCGGCGGGGGGCAGTTCCGGCCGACCTTCGCCAGGACGCCGGTCCACCGGACGCCGGGGCGGGATCGGACCACCGGAGAAGTCGCGCGGGCCGGTCCACAGGGCCGGGACCGCGTCGCAGCGGCGGCACAGCTCGTAGACGATCGCCTCGTAGTTGACCCGCCAGCCCCGGAAGTGCGGCCAGGCGTCCTTGGCCGGCCGCTCGGCCAGGAAACCGGCCGCCTCCACTCTCGCCACCGCCTCCTCGAACTCCCCGAACGTGAGCAGGATCGAGGCGTCCGGTGCCGGGTCGACGTCGAAGGGGATGCGCAGCGCGCGGGCGATGTCGCGCAGGGCCGTGAACCCGGCGCGCAGCACGAGCCGCGCCTCCCGCGGCGCGACTTGCGGGGCCAGGGAGAGCTGCATGGCCGCCGCGTCCATGACGGCGACGAGCCCGACCAGCGCGCTGCGGTGCGGGCGCGGAGAGCGGAAGGTCAGCAGGATCGGGTACGTGGAGTGGCTCTCCCCGATGTCCGAGGCCAGCCGCTCCCAGGCGCGGTACAGCCCGGGCAGCGCGCCCTCGGTGTCGACCAGCCACTGCCGGGCCAGCACCTCGGGGCCCCAGGCGGGCTCGCCGGCCCGGGACTGGAGCAGGGTGACCTCCAGTTCGCGCCGGTTGTAGGCGCTGTAGAGCGTCGGCAGGTAGGCGATCTGCAGGGCGATGACGACGGGTCCGGTGGCCGCGGCGACGAAGTCGAGCGCCGACAGCTTCAGCCGGGCGCCGCTGGCGAAGCCGAGGGTGAACAGGCTGCTGCCCGCCTCCCGGAAGGCCGAGGCCCAGGACAGCGGGGACAGCGCGTACAGCAGGAGCCCGAACGCGAGCAGGGCCCCGCCGAGCCAGGTGGTGAGCATCCCGATCAGCATCAGCGGGGCGAGCCAGGTCTGCGCGCGGTCGACGGCCTCGTATCCGCCCCCTCGCTGGGTGAGCCGCAGCAGTCTGCGCAGCACCCACCACAGGCGGAACACCAGCCCGGAGTACAGCCCGCGGGGCACCACCAGGGTGCGCAGGATGCTGCTGAGGACCAGTGCGAGCACCAGCGCCCCGGCCGCGCCGGAGATCCATGCCATGCGGTCATTCTGAACGGCCCCCGGCTCCGGGGACGCGGGGAGCACCGCAGACGGGTCATGGACGCCGTACGGAGTGCGGACAACGGCCACGCATTGCGGAGTGTCCCCGTCACGCCCGACGCCTACGGTGTGCTCGCGGTGAACGGAGATCGCCGCTGGGATGAGCAGGGTCGGCGCCGCTCATCCTCGTTGGGGTGGAGCGGGAGCGCGGGAGTGCGCGACGGCCGCCCGCACCCTCGGGCCCGGGTCACTCCCCCGTGAAAACGGCGGCCGGGCCCACCATGTGTCCCGTTCCCGGTCCGTGTCCCGTTCCCGGTCCGGCACGTGCCTGTGCCCCGCGGCCGTGGCGGATACCGCCAACCGGGTGCCCGCGGCGGAACCGGGGGTGGTGCGGGGGCAGTTCACGGCGGGCCGTGCCTCGCACGCCCTGCCGGGTCATCACTCGTCGTGGCCGGTACCGGGTAACTGTAGACACGGAGGGTGACGGTAGGCACATGACCGTCACCGGTGCTACATGAGAGAAGGAACCATGTCGGTCGAGACCGGTACGACACCCGCGGCGGGTGCCGAGGAGCGGGAGCGGCAGAGCCTCGGTACCGCCGCGGCACGGAATCTCACGACGACGACCAAGTCCGAGCCCCAGATGCAGGGGATCAGCTCACGGTGGCTGACGCGCATGCTGCCCTGGGTGGACGTGCCGGGCGGCACGTATCGCGTCAACCGGCGGCTGGCGTATGTGCTCGGCGACGGACGGGTGACGTTCGTCAAGACCGGCGCGCAGGTCAGGGTGGTCCCGGCGGAGCTGGGCGAACTGCCCCTGCTGCGCGGGTTCCCGGACGGTGCCGCGCTGCGGGCGCTGGCGGCACGGTTCGAGCAGCGGGAGTACGCGCCCGGCCAGGTGATCGCCACGGCGGGCCGGCCGGCCGACCATGTCTACCTGGTCGCGCACGGCAAGGTGGAGAAGATCGGCGCGGGCCCCTACGGCGACGAGACGGTGGTCGGCCTGCTCGCCGACGGGGACACCTTCGGCGGCCAGGTGCTCGCGAGCCTGGACGGCGCCTGGGAGTTCACCGCCCGCGCGGCGACCGCCACCACCGTGCTGGCGCTGCCGCACTCGGCGTACCAGGAGGTCGCGCAGCGGCACGGTGATCTGCGGGCGCACGTGGATCTGGCCCGGCCGGACGGTCACCGGCCGGTCAACGGCTCCGGAGAGGCCGAGATCGCGCTCAGTTCGGGGCACTCGGGCGAGCCCGACATCCCGGGGACGTTCGTGGACTACGAGGTGGAGCCGCGCGAGTATGGGCTGAGCGTCGCGCAGACCGTGCTGCGGGTGCACACCCGTGTCGCCGATCTCTACAACCAGCCGATGCACCAGACCCAGCAGCAACTCCGGCTGATCGTCGAGGCGTTGCGGGAGCGGCAGGAGCGCGAGCTGGTCAACAACCGGGACTTCGGGCTGCTGCACAACGCCGACTACGACCAGCGGATCTCCACCCGTTCCGGGCCGCCGACGCCAAACGACCTGGACGAACTGCTGAGCATGCGGCGCGAGACGAGTTTCCTGTTCGCGCATCCACGGGCGATCGCCGCCTTCGGCCGCGAGTGCAGCAAGCGGGGCCTGTACTTCGGCGGTGTCGAGGTGAACGGCCACAGACTGCCCGCCTGGCGCGGGGTTCCCCTGCTGCCGTGCGGCAAGATCCCGGTCACCGAGGCCCGTACGTCGTCGATCATCGCGATGCGCACCGGCGAGGACGACCAGGGTGTGATCGGCCTGCACCAGACGGGCCTGCCGGACGAGGTCGAACCGGGCCTGAACATCCGCTTCATGGGCATCAACGAGCAGGCGGTGACCTCCTATCTGGTGAGCACCTACTACGCGGCCGCGGTGCTCGTACCGGACGCGCTCGGCATCCTGGAGAACGTGGAGGTCTCCCGCCGCGACACCGACTGAGGACGCGGCCGGCCGTGCGTCGCGCCGCCGGACACCGGAGTTCCGCGACGGCTGAGCCGGCTAGGCGGGTGAGGGTCCGGGGCCGGCGTGGCGGTGGGCCGACTCGTTCTCCTGGGCCATGCGTCTGAGCGCCATCAGCGCGGGCTCCAGGAGGACGGTCAACAGCAGGGCGCGTTCGGCTGCCTCCAACGGGTCCTCGATTCCGTCGAGTTGGTCGAGGTCGAGGACCGCGGTCCGCTCCGCCAGCCGCGCGTACGGCAGCAACGTACGCCGGTCCAGGGGGACTCCGAGCGAGCGCAGTGAGGTGAGGGTCTCGGCGAGCGTGGCACGGGCGGGTGCCGACCGGTGCACGTCCCAGCCCAGCTCCTCGACCAGCTCGTCGACTTCGGTTGCGCCGGAGGCCTGCTCTCCTGGCTCCCCGGCCGGGCCGATCGAGCCCAGGGCGAGGCCGAGCGTGAGGTGGGTGTCGTCCGCGTTCCGGGACAGGGCGTCCAGCAGCTCCCGGGTGGTGCCCACGGACAGCCCGCGTACCCCGGTCAGCGCGCGGATCAGGCGGAGCCTGCGCAGATGGTGGTCGTCGTACTCGGCCTGGGTCGCCGCGGTCGTCCGGCCGGGCGGGAGCAGGCCCTCGCGGATGTAGTACTTGACGGTCGAGACGGAGACGCCGCCGCGGCGGCTCAGCTCGGACATGCGCATCGAAATCGGCCTCGCTCTGGAAACTGGATACCTCTACTATCTAATCTGGATAGCAGAGGTATCCAATAGGGGTTCCTCTCTCCCGTCCTGCTCCGACCCCTGAACCCGAGAAGGCGGCCGCCATGCCCACTCTGCGTTGGACCACCGTCGACAAGCCCGCACCGGACGCCGAGGCGTTCGTCATGGCGTCACGCCTGGAGGTTCGCAAGCTCTCCGACGTACCGCGCTTCTTCCTGCGCTCGCTCGCCACATGGAAACAGGTGACCGGCGCGCCCGGTGCGTACGGCGCCTCGCTGATAGCCCAGCCCCTCAAGCGCACGTTCTGGACCCTGTCGGCCTGGCAGGACAAGGACGCGCTGTACCGGTACGCGAAGACCGAACCGCATCGGTCGATCATGACCGGACTGCGCTCCTCGATGAAGGCGTCGGTCTTCACCTTCTGGCAGGTACCGGCGTCCGCCCTGCCCATCGACTGGACGGAGGCCCGCCGCCGACTGGCGGAACAGGAACAGGAACAGGAACAGGAGCGGGAGCGGGAGCGCGAGCGGGAACAACAGCAGCAGCGACCGGCCGGTTCGTGATCCTCAGCCGCCGAGGAGTTCCGCGAAGCGCTGGGCGCCGATGTTGCCGCCGGACAGGATGACCCCGATCCTGCGGGGAGCCGGGCCGAGGTCGGTGCGGTGGGCCAGCAGGGCGCCGAGCGCGCTTGCTCCGCTGGGTTCGACGACGATCTTCATGCGCTCGAAGGCGAAGCGCATGGCGTCCCGGATCCGGTCGTCGTCGACCAGGGCGATGCCGTCCAGCAGACGCCGGTTGATGGAGAAGGTGAGCTTTCCGGGGATGTCGGCGGCCTGACCGTCGGCGATGGTGCGCGGCACGGGAATGGAGACGCGGCGCCCGGCTTCGAGAGACCGCTTGGTGTCGTCCCCGGCCTCCGGCTCGACCCCGATGACACGGATGTCCGGAAGGAGCCCCTTGGCGGCGGTGGCGCTGCCGGCGATCAGCCCACCGCCCCCGACCGGCACGACCAGGGCGTCCAAGTCCCCTACTTCCTCGATGAGTTCGAGGGCGGCGGTGCCCTGCCCCGCGATGACGTGCGGATGCTCGTACGGCGGCACGAGCGCCAGGCCCCGCTCGGCCGCGAGGGCTCCCCCGATCGCCTCCCGGTCGCCGGTGTAACGGTCGTAGGTGACGATCTCCGCCCCGTAGCCCGCGGTCGCCTCCAGCTTCGAGCGGGGCGTGTCCTCGGGCATCACGATGACGGCGCGGGCGCCGAGTTCCCGGGCGGCCAGGGCGACGGCCTGCGCGTGGTTGCCGGAGGAGTAGGCGGCGACCCCCTTGGCCAGTTGCTCCGGGGACAGCCTGGACACGGCGTTGTACGCGCCGCGGAACTTGAAGGCGCCGACGCGCTGGAAGTTCTCGCACTTGACGAAGACCTGGGCTCCGACCAGTGCGTCCAGTGTGCGGGAGCGCAGTACGGGCGTGCGGTGGGCCACTCCCTTGATCTGCGCCGCGGCGTCCTGGACGTCCTGCAGCGTGACGGGCTGGGCGTCGGGCATGGTCGTGGTCCCTTCGACGGTCCGGAACATCGGCTCTGGAATTATTGTCCAACACCTATACTGCATGTCCAGACCCGCCACCGGGGCAGGGTGCGTGACGCAGCGCGAGGGGTGTGCCATGCCGGCCGACGAGCAGGACGCGATCATCGCCGCGCTGACTCCGGTGATCGACGGGATCGCCGCGAGCCTCGGATCCTTCTGCGAGGTGGTGATCCATGACTTCCGCCGGCCCGAACACTCCGTCGTCGCTCTCGCGGGATCGGTCACCGGGCGGGGCGTCGGCGGGTCGATGAGCGAGATCGGCATGCAGATCCTGGCCCGCGGTGACGAGGCGCGCGACGAGCTGAACTACATCACCCGCACGCAGGACGGGAAGTTGGTCAAGTCGTCCACCATGGTGCTGCGCGATTCGAGCGGTGCGGTGTTCGGCGCGCTGTGCATCAACCTCGACGTGACCGCCGTGAACCAGGTGCACACCCTGGTCGGCGAGATCGCCGGCGTCACCGCGCCCGCCACCACGCTCCCCACGACGACCTTCGGCGACGACATCGGCACGGTGCTGGACGCGATCGTCGACGCCCGCCAGCTGCGCCAGAACAAGCCGTGGCCGCAACTCGGCCGCGAGGAACGCGTGGAGCTGTTCCGCGACCTCGACCGGCGCGGTGTGTTCGCCGTACGGGGTGCGGTCCAGCAGGTGGCGACCCGGCTCGGCATCTCCCGCGCCTCCGCCTACACCTACCTGGCCGCGGCCCGGAGCACCGACGACGACGGCACTGCCGGCCGCCCGCCGTCGACCGGCTGACGGCAGTGCGCGCAGTCCGTCGGCACGATGTCCGGCAGGCCGAGCGCGGTGGCCAGGTGGTGCCCGGGTGCCGCTCGCCTCAGAGCTTGGCGCCGAAGTCCTGGGTCCACCACGGGCCGCCCGAACCCTTGTGGACGCCCACGCCGATCTCCTTGAACGAGCAGTTGAGGATGTTGGCGCGGTGGCCGGGGCTGTTCATCCACGAGTCCATCACCGACTCGGGGGTCTGCTGGCCCTGAGCGATGTTCTCCCCGTACGTGGACCAGCGGTAGCCCGCGGCGGTGATGCGCTGCCCGGGGTCGACGCCGTCCGGGTTGGTGTGGTCGAAGAAGTTGCGGGCGGCCATGTCGTCGGAGTGGGCCTGCGCGGCCTTCTCCAGTTGCGCGTTCTCCGTGAGGGGACCGCAGCCCGCGTTCGCCCGCTCCTTGTTCACCAGCGCGACCACCTGCGCAACCGTGCCCGTCGGGGCCGACTGGGTCTGCGGGGTACTGGCCGGAGTCGGAGTCGGCCGGGCGGACTGCCGGGTCGGCGGCACGCTCTTCTTGGCGGGCTTCGGGGTCTTGGAGGCGCTCGCCTTCTTCGATTTCGAGGCGGACGGCGACGGGGACGCGGAGGCCGACGGGGAGGTCTCGACGGCGCTCGGTGCCGAGAGGTCCGTCACGGGGGCATCGGCCGTCCGCGCGGTGGTCGAACCGTCGAAACCGGACCCGGAGTCCGTGCCGAAGTACCAGAGGCCGCCGCCCGCCACACAGGCCGCCACCACGGCACCGCCGACGGCCCGGCGCCGTACGCGCCGGCGTCGCCGGGCCTCGCCACGGGTGTTTGACCGGCCGCGCGTGGCACGGTGTCCGGCTCCCGTGCCCGCCGAGGCGTGACTTCCGGAGGCGCCGAGCAGGGATGCCGACCCGACCGGTGCCATGGAGTCGGAGGCGGAGAGCACCTTCTCCAGCAGCGCGGGCGCCGCCGCGACCAGCGCCAGACCGGCCAGCAGCCCCTCGGCCGGCATCAACCCGCTCCACAGACCGGAGCAGCGCGCGCAGCCACGGGCGTGCCGGGCTATTCGTTTGCGCCACAGCGCCGAGGGCCGGCCGTCCCAAGTGCCCAGCATGCCCCGCAGTTCCCCGCACGGCGGCTGCGCGTCGAGTGCCCGGACCACCACGCGGGCGGCCTCCAGTTGCGCCTTCATCCGTTGCACCCGGACCGCCGTGTGCTGCGGCGACAGCTCCAGGGCCGCGGCGACCTCGGTCCGGGTCAGTTCACCGGCGCACTCCAGCCACCACAGCGACAGCAGTCCCCGGTCGTCCGGCTCCAGCCAGCGTGACGCCCGGGCGGTCTCCTGGCGCTGGCCGGACAGTTGCAGCTGCACCATGGTCAGGTCGACGAAGTCGGCGCCCGGGTCGGCGAAGTCCTGGGCGTCCTCCACGGCTCCCGGTTCGACCTGCCGGTCCTGCCAGTGGGCCCGGACCTGATTCATCGCGATCGCCACGAGCCAGGAGCGGAAGCTCTCGGGGTCACGCAGTCCGCCCAGCCCGTCGAGAGCGCGGAGCATCGTCTCCTGCACCACGTCGTCGACGTCGACCGAGCCGTTCAGAGCCCGTCCCACGACGTTGTAGACCAGCGGGAGGTACGCATTGACCAGGGCGTCCTGAGCCTCGGGGTCGCCCCCTCGGGCAGCGGTCACCAGTGCCGCGGTCTCCACCGGGTTCTGTGTGCTCATCAAAAAACTTCCCTGTCCTCGACGCCGAACGATGCTGTCCGATGCATGGGAGATCGTTCGGTGAGCCTCGGATAACAGTTCTTCGGACACATATTCCACGAGAGGTTCACCGCGGGGGCACAGGGAGGAGAGAGGAGTGGAGGACGTCACATCACGGGAGGACGACGCGCGGGTCCTGGGGGAATTCCGCTCAGGGCTGCGGATGGAGCACCTGAACGCCTGGCGGCTGCGGCAATTCACCGCGGGCGGCATCCACAGCGCGGGACTTGACGCCGGTCGCGGCGGGCGTCCGCGACGGGGCGTCTTCTGCGCAGAGCGTCGGCTCGCCCGGCCGGTCGCGCTCGGTGATGCTCCGTCAAAGCGGCGCGCAGTGCCGCGGGAACGGAGGCGGCCAGGGCCGTGTGCAGGGCCTCACCGGCGAACAAGAACATCTCCCCCTCCGCCCGGAGCACATCGGCCCGCAACACCCGTTCCAGGCGACGGGCGACCTCGTGGCGGGGAAGGCCGCTGCTGCGCACCACCGCGTCGAAACCGAACCGCGGGCCGATGAGCGCGGCCTGTCGCAACAGATCGGCGACCGGTTGGCCCAGGCGCTGGACGAGGTCACGGGCCACCCGGGCCAGGCCGTCCGGCAGGCGGTTGGGGAGCGAGGCCCCGCGCACCACGGCGGCGAGCGCTTCGACAAGCAGCGCGGGACGCCCGGCCGTGAGGCGGAGAAGGTCCGGCGCGATGCCGGGAAGGGCGTGGCGGGCGGCCAGTTCCGCGACCGCATGGGCCGGCAGCGGACCCACTGCCAGGTGGTCCGCCTCCCGGATGACCGGGAGCAGGCCGTCGGGTGCGCCCTCCTCCCCCACGGCGACGACGAGCAGGAGCCGGTGGCCGGGGGCAGCGGCGTACAGCTGACGAAGTTCCGCCAAGGTGGCCCGGTCTGCGAGGTGCGCGCTCCTGCCCGGTGTGGGACGGCCCGGAAGCGACCGGCGCCGGTGCCTCCACCTGGGGACGGGCCGTGCCGCGGTACCGGGCCACGGCCCGGGCCGGCGCCGTGTTGCCGGGGAGGTGCGCGGGTTCCGCGCAGTGCACCTGGATCACCGCGGCGCCGTACTGCTCGGCGTGCCGGCCGAACTCCGCGAGCAGAGCAACGTGCTCAGGACGACCAAGACGAACCGGGTGTCACGGTGGGCCTGTGGGCGCCGGGAAACCGTAGCTACGTACGGGCCTTCGGAAGCACGAACCGCGCCTAGCGGCGGGCGCCGGCGGTCGGCCGCCACCGGCCTGCTGCGCGACTGCCCGGCGGCCCCGCCGGCCGACTATGCGCTTGCCCACGATCGCCAGCAGCGCCGGGAGCAGGGTGAGCGCGACGATCACGGGGTGTAGCCGCGGAGGCTCCGAGACCGGCCAGGACGAGGAGTGCGACCCAGGCCACGGCCACGCCGTACCGGTGCCGGAAGGCGAATCTGCCCACTCTGTAGAGAAAAGTAGCCACGCGGCTGTGCTCCGCTCGCAGTCGATGTGCTCCGGAAGGGGGAAATGCCCGCTGGTCAGGGCACTCGTCCAGTCTTGGCCCCCTGGGCACCCCGTCCTTCCGCACTCACGACGAGCTTTGGGCTCAGCCGTGGGAATGAGCTGCGTTCCACGTCATCCACCGGACCGACACGGTCCACGGCGCCACTGGTCAACGGGGCGCCTCCATGGTGGGAACCCGCACTCCCACGCCCAGAACTATGGTGTCCCACCACATACGCCTCTCACCTGCCCGTTCCTACGGTGTGGCGACACGCAAACGTCCCCGTCGAACGCCAGGAAGTGGTGCCGATGTCCTCCCCCGCGACCGCTCCACCAGCTCCGCCCAACCTCCCCCGCATCGTCGCCGCCAGCCTCATCGGCACCACCATCGAGTGGTACGACTTCTTCCTCTACGGCTCGGCCGCCGCTCTGGTGTTCAACAAGTTGTTCTTCCCGGGCTCGGAACCGCTCGTCGGCACGCTGCTGTCGTTTCTGACGTACGCCGTCGGATTCGCGGCGCGGCCGCTCGGCGCGCTGGTCTTCGGGCACTACGGCGACCGGCTGGGGCGCAAGAAGCTGCTGGTGCTGAGCCTGTTGCTGATGGGCGGCGCGACCTTCGCGATCGGGCTGCTGCCCACGCACGCCAGCGTTGGCGCCGCCGCCCCCGTCCTGCTCACCGCGCTGCGTCTCGTCCAGGGCTTCGCGCTCGGCGGTGAGTGGGGCGGGGCCGTGCTGCTGGTGTCCGAGCACGGGGACGCGCGGCGGCGCGGGTTCTGGGCCTCGTGGCCGCAGACCGGGGCCCCGGCGGGACAACTCCTCGCGACCGGTGTGCTGTCGCTGCTCACCGCCGTGCTGTCGGACGACGCCTTCGGCAGCTGGGGCTGGCGGATCCCGTTCCTGCTCTCCGGTGTGCTGGTCGTCGTCGGTTTGTGGATTCGGCTCTCTGTCGATGAATCGCCTGTGTTCCGTGAGGCGTTGGAGCGGGCCGAGGCCCGCAGGGCGGAGCGCGCGGAGGATGCCGAGAAGCTGCCGCTCGTCTCCGTCCTGCGGCACCACTGGCGTGATGTGCTCGTGGCGATGGGCGCTCGCATGGCGGAGAACATCAGCTACTACGTCATCACCGCGTTCATCCTCGTCTACGCCACCACGTCGGCCGGGGTCTCCAAGCAGACGGCGCTGAACGCCGTGCTCATCGGCTCGGCCGTGCACTTCGCGGTCATTCCGGCCTGGGGCGCGCTGTCCGACCGGGTCGGGCGCCGTCCCGTCTATCTGCTGGGCGCGGCCGGTGTGGGCCTGTGGATGTTCCCCTTCTTCTCCCTGGTCGACACGGCCACGTTCGGGAACCTCGTCCTCGCCGTGACCGTGGGGCTCGTGCTGCACGGCGCGATGTACGCGCCGCAGGCCGCCTTCTTCTCCGAGATGTTCGCGACCCGGATGCGCTACTCCGGCGCTTCCATCGGCGCCCAGTTCGCGTCCGTGGCGGCCGGTGCCCCCGCGCCGCTCATCGCCACCGCGCTGCTCGCCGACTACGGCAATTCGACCCCGATCGCCCTGTATGTGATCGCGGCGGCCGTGCTGACGCTGATCGCCGTGGGGGTGGCGCAGGAGACCCGGCACCGGGACCTCGCCGATGTCGGGGCCGGGCACGGAGCCGGGGCCGGGGCCTTGGGCGGTTCCGAGACCGCCGGAGCCTCGGCGTCGGGCGCGTCCACCGGGTGATCGGGTACGCCCGCACCGGCCCCCGTACGGTCGTCCGTACGGGGGTCAGTGCCGTGCCGGTGCCGCCAACCGGTGCAGGTGCAGGGCGAGTTGGATCTCCAGGGCGCGGGCGGGGCCCTGCCAGTCGTCGCCGAGGAGGCGGGAGACGCGCTCCAGCCGCTGGGCGACCGTGTTGACGTGGACGTGGAGTTCGTCCTTGGTGCGGGCCGGACTCATACCGCAGGCGAAGTAGGCGTCGAGGGTGCGCAGCAGGTCCGTACCGCGCCGTTCGTCGTAGGCCACCACCGGGCCGATGGTGCGGTCGACGAAACCGGTGACGTCCCGCTCGCCCGCGAGGAGCAGGCCGAGGAAGCCGAAGTCCTCGGCGGCGGCGCCGTCCCCACAGCGGCCCAGAAGACGCAGCGCGTCGAGGCAGCGGCGGCCCTCGGCGTAGGCGGTGGCCAGGGTGTCGGGGCGTGCGAGGAGGTCGGCGACGGGGGCGGAGGCGCCCGCGGTGACCGGTTCGTGGACGGCGGTGCCGAGGTGGCGCGCGGTGCGCCGGGCCACCTCGGTGGCGGTGTCACCGGGGCCGAGGGGCAGCAGCAGGACGGTGCCTCCGTCACGGGCCGCGGCCAGGCCGTGCCGGGTGGCGGCGAGATGGGAGGCCGCGGCCCACAGCCGGCGTCGGGCGGCGGCCTCCTGTTCGGCGTCGGCCGCCGGGCCGTCGAGGCGGGCGGCCAGGACGACATGGGTGGCGTCGAGGTCGGCGTGCAGCCGGGCCGCGCGGGCGCGCAGCAGACGCGGGTCGCGGTCGCGGGCGTCGAGCAGGTCGTCGAGGAGTTCGCCGCGGACGCGCTGCTCGGCCTCGGCAGCGGAGCGGCGGGCGAGCAGGAGCAGCGAGGTGACCATCGCGGCGCGCTCCAGGGTGAGCTGGTCGACGGGGTCGAGACCCGGGTGGCCGCGCAGCACGAGGGCGCCGAGGAGTTCACCGCCCGCGGCCACCGCGGCGATCCAGTCGCCCCCGTGCCGCACCGCGTGGCCCTCGGCCCGGGACTCCTCCAGCGCCTGCGGCGGTGTGGCGTCCGCCTCGGCGAACTCGACGGTTCCGGGGAGGACCTGGGACACCGCGGCGGCGACGTCGTGGACCCCTCCGCCGCGCAGCACGAGTTCGGCGAGCCGGTCGTGGACGTCCGAGGCGCGTTCGATGACCGCGCTGCGGTCCCGGATGATCTCGTTGGCGCGCTCCAGCCCGGCGAGCGCCGAGCGGGTCTCGGTGAGCAGGTTCGCGGTGTCGATGGCGGCCGCGGCGAGAGCGGCGAAGGAGCCGAGGAGCGCGATCTGCTCCCGCTCGAAGACCCGGGCGCGCCGGTCCGCGGCGAACAGCACGCCGATGACATGGGGCCCGAGCATCAGGGGCACGCCGAGAATGGCGACCAGGCCCTCGTCCCGCACGCCCGCGTCGATGGCGAGGGTGTGCTGGAAGCGGGCGTCCTTGAAGTAGTCGTCGGTGACGTAGGGCCGGGCCGTCTGGGCGACGAGTCCGCCGAGCCCCTCCCCCATGCCCAGGCGCAGCTGCTGGAAGCGGGCCGCGACCGAGCCCTCGGTCACCCGCATATAGGTGTCGCCCCGGTCGGGGTCGTTGAGGCTGAGGTAGGCGACGTCCGTGCCGAGCAGGGAGCGGGCGCGCTGCACGATCGCCTGCAGCACCGCGTCCAGGTCCCTGAGGCCCGCCAGGTCGTGCGCGGTTTCGAAGAGGGCGGACAGCTCCGCCTCGCGGCGGCGGCGACCCTCCAGGTCCGAGCGGACCCGCAGGGCCAGGAGCCTGGCCCGCTCCAGCGCGGCGATCCGGTCGGCCGGGCGGCCCTCGGCGCGGGCGAGCAGCACCGGCTGCTCGTACGCCTCCGCCGGCGCGCCGCGTGCGAGCAGTTCGAGAAACGGCGTCTCGGCGCCGGGGTCGGGTGTGACGGCGGCGCCGGCCGGCGCCCCGGCACCGGTGGCGGGGCGTCCGGCGGAGTGCAGGTGATCGCGGGACATGCTCACAGGATTCCGCATCGTCCGTCGGTCCGTCGGGGCCTGTGGAAAACCTCCGGCCGCGTGGGCGGCGGGCGGCTCAGTGCGCCGTCCAGCCGCCGTCGAGGACCAGCGAGGTGCCGGTGACGAAGGACGCCCGAGGACTGCACAGGTATGCCACGGCCTCGGCAACCTCCTCGGGTTCGATGAGCCGCTTGACGGCGCTGTCCTGCAGGAGCACCTCGGTCAGCACGCGCTCCTCGGGGATGCCGTGCGCCCGTGCCTGGTCCGTGAGCTGCTTCTCGACCAGTGGGGTGCGCACATAGGCGGGGTTCACACAGTTCGAGGTGACTCCATGGGGCGCGCCTTCGAGGGCGGCCGTCTTGGACAGGCCCTCAAGACCGTGTTTGGCGGCCACATAGGCGGACTTGAAGGCCGAGGCGCGTAGACCATGGACGGAGGACACATTGACGATGCGGCCCCAGCCCTGTCCGTACATGTGCGGCAGGGCACCGCGGACGAGCCGGAACGGCGCCTCCAGCATCACGGTCAGCACGGTGTGGAAGACGTCGGGCGGGAACTCCTCGATGGGGCGCACCAGTTGCAGTCCGGCGTTGTTGACCAGGACGTCGGTGCCGGCGGCGGCGAGTTCGGCGGCGTCCAGGTCGGTGAGGTCCAGGACGTGCGGTTCGATGCCGCCCGCGAGGCCGCGGGCCGCCTCGGCCAGCTCTTCCAGGCCCGCTGCGTCCCGGTCGACGGCTCTCACCTTGGCCCCGGCGGCCGCGAGACGCAGCGCGCAGGCGCGGCCGATGCCGCCGGCGGCGCCGGTGACGAGGGCCGTACGGCCACCGAGGTCGAGCGTGGAGGCGTAGGGGCCGGGCAGGGCGCTGGGCGAGGTCATGTGCCGACCCTAGGCAGCCCTCCCACCCGGCCACATATGGTCAGGCCCCATACTTCACTCGAAGCTCATAGGCTCGAACCACGTGGGTTCATCGGACATGGCCTGCTTGATCCGAATGAGGTGGCGTTCGTCCATCTCCGGCAGCGCGTCCACCTCGAACCAGCCGACCTGCAGGGACTCGTCGTCGTTGACCCGCGCCTCGCCGCCGACGGCCCGGCAGCGGAAGGTGATGTCCATGAACTGGCAGATGTCGCCGTTGCCGAAGGTGACCGGCTCTGCCGACTTCACCATCACGATCCGTTCGGCCACGCACCGCACGGCGGTCTCCTCGTACACCTCGCGCACGGCGCAGGCGGCGGGCTGCTCTCCGGGATCCGGGATGCCGGAGAGCACCGCCCACTTGTGGTTGTCCGCACGCTGCCCCAGCAGGACTCTGCCCTGGTCGTCGAAGACCACGGCGCTGACTCCGGGGAGCCACAGCAGCTGGTGTCCGGCGGAGGCGCGGAGCGTACGGATGAAGTCAGGAGTAGCCATGGAACCGACCCTAACCGGCCGGTTCCCTTCCTTCAGTGCGACGCCGCGTCCTTCAGTGCGACGCCGCGGGCGCACGGTGGGGCGTGCGGCTACGCCTCGTCGGCGCGCCGGCCGCGCACACCGGCGCCGATCGCCCAGCCGAGCCCGCCCGCGGCGATCAGCAGCAGGGCGATCTCGGGCAGGATGCCCAGCTCGGTGGCGGGCGTCTTCGAGGAGCGCAGCGGCACCTTCTGGACCAGGTAGTCGGGCACGAACATGCCGGTCTTCTTGGTGATCGTCCCGTCCGGCATGATGACGGCGCTGACACCGCTGGTCACCGGCACGGTCACGGTACGGCTGTGCTCGACGGCACGGACGCGGGACATGGCGAGCTGCTGGTAGGTCATCTCGCTGCGGTCGAAGGTCGCGTTGTTGCTCGGCACGGAGATCAGCTGAGCGCCGTCGGTGACCTCGGACCGCACGGCCCAGTCGAAGGCGGCCTCGTAGCAGGTGACCAGGCCGACCTTGGTGCCGTCGAAGTCGAACACACCCGGCTTCGTGCCCCGGCTGAAGTCCTGGCGGACCATGCTGGTCCAGTTCTTGTTGATCGCCCCGACCAGCGAGCGCAGCGGAAGGTACTCGCCGAACGGCTGGATCTGCCGCTTGTCGTAGGTCTGTGTGGGCCCCTTGACCGGGTCCCACAGGATCTGCTCGTTGAGCAGCTTCCCGTCCTTCTCGACGACACCGCCCACCGAGATGGGCGCGCCGACGGCCTCGGCCGCGTCGTCGAGGATCTGGGCCGCGTCGGCGTTGGTGAAGGGGTCGATGTCCGAGGAGTTCTCCGGCCACAGGACGAAGTCGGGCTTGGCGACCTTGCCCGCCTTGATGTCCGCGGCGAGCTTGCGGGTCTCACGCGCGTGGTAGTCGAGCACCGCGCGTCGCTGGGCGCTGAACTCCAGACCGGCGCGCGGCACATTGCCCTGGATGACCGCGACGGTCGCGGTGCCGTTCTCCGCCTTGTCGCTGACCAGCCCCCGGGCGGCCACCGCTCCCACCACCGGGACGGCCACGCTCAGCAGGGCCGTGGCCGCGGCCGCCTTGCGCAGGGTCCGGGTGCGGCGCCCCTCGACGACCAGCCGCCCGGCCTCGTACAGACCGAAGCCGCACAGGACGACCGCGAAGCCGAGCACCGGCGTCCCGCCCACCGCGGCGAGCGGCAGGAAGACGCCGTCCGCCTGACCGAACGCGATCTTGCCCCAGGGGAAGCCGCGGAAGGGCACGCGCGCGCGTAGCGCCTCGCCCGCGATCCATACGGCCGCCGCCCACAGCGGCCAGGCGGGCAGCTTGGACACCGCGGCGACGCCCACGCCGACGAGGGCGACGAAGACCGCCTCGATGGCCACCAGCGCCAGCCACGGCCCGGGGCCGACCTCCACACCCGTCCACACCAGCAGCGGCAGCAGGAAGCCGAGGCCGAAGAGGTAGCCGAGGCCGAGGGCCGCCTTCCAGCCGCGGCCGCGCAGCACCCACGCGAAGCCGGCGAAGGCCGGCACGGCGAGCCACCACAGGGTGCGTGGCGGGAAGCTGACGTACAGGAGCACGCCGCAGAGCGCGGCGGCTGCGGCCGGGGCCAGACGCCGGAGCAGCCGGAGGCCGCGCGCGGTGCGCGCGGGCTGCGGCTGGAGCTGGTCCGACTGGTCCACGGAGGTTGCGGTGACGGTCACTCGGGGAGTGTACGGCGGGTGACCTTGCTGCGGACAGGACGGTCCGGATGGCGGGGAGCACGGCGGCCGCCGTCGGGGAGCCACATCCTTCCTGCGTAACTCGTCCACAAAACGGTGATCAGCCGTTACGGTGTGCCGGAGCCTGTGTCGTGCGGTCGTCCCGGTCGCGCGGACGGGTCGGCCACACGTCGGGGGACGGGTACGAGGGGCGACTGGGTGGGTTCCACGGGGATGGCGTCCGCGGCGGGGGCGGACGCGGAGAGCGACAGACGAAACGTTTCTGACGCCACGGGTGTCGTGGTGCTCGGGGCCTGCGCCGCGTGGGCGCTGATCACCGCGGCGGCGCACGGCGGCCGGCCCGAGGGCGTCCTGCTCGCGGTGCTGGCCGTGGCCGCCGGCTATGCCTCGGGCCGGATCTCCGGAGCCCTGCTGCCGGTCGCCGCGCCCTGCGCCGGGGCGCTGGCCGGGCTCGGGCTGGCGGTCGCCATGCCCCACCTCGCCCCCGGCCCCCAGTTCACCACCCCGCTCGGGCCCACCGGCGCCACGGCGGCGCTGCTGACCCTGGCCACCGGAGCCGCCTGCTGTGCCGCGTGGGCCACGCCCGTGCCGGCCCTGCGGCTCGCCCTGCACCTACTGGCCCTCGGGATCACGCTGACCGCGGCCGCCCTGGGCTCGGCCGTCGGATGTGCCCTGGCCGCCGGCGTCCTGCTGTGCTCGCTCGCCGCGGGCCGGATGAGCCGGCGCGGCCCGGGCCTCGTGGGCCTGGCCCTGGGGGCGGCCCTGGCGGCCGGAGTGACCTGGGCACTGGCCGAGCGCACCCTGCCGGAGGGGCTCACCGCCACCCTGGAGGGCCGGCTCACCCAGCACCGCGTGGGGCTGTGGCAGGACGCGCTGCGGCTGGCCCGCCAGAACGCCGCCCTGGGCATCGGCCCCGGCCGCTTCGGCGAACTGAGCACCACCGCACATCAGGCGCTGCTGCCCGACGGCAAGCCGCACTCCGCGCCGCTGCAACAGGCGGCCGAACAGGGGCTCGTCGGTGTGCTGCTGCTGGCGGCGGCGTTCTGCTGGGTGCTGTACGCCCTGTGGCGCAGTCCCCGCAGCACGCCGGTCGCGCTCAGCGCGGGCGCCGCGCTCACGGCCCTGGCCGCGATCGCCGCGGTCGGCAACGCACTGAGTTTCACCACGGTGTCGGTGGGCGCGGGACTGCTGGCCGGCCTGGCCACGGCCCGGCCGCTCGTCGCGCACGAACCCACGCAACAGTGACTCGGGCCGGCGGGCCGGCCGCGCGGGCGGCACCGAGGGGTACCGATGTGACCCCGCACAGCTTCCGCGACGTCAGCGAGCGGTCCCCGGGGCGATCGACCGCAGCCTGTCACGGATGGCCGTCACCGCGGACTCCGCGTTGTCCACGGTGATCGTGAACGTGTGGCCGTCCCACAGGCGCAGGACCACTCCCTCGCCCCGGCGCACGACGACCGCCGTGCCCTTCTCGGGACGCCAGCGGTAGCCCCAGCCACCCCAGTGCCGCGGAGTCACCATAGGGGCGAACTCGGCTCCGGCGACCTGGTCGAGCGGGATACGGCGGCGGGGCACACCCATATGGCCGCAGCGGACCTCGACGCACTCCCGGTCGAGCTTCAGGTCGACGTGCACGAACGCGAGGGTGCCGAAGAGGACCAGCAGTCCGGCCGCGATGCAGCCCACGACGGACATGACCAGCGGGGCGACGCCCGAGGTCCAGGCGGAGTCCACCGCCAGCTCGATGCCGAGCGCCATGCAGGCCGCGCCGGCGAGAGCCGGCAGCCACTGGGCCCGGTTCGTCGCGCGTCCGGTCCACACCTCGGGCTGCACGGCGTCCGTGTCGTGGGGGTGGTCCCTCATGGCTACGAGGTTACTCAGGTTTCGCTGCGCGGGTACCGCGTCGCGGAGGGTGACTGCCGCGGACGAGGACAGCCGGGGTCAGCGGGCGGGGGTGACGGCGGGCAGGAGCCTGCCCTCGGCGTAGTTCAGCGCGGACACGGGCAGCTCGCC
This sequence comes from Streptomyces sp. NPDC001406, assembly GCF_042895285.1. Classification (NCBI taxonomy): domain Bacteria; kingdom Bacillati; phylum Actinomycetota; class Actinomycetes; order Kitasatosporales; family Streptomycetaceae; genus Streptomyces; species Streptomyces sp. NPDC001406. The sequence continues at coordinate 254,303 of NZ_JBIAWG010000009.1, forward strand.
CTCGCGGCCGCTCAGCAGCACGGTCAGGGCGCCGTCGGCAGGGGCCCCGGGGGCGGGCTCCTCGCCGATCCGGCGCAGCGCCTGTGCGGCCACCGCCCCGGCGGAGCCGTGCAGGACCAGCGGCGGCGCGTCCGGCCGCTGCACCGCGGCGCGGATACGTTCCGCCACGAGTTCGTAGTGGGTGCAGCCCAGGACGACGGTCGTCACCTCGTCCGGAGTCAGTGCGGCGGCCACGGCGACGGCGGCGTCGATGGCCGCCTCGTCGGCGTGCTCCACGGCCTCGGCGAGGCCCCAGCAGGGCACCTCGGTGACCGGGACGCCGTCGGCGAACTCCTCGATGAGACCGCGCTGGTACGGGCTGCCCGTGGTGGCGGGCGTCGCCCAGATCGCGAGGGGGCCGCCGCCGGCCGCGGCGGGCTTGATCGCCGGGACCGTGCCGATCACCGGGATGGCGGGCTCCAGCCGGGCGCGCAGCGTGGGCAGGGCGTGCACGGTCGCGGTGTTGCAGCCGACGATGAGCGCGTCGGGCCGGTGGGCCGCGGCGGCCTCGGCGACGGCCAGGGCGCGGCCGGTGAGGTCCTCCGGGGTACGCGGCCCCCAGGGCATCCCTTCGGGGTCCAGGGAGAGAACGAGATCGGCGTCGGGGCGCAGGCGCCGTACCGCGGCGGTGGCCGCCAGCAGGCCGATTCCGGAGTCCATGAGCGCGATCTTCACCCGGCCACGATAGACGATGGGCCCCTGTGGACCGGCCGGGTGGTGCAGACTGCGCGGGTGAGCGCGATCGTGTGGATCTCCGCCCTGTCCCTCGCCGCCTGGCTGTGGCTGCTGCTCTGCCAGGGCTTCTTCTGGCGTACGGACGTACGGCTACCGCCGCGCAGGGATCCGGACGACTGGCCGCCCGTGTGTGTCGTCGTACCGGCCCGGGACGAGGCCGCCGTACTGCCCGCGAGTCTGCCGTCGCTGCTGGCGCAGGACTATCCGGGGCGGGCGGAGGTCTTTCTGATCGACGACGGCAGTTCGGACGGCACCGGGGAACTGGCCCGCGAACTGGCCGCGCGCCACGGCGGACTGCCGCTGACGGTGGACTCCCCCGGCGAGCCGCCCGCGGGCTGGACCGGCAAGCTCTGGGCGGTGCGGCACGGCATCGCCCTGGCACGCGCGCGTGGTCCCGAGTACCTGCTGCTGACGGACGCGGACATCGCCCACGCGCCCGACAGCCTGCGCCGGCTGGTGGCGGCGGCGCGCACCGGGAACTTCGACGCCGTGTCGCAGATGGCCCGGCTGCGGGTGGAGAGCCTGTGGGAACAGCTCGTGGTGCCCGCCTTCGTCTACTTCTTCGCTCAGCTGTACCCGTTCCGCCGGATCGGCCGGAGAGGGGCCCGGACGGCGGCCGCGGCGGGCGGCTGTGTGCTCCTGCGCGCGGATACGGCGCAGCGGGCGCGGATCCCGGATGCCATCCGGCACGCCGTCATCGACGACGTGGCCCTCGCCCGTGCCGTGAAGGGCGGCGGGGGCCACATCTGGCTCGGGCTGGCCGAGCGGGTGAACAGTGTGCGCCCCTACCCGCGGCTGCACGACCTGTGGCGCATGGTCTCGCGCAGCGCGTACGCACAGCTGCGGCACAGCCCGCTGCTGCTGCTCGGTACGGTCGCCGGGCTGGCGCTGGTGTACCTCGTGCCGCCCGCGGCCGTGGTGGCGGGTGCCGCGGCGGGAAGTACGGCGGCCGCGGTCACCGGCGCTTCCGCGTGGCTGATGATGACGGCGACATACGTCCCGATGCTCCGCTACTACCGCCTGCCGCTGTGGCTCGCTCCCCTGCTGCCCTTCACCGCGTTCCTCTATCTCCTCATGACGGTCGATTCCGCGGTGCAGCACTACAGGGGGCGCGGGGCGGCCTGGAAGGGCCGCACGTACGCGCGTCCGGACACCGTGCCCGACGAGGGCTGACCCCTACTTCCGGCCGGGGGTCCAGTTCATGCCCCACCCATAGGCGCGGTCGACGGTCCGTTGCGGGCTCACTCCGCGATCCGGCACCAGGTATCGCGCCTCGCGCTGGACGACGAGGTCGGCGCCCGTGTTGGTGATCAGGGCGAGCGCGCACACGGTGGAGGGGACGGTGCACTCGTCGAGGGAGAAGTCGACGGGGGCGCCGTGCTGCGGCTGGAGCGTGACCGTCGCGTGCAGGTCCGCGAAGGAGGAGGCGCCTTCGTAGATGGTCACGAAGACGAGGATGCGCCGGAAGTCGCGCGTGTGGTCGAGGTTGACGGTGAGGTTCTCGCCGCTCGCCACGGCGCCGGTGCGGTCGTCGCCGTCGAGGTGGATGTACGGGGGCCGGTGCAGCGATCCGAAGGCGTTGCCGAGGGCCTGTACGACTCCCTTGCGGCCGTCGGCGAGTTCGTACAGGGCGCACAGGTCGAGGTCGAGGTCTCCCTGCGCCGCGCCTCGCCGACCGCCCCAGCTGGGGAACTGCTTGCGCATCTGCCAGTTGAGGTTGACGCGCATGGTGCCGGACGTGCCGCCCTGCTTGGCCAGCGACACCGAGGGGGCCGCCTTGGTGAGCGTCACCTTGCTGAGGCGGACGGGCTGGGCGGGCGGCGCCGACGGGGGCGGAGGCAGATGGACCGGGGGCCCGGACGGCGGGGGCAGGTGGGCAGTGGAGCCCGGGGGCGGGGGCATCGGGGCGGGCGGCGCAGGCGGGGGCGGCACGGTCACCGGGGGTGCGACGGGCGGGACGGTGGGAGGTGCCGCGTGCTGCGGCTCGTCCACGGTGATCCCGAAGTCCGTGGCCAGGCCCTCGAGCCCGCTGCTGTAGCCCTGGCCCACGGCCCGGAACTTCCAGCCGCCCTGGCGGCGGTAGAACTCGCCGAGCACGAAGGCCGTTTCCACCGTGGCACCGGGGCTGTCGAAGCGGGCGACCACACCGCCCCGGTCGGCCTCCTGGACCTCGACGTACAGGTCCGGCACCTGCCCGAAGGCGCCGCCGTCCGCGGAGGCGGCGAGGACGACCCGCTCGACGGCGCCCTCCACGCGCGCGAGGTCGACGAAGAGGGTGTCGGTGACCCGTCCGCCCGTGTTCCGTTTGCCCTCGTGCCGGACCGCGCCGGAGGGGTGCGCCGGCTGGTTGTAGAAGACGAAGTCGCCGTCGGAGCGCACCTTTCCCGCCACGAGGAGCAGCGCCGAGGCATCCGCGTCCGGGACACCGGGTCCGGAGCGCCAGCCCAATTCGACGCGCAGGGCCTTCGTCGGCACCGGCGCATTCGACCCTTTCGGCATTGACATGTACGCCCCCATCTCCTGTGTCGCCCCGCCGGACCGCACCCCGGCCGTCGGTTTCCGTCCCTACCCGCCCAACCTATTCCCGAGGGGCGGCGAACTCCCATGGACGGTGCAGGAAGATCGCTGGCCAACCCCCGGTAACCCGCCGGGAACTCGGCCTTTACACGATCAGAACGCTGATCGCCGCCCTTTTTTGCCAAGTTCGCTCGGATTAGGGATCCCGCGTCACTGCCGACACGGAAAACAACCCTCTTATCGGTCTCCCCAACCAGCACATCGTGGGCTTAACTTATGTGCCATGACCTCCCCCCGCTCCACTTATGGTGGCGGCTACTACTCCGCCTCCTTCCCGGACACCCCGATCTACGACTCGCTCGTGGCCGAGCGGGGCACCCCGCAGATCGCCCCGATCCGGGTCCCCGCCGCCTATGACATGGGTGGCAACCTGCCGGCGATGGGCAGCAACCTGCCCGCGCTGCCCTCGGCACTGCCCGCGCTCCCCGCGGGTCCGTCGCACCACGTTCCCTCCTACGGCTACCCGCAGGCGGCGCAGCCCGCTCCGCTGCAGCAGGCCCCCGCGGCCTACATCCCGCAGCAGGCCACCGCGCCCCGCGGCTATCCCGGCCCGCAGATGCAGCAGATGCAGCAGCCGCCCCGGCCGATGGCGGCGGGCACCGGCTACGAGGCGATGCGTCCCGCGGCTCCGCGGCCCGCGCCGGCTCCGTACCAGGACCCGTACAACCAGCAGCAGTACCGCGGCTACTGACCGGTCTCCCCGGCTGTCGGTGCCGCCTGGCACCATGGCTTCATGGGGAACGCCGTACTGCAGTCGATTCACGTCCACCCGGTCAAGGCATTCCGGGGCATCTCACTGCGGCAGGCCGTGGTGGAGCCCTGGGGGCTGTCCGGGGACCGGCGCTGGGCTCTGATCGACGACGGGGGAAAGGTCGTCACACAGCGCGAGCAGCCGCGCTTGGCGCTGGCCGCCGCCGAGCTCGTGCCCGGCGGCGGTGTTCGCTTGTCCGCGCCCGGGCGGGAGTCCGTGACGGTGCCCGTTCCTGAACCGTCGGGCACGGTACCGGTGAACATCTTCGGCACCAAGGTGGAGGCGGTCCTGGCGGAGGACGCCGCCTCCGCCTGGTGCGCCGACTACCTTCAGGCCGACGTCCGTCTCGTCCATCTGGACGATCCGGCGACCCGCCGCCCGATCGATCCGGACTTCGCGCTGCCGGGTGAGACCGTGAGCTTCGCGGACGGTTACCCGTTGCTGGTCACCACCGTCTCCTCCCTCGACGCCCTGAACTCCCTGATGGCGCAGGGCGACCACGCCCACGAGGGCCCGCTGCCGATGGACCGTTTCCGGCCGAGCGTGGTCGTGGCGGGCACCGAGGCCTGGGCCGAGGACGACTGGTCGCGCCTCGCCGTCGGCGACGTGGTGTTCCGCGTGGCCAAGACGTGCGGGCGGTGCGTCGTGACCACGACCGACCAGGGCACCGCGGAACGCGGCCGGGAGCCTCTGCGCACCCTGGCACGGCACCGCCGCTTCGGCACCGACCTCGTCTTCGGCCAGAACCTGGTGCCCACATCGCCCGGCACGATACGGGTCGGTGACCCGGTGCGGATCCTCGACTAGGGGGGTGCGGATCCTCGACCAGGGCTCCAGGAACTCGACCGGCACTCCAGGTGGGCGCTGTGTTCTGGAGGAGGGGAACCGGACGCCGGGCCCCGGTCGTTGGGATGTGGTGAGAAGTGCTCAAGGGGTTCCGGTCAGAGGGTCAGAGGTGATTTCGCTCTCTCTTCGACCGGCCCGCGGGTGAACGGCTCCGCCGGGGGTTATCACGGAGCGGGAAGGGGGGTGGGGGACTGTGCGGGCAATCAGCGGTCTGTGGCGCTGGCGGCGCAATCCGCTGCGCCGCAGGAGCGATCTGGCCGAGGCCTGGGTGGCCCTCGTGGCCCTGCTCCTCATCGTGGTGGCCGCACCCCTGATCGGTTCGCTCGTCGGGGCGGTGGCACAGGACGCCCTGCAGCAGTCCGTCGTCGACCAGCACCACTCCCGCCATCCGGTCACCGCCACCGTGGTGCGCAGGCTGGACAGCGCCCGCCTGGAGCCCGACCCCGACTCGACCTCGGCGCACGACAGCCGCAGCCGTGTCCTCGCCGACTGGACCGCGCCCGACGGCACCCGGCACCACGGCCCGGTGATGTCGGACCTCAAGTCCCCGCACAAGGGCGACCACTTCAGACTCTGGACGGACTCGCACGGCCGCGTGGTCGCCCGCCCGCTGGACTCCGCGACGGCGACGACGCACGCCGTGCTCGCCGGGTTCGGCGCGGCGCTCCTGACCGCGGGGGCGGTCGAGAGCGGCAGACGGCTGATCGTGTGGCGCATGGTCCGCCGGAGGTACGCGCGTTGGGACCAGGCCTGGGACCGGGCGGGCCCGGACTGGGGCAGGACCGGCACGGGCAGCTGACCGCCTTCCGTCTCTGGTCAACCCACTGCCTGCGCGCACGCTACGGTGGACCGCCGAACCATTCGGCATCGACCCGCGCGCGAGGGAGTCGTAGGGGCCGTATGCCCCGAAGGCGAACGAGCCATCAGCACGACGAGGTGGGGGCACAGCAACGCCATGGCACAGGGCACGGTCCAGGTGACGCACACCGGCACATCGCGGTGGCGGCGCCGCACGGGTGAGTACTCTTCGCTCGCCGCCGCCCTGGAGGCCGCGGCCGACGGGGACGTCCTCACCGTCGCCCCTGGTACCTACCGGGAGAATCTCGTCGTCGAGCGGGCGGTGACACTGCGCGGGCCCGAGGGCTCGCCCGGTTCGGTGCGCATCGCGCCCACGGACGGGGTGCCGCTGACCCTGCGCGCCTCGGCCGTGGTGCAGGACCTGCACGTGGAGGGGCAGGACGCGGCCGCGCCCGCGCTGCTGGTGGAGGAGGGCACGCCGGAGCTGCTGGACGTCCGGGTCGTCACCCGGTCCGCCGCGGGAATCGAGGTCCGCGGCGGCGCCCGGCCCACCGTGCGCCGCTGCACCGTCGACAACCCCGCCGGCGTCGGCATCGCCGTACTCGACGGTGGCGGTGGGGTGTTCGAGGACTGCGAGGTGGTCGCGGCCGGCCAGTCCGGCGTCGCGGTACGCGGCGGTGCGCACCCCCGGCTGGACCGCTGCCGGGTGCACCACGCCTCCGGCGCGGGCCTGATGGTCACGGGCGAGAACTCCGCGCTGGAAGCGGTCGGTTGCGAGATCTATGAGATCCGGGGCTCCGGAGCCCAGGTGACCTCGCGAGCCACCGCACACCTGACCGACTGCGATGTGCACCGCACCACCGCCGACGGCGTCACGCTCGACACGGAGGCGGTGCTCACCCTGGCCGACTGCCGTATCCACGACATCCCGGAGAACGCGGTCGACCTGCGGTCCCGCTCGGTGCTGACGCTGACTCGGACGACCGTGCGTCAGTTCGGCCGCAACGGCCTGTCGGTGTGGGACCCGGGCACACGCGTGGACGCCAACCAGTGCGAGATCTTCGACAGCACGGGCGACTATCCCGCGGTGTGGGTGAGCGACGGCGCCACCGCGGTGCTCGACTCCTGCCGGGTGCACGACGTGCCGGACGCGCTGTTCGTGCTGGACCGCGGCTCCCGCGCGGACGTCGTCGACAGCGACCTGTCCCAGGTGCGCAACACGGCCGTGTCGGTGAGCGACGGCGCCACCGCGCAGCTGGACGACTGCCGGATCCGGGACGCGGCCACCGGCGCGTGGTTCCGGGACCACGGCAGCGGCGGCACCCTCAACAACTGCACCCTGGACGGCACCCAGACCGGTGTCATCGTCACCAAGGGCGCCGACCCCACCATCGAGCGCTGCACGGTCGACTCCCCGGCGGAGGCGGGCTTTTATGTGTCGGCCGGCGGCCGGGGCAGCTTCACCGGCTGCCGGGTGACGGGCAGCACCGGATACGGCTTCCACGTGATAGACGGATGCCGTACGACGCTGAGGAAGTGCCGCACGGAGCGCTGCGCGCGCGGCGGCTACGAGTTCGCCGACGCGGGCCCGGACGCGGCATCCGGCACGGGCCCGGTCGTGGAGGACTGCATCAGCGACGAGAGCGGGGCCGGGATCGGGCGGCCGGCCGCGGAGCCGGCGGTGCAGACGGCGAACCAGTCCTCCGGTCTGCTGGGCGCGATCCCGGGACAGCGCACGACCGAACAGGAGCCGCTCGTCACCGCCGCGGAGCCGGAGAAGCCGTCGCGGACCTCGAAGGCCGTGCTCGGTGAACTCGACGCGCTGGTCGGCCTGGAGAGCGTCAAGCGCGAGGTCCGCGCCCTCACCGACATGATCGAGGTCGGCCGGCGCCGGCAGCAGGCGGGCCTCAAGGCGGCCTCGGTCAAGCGCCATCTGGTCTTCACCGGTTCCCCCGGCACCGGAAAGACCACGGTGGCCCGGCTCTACGGCGAGATCCTCGCCTCCCTCGGCGTCCTGGACAAGGGCCATCTCGTCGAGGTCTCCCGCGTCGACCTGGTCGGCGAGCACATCGGCTCCACGGCGATCCGCACCCAGGAGGCCTTCGAACGGGCACGCGGCGGTGTGCTGTTCATCGACGAGGCGTATGCGCTGTCGCCCGAGGACGCCGGCCGTGACTTCGGCAAGGAGGCCATCGACACACTGGTGAAGCTGATGGAGGACCACCGGGACGCGGTGGTGGTCATCGTCGCGGGCTACACGGCCGAGATGGAGCGGTTCCTGTCCATCAACCCCGGTGTGGCGTCCCGCTTCTCGCGGACCATCACCTTCACCGACTACGGCCCCGGGGAACTGCTGCGCATCGTGGAACAGCAGGCCGAGGAGCACGAGTACCGGCTGGCGCCGGGCTCCCCGGAGGCCTTGCTGAAGTACTTCACGGAGATTCCGAAGGGCCCCGCCTTCGGCAACGGCCGCACCGCTCGCCAGACGTTCGAGGCCATGGTGGAACGGCACGCGAGCCGGGTCGCCCAGGTCGTCGAGCCGACCACCGACGATCTGACCCTGCTCTACGCCGAGGACCTGCCCGAGCTGCCCTGAGAGCCGGCCTCCCCGTCCGGGTCCGGCCCGGCGGGCGGTTCGCCCCGATGCCGCGGGCCCGGCACATCCGGCCGCAGCCGGGCCAGCAGCCGGGCGCGTTCCTCGGCGAAGGCCGGGTCCGCCTGGTAGTCGGAGTGGCCGAGGATGGGGGCGGGCAGCGGGTGCAGGGCGGTGCGGCCGTAGGCGAGCGGGTCGTGCAGCGGCTCGCGGTCCACCTCGGGCCCGCAGTCGCCGGGCAGTCGGACGGGGCCGCCGATGGGGTCGGTGAGGCGGTAGAGATTGCGCCAGCAGGCGACCTCGCGGTGCAGGGAGCTCAGCGCGGGCGGCCCGAAGTGGGCCGGGAACCAGCGACCGTACAGCCGCTCCAGCGGGGAGCCGTACGTCAGCAGCGCGACCTTCTTGCGTACGGAGGGCTCGAGCTGCCAGGCCGCGGCGGCCGCGAGCACGCTGCCCTGGGAGTGCCCGGAGATGACCACGCGGCCGCCGGTGCGCCGTGTCCAGGTCGCCATCCGCCAGGTCAGGTCCGGCACCGCGCGCTCGGCGTAGCAGGGCGGGGCGAAGGGGTGGGCGGCGCGCGGCCAGAAGGTGCCGACGTCCCAGAGGATGCCGATGGTGCGCCGGGCCGAGGCGTCCTTGTAGGCGCGGCGGCCCCAGGTGACGAACAGTATGAAGCCGAGTCCGACCAGCCAGGAGCCCAGTGCCTGCGCGGTCTCGGCCGCGCCCTGGACCACGGCGTGGGCGCGCCGGGCCGCCTCGCCCGGGGTCCGCTCGCTGACCTGGGCGCCCACCAGCGCTCCGGCGCCCAGCAGGAGCGTGGCCGCGGAGACGACGGCGACCACGAGGGGTGCCCGGTCGGTGAGGGCGGCCATCGCCCGGGCGCGTGCGATACGGCGGGTACGTGCCGTGTCCTCGGGCTCTGGCCGGTGACCGCGTTCCACCGTGCGCCGCTCGGCGCGGCTGCGCTGCCAGGTGCGCCAGGTCAGCACTGCGGCCAGGGCCAGCACGGCCAGCAGCAGGGGCGGGATCACCGAGGCCTGCCAGGTCAGCAGCACGGGCGGTCCGGTGATGGAGCCGCCGGTGCCGTCCAGCCAGTCGGCCACGCGCTGTGCGACACCTCCCGACATCACCCCGCCCAGCGCGCAGGCGAGCAGGGCGACCGCCGGTCCGCCGAGGCCCCGCATGGCGGCGCGCGGGTCGGGGTGCCGGCGGTGCAGGTCGTGGGCGACCACGCCGAGGGCGATGACCAGCACACCCTGTGCGAGGGCGATGCCGCCGAAGGCCGTGTCGCCGGGCAGCCGCCCGGTCGAGTGCCACCCCGGCCGCGGCCAGCCCGCGTACACCAGGGTGAGGGCGAGCAGGGCCAGGGCACCGAGCGGCAGGCGTCGTACGAGATGCTCGTCGAGCTCCTGGTCGAGGCGGTTCTCGCTGCGGCCCCGGCGGCAGACCACCCCCACCGCGACGGCCGCCCAGAGGGCCGTCGCCGCGGCCAGGAGCGGGCCCAGGATCTCCGGTGCCGCGGGTCCGCCCGCCCGGCGGTCGAAGGCGAGCACCGGTGTCATGACCGCCGCGGCGACCGTCAGCAGTCCCGCCGTGGTGTGGGCGGCGCGCAGCCGGGCCACCGGGCGGCGGCCGTACCAGAAGCCGGGGCGGCCCAGCGAGGTGCGGTCGTCCTGGTCGTCGGGTCCGGGATCGCGGGTCATCGGCTTCTCGGACTCGTACGCGGCCCAGGTGCGGTGCGAGAGGTACCAGAGCAGGCCGGTGAGCGCGGTCGGGACCAGCGCCGCCACGGCGAGCCGCCGCCCGGGGCGGCTCCACCAGCCGTCGCCGGAAACTGCGGGCGAGAGGAAGCCCAGCCAGGAGTGGTGCCGGGCACAGGCACCGGTGCCCGCGCACTGCCAGGCGGCGAGGTCGAGTGCCACCTCGCAGGCGGCCGCCACCAGCAGCACCGTCAGGGTGAGTGCCGCGAGCCGCACCAGCAGGCCGTACAGCTGCACCGCCCGTTTCCGGCCGCGTGCGGCGGGGCGCATCCAGTGGGCGAGGTTGACGACCATGAAGGGCAGCAGCAACAACCAGAGGGCGCGGGCTCCGTTGCCGGAGGTGAGGTTGCACCAGACGTACGCCTCGGGCACGGGCCCGTCCCGGTGATCGTCCGGTGCGGACTCCGCGTCGACGTCGTCGGCGCGCCGGAAGACCGCGGCGGTGTCGTCGCCGGTGATCCGTACCGTTCGCGGGTCGCCGAGCATCTCCTCGGGTGTGGTGCCACCGACTCCGTGGACGAGGAGTTCCAGGTCGGTCGGCGGTCCCCCGGGCCGTGCGGCGAGGCCGTCCGGTCCGTCCTTCGCTGCACGTTCCTGCGCACGTTCCACTGTTCTCGCACTTCCCCCGTGACCCGCCGTCGGCTGTGTCCGTGCGGCCCTAAGGATCTCCGCTTCGGATGCGATGTACACCTCTCGTCACGGAATCTCCCCGGTCCGAGTGACATCCGCCGGGACGGGTGGTGACCGAATGGCATGTGCGCGTCGGTACGGGTAGTGGCGCAACCTGCACCCTCCCGTGAAAGGATGAGACGCCCGCGCACCGGAGAGGGGCGGAACGTCCTGGTAGGGGCAGGTGCGCAGGGCGTGTCGGACGGCTTGTCGAGACGAGAGGACCGGAGCGTACGTGAGTGAGAATCAGAACCTCCTCGCGGAGCAGCGGCGCGCCCTGATCCTGGACGAGGTCCGGCGCCGCGGCGGCGTCCGCGTGAACGAACTGACCCGCAAGCTCGGCGTGTCGGACATGACCGTGCGCCGTGACCTCGACGCGCTGGCCCGCCAGGGTGTGCTGGAGAAGGTGCACGGCGGTGCCGTGCCGGTGGTCGAGGCGAGCACGCACGAGCCGGGCTTCGAGGCCAAGTCGGGTCTGGAGCTCAGCGCCAAGGAGGACATCGCGCGGACCGCGGCCCAGCTGGTCACCCCGGGGACCGCGATCGCCCTGTCGGGCGGTACGACGACCTATGCGCTCGCTCACCATCTCGTCGAGGTGCCCGATCTGACCGTGGTGACGAACTCGGTGCGGGTCGCGGACGTCTTCCATGCGGCGCAGCGCACCTCGGGACCCCGGCAGGGCGCGGCCACGGTCGTGCTCACCGGTGGGGTGCGCACCCCGTCGGACTCGCTCGTGGGGCCGGTGGCCGACCAGGCGATCGCGGCGCTCCACTTCGATCTGCTGTTCCTCGGTGTGCACGGGATATCGGTGGAGGCCGGCCTGTCGACGCCGAACCTCGCGGAGGCGGAGACCAACCGGCGGCTGGTGCAGTCGGCGCGGCGCGTCGTGGTGGTCGCCGACCACACCAAGTGGGGCACGGTGGGCCTGAGTTCATTCGCGGCGCTGGAGCAGGTCGACACCCTGGTCACGGACGCGGGCCTGCCGGCCGAGGCGCGGGCGGAGATCTCCGAGCATCTGCGGCGGCTGGTGGTGGCGGGCGAGACCGACGACGAGGATGCAGACTTCTGACGGACCGTCAGCTAGGGTGAACCGGCCAACGGCCTGTTCGCTCGCGTGACTTCACAAGGGGGTTGTCGTCCATGGCTCACCGTCTGCGCCCGGTGGGGATCGACTTCGTCGAGACCGCCCCCGTACGTCTCGTGTTCGCACGGGAGATCACGGCCGCCCCGGACGCGGTCTTCCGTGCGCTCGCCGAGGACGTGCCGGGCTGGCCGCAGTGGTTCTCGGCGGTGGCCTCCGCCCGGCCGACCGAGGGCGGACGCGAGGTCCGGCTCAGGGGCGGCACGCGCTTCGAGGAGACGGTGATCGTCACGAAGGCGCCCGAGGTGTACGCGTACCGGGTCGACCTGACCAACATCCCGGGCCCCCGCGCCTGGGTCGAGGAGTGGCGGCTCTCCCCGGCCGGCACCGGCACACGGGTTCAGATGACCTTCGCCGTCGACGGAACGGCCCCGTTCCGCTTCCTGTTCGGCCTCGCCCGCGCGGGCACGGGCAGGGCGTTCCGAAAGGCGGTCACGGCCCTGGACCGGCGCCTGGCCATGAGGTCCTAGGGCTCGAAGGGATCCTCCAGCACGGGCACGCACGGTGACAGCAGGGGCTCTGTGTGTTCCGTGACTTCGCCCCGGACAAGCCTCAGAACGCGGAACTCGTTCCGGTGGCCGGGGTCCTCGTCGTCGCGGATGTGGACCAGACCGTAGGACCCGGGGGCCACCGCCCCCACATGGGCCAGCAGGCCGAGGACATCGCCGGAGCGGTGGTTCAAGTGGCCTCCCAGGTGAATGAGGGCCTCCCCGTTCATCCACCGCAGGTCGAGCAGGTAGGGAGAGGCGACCGCGGCGAGATGCGCCCGGAGTTCGTCGACGATCTGCCGCCTGAGCCGGGCGTCGTCGTCATCGGCGCCGGCGCTCTCCCTGACGGTGATCCACCCGTGGTACTCGAACACCGGTCGATCCTGAGGGCTGGGCCGAATGCGGCGGGGTGGTCAGTCCGGCCAGACGCCAGTCTCCAGCAGGGACTCGATCGCCGCCGCGTACGGCGTGATGTCCAGGCCCTGTTCCTCCAGCCACGCGTCCGAGTAGTACTTGTCGAGGTAGCGGTCCCCGGGGTCGCACAGCAGGGTCACCACGCTCCCCCGGCGGCCCTCGGCGACCATCTCGGAGACGATCTTCAGGGCGCTCCACAGGCCGGTGCCCGTCGAGCCGCCGGCCTTGCGGCCGATGGCCCGTTCCAGGGCGCGGACGGCGGCGACGCTGGCCGCGTCGGGAACCTTCATCATCCGGTCGATGGCGCCGGGCACGAAGCTCGGCTCCATGCGCGGCCGGCCGATGCCCTCGATGCGCGAGCCGCAGTCGCAGGTGACGTCCGGATCGCCAGTGGTCCAGCCCTCGAAGAAACAGGAGTTCTCCGGATCGGCTACGCAGATGCGGGTGTCGTACTGCATGTAATGGACGTAGCGCGCGATGGTCGCCGACGTGCCGCCGGTGCCCGCCGTGGCAACGATCCACGTGGGCTCCGGGAAGCGCTCCAACTCCAGTTGCCGGAAGACCGATTCGGCGATGTTGTTGTTGCCGCGCCAGTCCGTGGCCCGTTCGGCGTAGGTGAACTGGTCCATGTAGTGGCCGCCGGTCTCCACCGCGAGGCGGGCGGACTCCTCGTACATCTTGCGTGAGTCGTCCACGAAGTGGCACTGCCCGCCGTGGAATTCGATGAGGCGGCACTTCTCGGCGCTCGTCGTGCGCGGCATGACCGCGATGAAGGGCACACCGATGAGCCCCGCGAAGTAGGCCTCGGAGACGGCCGTCGAGCCGCTGGACGCCTCGATCACCGGGCGGCCCGGCCGGATCCAGCCGTTGCACAGGCCGTAGAGGAACAGGGAACGCGCGAGCCGGTGCTTGAGACTTCCGGTGGGGTGGGTCGACTCGTCCTTCAGATACAGGTCGATGCCCCATTTCTCGGGCAACGGGAAACGCAGCAAGTGCGTGTCCGCCGAGCGGTTCGCATCCGCCTGGACCTTCCGGACAGCCTCTTTCAGCCAGTTCCGGTAGTCGGCGTCGCTGTGGTCGACGTCCAGAGTGGCGCCGGTCCGGGTCTGTGGGGTGGTGCTCACGGCGGGGCTCCTTACGCTTCGCGCCGACGGCGCCCGAGGCGGCCGCCACCTCGATCATAGGCAGCTTCCACACCGCTTCTCACCTGCATAAACACACCTTTGGGCAGCCCAAAGAAGTCCCTGGGGCCCATCCGTGCGAACACCGGGGGGCGCATTCGGGCGAGTGCTCCGTCCACTCGCCCCACGCACCTCGTGCGTACTGGTGCTCTCCGCAGGCTGCGGGCACACTGCACCGGACGGGACGAACGTCCCGAACGGGGGCGCACACTGGATCACGACACGAGCCGGATCCCGCCGGGCCGCGACCCACGAGGAATCCGGCACGGCGACCGACGCGCACAAGGGGGCGGGGAAGGATGGCGGAGCCCGAGTTCACGGCCACGGGCGTGCGGATCGGCAAGCGACTGCGGTCGCTCACCCGGGCCGGGCAGGTCCGGATCAGCGACGGCAGGCTGGAGTTGCTCACCAGCTACGGCAGTGAGATCGACAGCGCCCCGGTACAGGCGGTGCGCGCCTCCAGGCCCTGGTTCGCCCCGGACGACCGGGCGTTGGCCGACCTCAACGGCAGTCGCTACTCGCTGACTCTGGGCGAGCACGACCCCGCACCGGGCGAGCCTGGTCCGCCCGCCGCACGCCGGTTCATCGAGGCGGTCCGCAGGGCTGCGGGGCGCGGCGGCTGAGCGGCGCCGGTCCGCGGCGAGTTGCGGGAGCGTGACCACTGCGTCACGCTGGTCTCACGTCACTCTGGGTTTACCGGCGATAACGCTGCGAACCAGCCCGCCGGCCACGACAGCAGGCGGCCGCTTGACGCATGCACCCTGCTGGATCCGTTCTCCGTGTTCTTCCGGACCTCACGTCGGGGAGTCGCAGCCGTGATCAGTCATCCGAGCAGGCACTGCACGGTGGAGCTTCAAGCCCTGCCGTCGCGGATCGGCCAGGTCCGCAGAATCGTATCTGCGCAGTTGCGCTACTGGCATCTCGACCCATTGATAGACCGGGCCGCGCTCGGTGTGACGGAGCTGCTGAGCAACGTCCACCGGCATGCCCAGCCCGACAAGTCGTGCACCGTGGAGATGGAGCTGCTGCTCGACCGGCTCACGGTCTCCGTGCGTGACCACGATCCCCGCCTCCCCGAGGTCGCCGAGGCGGCCGACATCGCACCGCTGGCCACCTGTGGCCGGGGGCTGGCGATGGTGGCCGCGGTGAGCGAGAGCTGGGGGGTGCGCCCCGACGGCGACAACGGCAAGGTCGTGTGGTTCACCCTGCCCGCGCCCCCGGCGGCGAAGCCCAAGCCGGCCCGGCCGCTGCGCCGTGCTGCCATGGAGCCGCTCGCGCATCCGTTCGCGGAGGCCGGACCGGCGGCATGCGACCCGTCTCCCGCGCACGCTCCCGCCCGGTCGGCCGTTGTCGGCTGACCGGGCGGTGACGTTCTTCTTCGCTCTTTGGCGCTTCGTCGCTCTTTCGTGCGGCGCCCGGGGGCGACCGCGGTAGGTCGTCGTCACTCGGTGGCGATGGCCCGCAGCACGTCCAGCCGGGCCGCGCGCCGTGCCGGGCGCAGGCCCGCCAGGGCTCCGGCGGCGAGGCCGACCAGGGCAACCACCGCGAGCCGTACGGGCGGGATCGCGAAGGCGAAGGCGCTGTCGCTCGCGCCGTCCGAGGCCCGCACCAGCACCCAGCCGAGGAACGCGCCGAGGCCGAGCCCGCCCGCCGTGCCGAAGGCGGCGACCAGCACCGACTCCCAGCGGACCATGGCCCGCAACTGGGACCGGGTCTGGCCGACGGCCCTGAGCAGGCCGAGCTCCCGGGTGCGCTCGTGCACGGCCAGCGTCAGTGTGTTGGCGATGCCGAGCAGGGCGATGAACACCGCGAGGGCGAGCAGCGCGTAGACGAGGGTGAGCATCATGTCGATGCCGCCGGCCGACGACTGTGCGTACTCGTCGCGGGTCTGCACCTGCGGATCGCCGTACCGGGCGGCCACCTTCTGCACCGCGGCCTTGCCCGCCGCCGTGCTCACACCGTCCTTGAACGTCACGGCGACCAGCCGGTCGGAGTCCTGGGTGCGGTGCGGCGCCCAGGCCGCGCGCGTGATGACGTAGTCACCGGCGAGTTCGGACTGACCGTAGACCGCGCGGACGGTGAACTTCTCCGTCGTGCCGTCGGTGAAGGTGAGCCGGGCGGTGTCGCCGGTGCGCAGTCCCTGCCGGTCGGCCTCCTTCCGGGTGACGGCGATGCCGTCGCCGCCGAGGCCGCGCAGGTCGCCTTGGACCGTGCCGAGGTCGAAGGAACGGGCGAGCGCCGCCGGGTCGGTGACGGTCAGCGCCCGTCCCTTGCCGTCGACCTGCGCGACCCCGCGGCCGAGTCCGACGGCGGTGTCCACCTCGGGCAGCCGCTGGACGGCCGGGGCCAGTTCGGGGCTGAGCCCGCTGCCGCCCGCGCCGAAGGACGGGGTGCTGACGGCCACGTCACCCGCGAAGGAGCGGGACACGGTCTGGTCCATCGTCGCCTTGAGCGAGGCCCCGAACACCGTGAACAGGGAGACGACGGCGACACCGATCATCAGGGCGCTCGCGGTGGCGGCCGTCCGCCGGGGACTGCGCAGGGCGTTGCGCCGGGCCAGGGCACCGGTGACACCGCGCAGCCGGTCGAGCGGGCTGCCGAGGAGCCGTACGGCCGTGGCGGAGGCGACCGGGCCGAGGACCACGAACGCGACCAGGGCCAGGACGGCGCCGAGTCCCGCCAGCCACACGGACGGTGAGACCAGGACACCGGTGAGCGCCACCGCGACCGCCAGGGCGGCGAGGACCGTGCCGGTGACCGCACGGAGCCGGGAGGCGCCGGAGGAGTCGACGGCCGTCTCGCGCAGCGCGGCCAGCGGGGCGGTGCGTCCGGCCCGTACGGCGGGCATCAGCGCCGAGCCCAGACACACCACGACGCCCACGGCGAGCGGCAGCACCATCGACAGCGTCTTGACGACCAGGTCGCCCCCGGGAAAGGGGAATCCGATCGCCGGGAACAGTGCCTGCAGCCCGGCGGCGATCCCGATGCCGCCGGCGATCCCGGCGGCCGACGCGGTCACCGCGACCACGCTCGCCTCCACCAGCGTCGACGCCGTCACCTGACGCCGGGAGGCGCCGAGGGCACGCAACAGGGCGTTCTCACGGGCTCGTTGGGCCACGACGATCGCGAACGTGTTGTGGATGGAGAAGGTCGCGACCAGCAGGGCGACGCCGGAGAAGACGAGGAGGAAGGTGGTGAAGACGGTCAGGAACTGGCTGGAGATCATGTCGGTGTTCTCCTGCGCCGACGCCTGGCCGGTGATGGCCTCGACTCCCTTGGGCAGTACGGGAGTCAGCCGGTCGACGAGTTGCTGCTGGCTCACCCCGGGTCCGGCTCGCACCTCGATGCTCGCCGCCTGTCCGGGCCGCGCGGTGAGGTACTTCTCGGCGTCGGCCTGGGTCATGCCGGTGAAGGTCACCTGTGCCATGCCGTCCTCACCGCCGAAGGTCGCGAGGCCGACGATCGTCACCTTGACGGGATCGGGAGTGCGGAGCGTCGTCGTGTCGCCGATCTTCAGGTGCCCCTTCTTCGCGGTGCCGCGATTGACCACGACCTCGCCGGACTTCAGGGGGGCGTGGCCCTCGGCGAGCCGGTACGGGTTGAGCTCCGGGTCGGTGATCCAGTTCCCGGCGAGGGTGGGCGGACCCTGGCCGCCGATGGGCTTGCCGTCGGCGCCGACCAGTTGGCCCGCGCCCTGGATGTCCGGGGCGGCGGCCGCGACGCCGGGAACCTTCTCGACCATCTTCACCAGCGAGGCGTCGACCGGCCGCCGCGCCCCCTGCGCCTCGCCCGGCGTGGTGATGGCGTCGGCGCCGCGCACGACGGCGTCCGTGCCGCTCGTCGCCTCGCCGAACATGGAGCCGAAGCCGGCGCGCAGGGTGTCGCCCATGACCAGGGTCCCGGCCAGGAAGGCGACGCCGAGGAACACCGCGAGGAACGTGCCGGCGAAGCGGCGCCGGTGGGCGCGCAGCGAGGACAGACTCAGCCGTACCGAGGCGTTCATGCCCTCACCTCGAAAGCCTTCATACGGTCCAGGACCTTGTCGGCGTTCGGCGACTCCATACGGTCCACCAGGCGCCCGTCCGCGAGGAAGACGACCTCGTCGGCGTGGGCGGCGGCGACCGGGTCATGGGTCACCATGACGACGGTGCGGCCGGTCCGGCGTACGGCCGAGCCGAGGAGCCCGAGGACCTCCTCGCCGGAGCGGGAGTCGAGGTTGCCGGTGGGCTCGTCGGCGAAGACGACGTCCGGCCGTCCGGCGAACGCCCGTGCCACGGCGACGCGTTGCTGCTGGCCGCCGGAGAGCTCGGAGGGGCGATGGTGCCGCCGGTCGCGCAGGCCGACGACGTCGATCAGCGCGTCGATCCACTCCGGGTCGCCCCGGTCCCCGGCCAGGTCCAGCGGCAGGGTGATGTTCTCCGCGACCGTCAGCGTCGGCACCAGGTTGAACGCCTGGAAGACGAAGCCGACCCGGTCGCGGCGCAGCAGGGTCAGGCGCCGGTCGTCGAGCGAGCCGAGGTCGGTGTCGCCGATGTAGGCGGTGCCCGAGGTGAGCGTGTCGAGCCCGGCCGCGCAGTGCATCAAGGTGGACTTGCCGGAGCCCGAGGGCCCCATGATCGCGGTGAAGCGTCCGACGGGAAAGTCCACGTCGATCCCGTCGAGCGCCCGTACGGCGGTGTCGCCGCGGCCGTACACCTTCACGGCGCCCTCGACCCGGGCGGCCGTACGGGCGGAGGTCATGGTGGTGGTCGTGGCGGTCATGCCGCACCGCCCTTGCCGACACGGCCGAACTGCTCGTCCAGGACGGACAGCCGCCGCCAGTACTCGTCCTCGTCGATCTCGCCGGTGGCGAAGCGCCGGCCGACGATCGCGATCGGCGAGTCGCCCTCCGGGCGCCGGCCGTCCATCGGGCGCCACGGTCCACGGCGGCCGCGCCACACCGTGCGGCGAAGGACGGTGACGGCGCCGATCACGACGGCCGCCCAGATCAGCGGGAAGAACAGGATCCACGGGCCGGGGCCGCCGTCCCAGTGCGCCAGGGTCTGCATCTCGGTTCATCTCCTGTGCCGAAGAGTGTGGTGGTGATGCATCGAGACTGGCTCGGGGGAGGGGTCCGGGTCGTCGTACGGCCAGCGGCAGTGGGCGTACCTCCGCGGGAGTACGTGGGTGTGCGGCGGCTCCTCCCCCGGGGCGGCGTCCGATTGGGTGGCACCAGCCCGAGGGCCGTCCTGGAACGCGCGGGTGCCGGCCAGGGCAGCCTGTACCACCACTTCAAGGGCAAGCCGGACCTGGCGCTTGCGGCGATCCGGCGTACGGCCGAGGAGCTGCGGGCTACCGCCGAGGGAGTACTCGGCGGGCCGGGATCGCCGTACGAGCGTGATGTGCTGCACGGCTGCCGGTCGGCCGGCTGACGATGGACCCGGACGTGATCGCCGGCGACGAGCTGCGCGCACCGGTCGACGAGACCATCGCCTGGATCCGCGGGCGGATCGCCGGGATCGTCGAAGAGGGCAAGGAACCGGGGCAGTTCGCTCCCGGCCTCGACGGCGAGGAGATCGCCACGACCGTCCTCACGACCGTACAGGGCGGCTACGTCCTCGCCCGCGCCTGCACATCACCAGAAGCAGTCCCGACACCCTGCGGGGCCCGGCGGAACACTTCACCGGCCCGGTCTGGCCCGGCGAGGTGGCCGCGCACCTTCATGACACACCTCGTCGTCGAGGCCGCGTCGGGCATCTGCTCGACGACTGGGACGGCCGCGACCTCAAGGCGTACCTGCGACGCGAGCGCGGAGTGCACGGCTCGCCGGTGAACCAGTACGCGCCGTTCCACCTCTGGAACACCATGGAGGGCATGAACCGCTTCCTGTGGGGCGGCGCCGTGGACGCGTCGCTCACGGACCGGGCCGCTGTCCGTGTGTCACTGGAGCGCGGCCAGCGGGTCGTCCAGTACCGGCTGCCAGGCCAACTCCGCCGCGCCGACCAGGCTGTTGTGGTCGAGGGTGCACGCGAGGATGGGGACACCGCCGCTCTGGCCCCACAGACTGCGGTCGGCGACGACCGCGCGGAGCCGGTCCGGGTCGGCGTCGAGCAGGGTGCGGTGCAGGCCGCCGAGGATGATGCGGTCGGGGTTGAGGATGTTCACCAGCCCGGCGAGGCCCAGGCCCAGACGGTCGATCAGGGCCTCGGCGGCGGTGCGCACGGTGGGGTCGTGGTAGTGGTTGCGGAGCAGGTCGTTGGCCTGCTGGAGCAGCGACACCTCCGGGCCGGGTTCGCGGCCGGCCTCGATCAGCAGGGCCAGTGGATCCGCCTCGACGTCCAGGCAGCCGCGGCTGCCGCAGTGACAGGGGCGGCCCTCGGGGTTCACCGTGAGATGGCCGACCTCCAGGGCCAGGCCCGAACTGCCCGTGTGCAGGCGGCCGTCGAGGACCAGTGCGCCGCCGACTCCCCGGTGTCCGGTAGCCACGCAGAGCAGGTCCCGGGCGCCGCGGCCCGCGCCGTGCCGGTGCTCGGCGAGCGCGGCGAGGTTGACGTCGTTGCCCGCGAACGCCGGGCCGCTGATCCCGGCCGCGGCCACGCACTCGGCGAAGATGCGGCGGACCGGCGCGCCCACGGGCCAGGCCAGGTGCAGGGGGTTGAGGGCCAGGCCGTCCGGTTCGGCGACGGCGGACGGCACGGCGAGCCCGGCGCCCACGCAGCGGCGGCCCGTCGTACGGAGCAGTTCGGCGCCCGCCTCGACCACCGAGCCCAGCACCTTCGCCGGGTCCGCGTCCACGGTCTCGCAGCCCGGTGCCGTCGCCACGATCCGGCCGCCCAGGCCTACCAGCGCGGCCCGGAAACCGTCGGCGTGCACCTGCGCGGCGAGCGCGACGGGCCCGTCGTCGGCCACCTCCAGCCGGTGCGAGGGGCGCCCCTGGGAACCGGCCGCCGCGCCCGGCCGGGCGTCCACCCGGATCAGCCCGAGCGCCTCCAGCTCGGCGGCCACCGCACCGGCCGTCGCCCGGGTCACCCCCAGCTCGGCGGTGAGCACGGCCCGGGTCGGCGCGCGCCCGGTGTGCACGAGCTCCAGCGCGGGCCCCAGCGCACCGCGCCCCCGGTCCAGTCGCGTCCTGGAGGTGGTTCCTTCCCCCGCCGCCCGGGGGTCCGCCTTGCCGCTCATGAGGGCGAGTGTCCCATGATCCGCAGACCGGCCGGCCTGCGCCGCAACCTAGAGTCCACTCACCCTCAGGGTGATGTTCAACCGCCCGGTGAGCCCGAGCCCGGGCGGCGCCGTGCCGGGGTGCACCCGCGGCACCCCGTGGTGGGCCAGGCGCGACACGCCGCCGAAGACGAACAGGTCCCCGCTGCGCAGCTCCACGTCCGTATAGGGCCTGGTCCGGGTCTCGGTGTTGCCGAAGCGGAAGACGCAGGTGTCGCCGAGGCTCAGCGACACCACCGGCGCGTCGGACTTCTCGTCGCTGTCGCGGTGCATTCCCATGCGGGCGTCGCCGTCGTAGAAGTTGATCAGTGCGATGTCGTACGGCGCCGATGCCACCGCCCGCGGGCCCAGCGCGTCGGCCACCGCCCGACGGCCCAGCTCGCCCAGCCAGGAGGGGAACGGTTTCACCCGGGCCCCGTCGCCGTCGACGGCCGTGCGGGCGTAGGCGTACGGATACCAGTGCCAGCCCAGGCAGACCTGGCGGGCGGTCATGGTGCCGCCGCCGGGGGTGCGGACCGTGCGCAGGCCCGCCGGCGGGCGCGCCCACTCCCGGCAGGCCGCCAGCAGCTCCCGCTGGGCGCGGGCGTCGAGCCAGTCCGGCATGTGCACGGCGCCGGGCGCGACCTCGGTGCGCTCCCTGGGGAACAGCTCCACGTCCATGCGTTCCATCCTGCCCCAGGGACCCGCCCGACCGGGCCTGAGCTGCGGCTCCGCTAGCCTGGACACACAATGAGCGATCGCATGACGACTGTGTGGGGCGAGTTCGAGCTGTCCCGCTTCCCCGAGGATCCACGTGACCGGCTGCGTGCCTGGGACGCCTCCGACGCGTATTTGCTGCGGCATCTGGCCCAGGAGCGGATCCCGTTGTCCGGGACGGTCGTGGTCCTGGGGGACCGCTGGGGCGCGCTGGTCACGGCGCTCGCGGAGCACGGGCCGGTGCAGATCACCGACTCCTTCCTCAGTCAGGAGGCGACCCGGGCGAACCTCGCGCGGGCCGGCGTCGAGCCCGGTACCGTACGGCTCCTCACCACCCAGGATCCCCCGCCGGACCGCGTCGACGTCCTGCTGGTGCGTGTGCCGAAGAGCCTGGCGCTCCTGGAGGACCAGTTGCAGCGGCTGGCGCCCGCCGTGCACGAGGGCACAGTCGTCGTGGGCACCGGGATGGTGAAGGAGATCCACACCTCGACGCTGGAGCTGTTCGAGCGGATTCTCGGGCCGACGCGGACCTCCCTCGCAGAGCAGAAGGCCCGGCTGATCCTCTGCACCCCGGACCCGGCGCTGGAGCGCGGCGCCAATCCGTGGCCGTACAGCTACGCCCTCCCCGAGGGCATCGGCGCGGTCTCCGGGCGCACCGTCGTCAACCACGCGGGCGTGTTCTGCGCCGACCGGCTGGACATCGGCACGCGGTTCTTCCTCCAGCACCTGCCGGCCGGCCGCGGCCCGCGCCGAGTCGTGGACCTGGGGTGCGGAAACGGGGTCGTGGGTACGGCGGTGGCGCTGGCCGATCCCGCGGCCGAGGTGCTGTTCGTGGACGAGTCGTTCCAGGCCGTGGCGTCGGCGGAGGCCACGTACAAGGCCAACGGGGTGCCGGGGCACGCGGAGTTCCGGGTCGGGGACGGGCTGGCGGGGGTGGCGGCCGGCAGCGTGGACGTCGTCCTCAACAACCCTCCGTTCCACTCCCATCAGGCGACGACGGACGCGACGGCGTGGCGGATGTTCACCGGGGCGCGGCGCGCACTGCGGCCGGGCGGCGAACTGTGGGTGATCGGCAACCGCCACCTGGGCTACCACGTGAAGCTGCGCCGCCTGTTCGGCAACAGCCAACTGGTGGCCTCCGACCCGAAGTTCGTGGTGCTCAAGGCCGTCAAACGGTAGCGGTCGAACCCGGTCGGCCGAGCCCCGTCGGTCGAACTCTGTCGGCGGGCTAGCCGAGCACCCCGATGATCCGTGTCACCTCCCGTGCCATCGCCTCCCGCCCCACGCTGAGGTACTTGCGCGAGTCGACCGCCTCGGGATGGGCGGCGAGGAAGTCCCGAATGGCGCCGGTCATCGCCATGTTGAGGGCGGTGCCGACGTTGACCTTGGCGATGCCGCCCGCGACGGCCGCGACGAGCCCCTCGTCCGGCACGCCCGAGGAACCGTGCAGCACGAGCGGAACGGGCACGGTGACGGACAGCCGTTTGAGGAGTTCGTGGTCGAGGGCTGCCGTACGGGTCGTCATGGCGTGGACGCTGCCGATGGCGACGGCCAGGGCGTCGACGCCGGTGTCCGCGACGAAGGCGGCCGCCTGGGCGGGGTCGGTACGGGCTCCGGGCGCGTGGGCGTCCAGCGGTGGTCGGCCCTTACCGCCGATCTCCCCCAACTCCGCCTCGATCCACAGCCCTTGGCCGTGCGCCCAGTCGACCGCGGCGCGGGTCGCGGCCAGGTTCTCGGCGTACGGAAGGCGGGCCGCGTCGTACATCACGGAGCCGAAGCCGGCGTCGGCCGCCTGGCGCAGCAGGTCGTCGCTCTGTACGTGGTCGAGGTGCAACGCGACGGGCACACCGGAGCGTTCGGCGGCGGCCGCGGCCGCACGGGCCAGCGGGAGCAGGCGTCCGTAGCGGAACTTGACGGCGTTCTCGCTGACTTGGAGGACGACCGGCGCGTCCGCCGCTTCGGCTCCGGCGATGACGGCCTCGACGTGTTCGAGCGTGATGATGTTGAAGGCGGCGACGGCTGAGCGTGCCTCGGCGGCGCGGGTGACGAGCTCGCCGGTGCGTGCGAGGGGCACGGATTCTCCTCCCGGGTCGTGGGTCAGGGGGCGAGGATCACCGAGCGGGTGAGGTGGCGGGGCCGGTCGGGGTCGAGGCCCCGGCGGGCGGCGACGGCCACCGCGAGGCGCTGGGCGCGGACGAGTTCGGCGAGCGGGTCGAGCGAGCCGTCGACCCACAATCCGCCCGTGGTACGCACCTGTTCGGCCAGCCCGTCCGGCGCCTGGCCGAACATCCAGGCCGCCGTCCCGCGCGTGGTGATGCTGATGGGGCCGTGCCGGTACTCCATCGCCGGGTAGGCCTCGGTCCAGGACAGCGAGGCCTCGCGCATCTTCAGCCCGGCCTCGCTCGCCAGTCCGACGGTCCAGCCGCGGCCCAGGAAGGTGAACTGGGTGCAGTCGACGAGTCCTTCGGGCAGGGGGGTGGACAGCGCGGTGCGGGCGTCGGCGACGACCGTGTCGGTGTGCAGGCCGAGGTGGGCGCGGAGCAGGGTGAGCGCGCTGGTGGCGAACCGGGTCTGCACGACGGACCGTTCGTCCGCGAAGTCCAGTACGACGACGTCGTCGGCGGCCGTCATCACGGGGGTGTCCGGGTCCGCGGTGACCGCGGTGGTGCGGGTGCGTCCCTTCAACTGCCCCAGCAGTTCCAGCACTTCGGTGGTGGTGCCGGAGCGGGTGAGGGCGATGACACGGTCGTACGGGCGCCCGTACGGGAACTCGGACGCGGCGAAGGCGTCGGTCTCGCCCCGGCCTGCCCGTTCCCGCAGGGCCGCGGCCGCCTGCGCCATGAAGTACGAGGTGCCGCAGCCGACGATCGCGACCCGCTCCCCTTCTCCCGGCAGCGCCCCACCGCTGTGGGCCGCCTGTTCGGCCGCCCGTATCCAGCACTCGGGCTGGCTGCTGAGCTCGTCCTCGACATGGGTCATGCCGTGCCCCTCCCCTGGCTGATTTTTCTTGCAAGATATAGCCAGCTTTCAAGCACAATCAAGCATTCCAGCTGAGACGGGTTGCGCTAGGGTCGCGGAAGATCGAGGAACGGAGGCTCCGGATGTCGCGTGACGCCCGCTGGAAGGCGCTGCTGGAACTGCTCGTGGAACGCGGCCGCCTGGACGTCGAGGAGGCGGCGGCGGAACTGTCGGTGTCGGCCGCGACCATCCGCCGGGACTTCGACCAGCTGGCCGAGCAGCAGATGCTGGTGCGCACCCGGGGCGGGGCGGTCGTGCACGGGGTGTCGTACGAACTGCCGCTGCGCTACAAGACGGCCCGGCACGCCTCCGAGAAGCAGCGCATCGCCAAGGCGGTGGCGGACCTGGTCGCGCCGGGCGAGGCGGTGGGCCTGACCGGCGGTACGACCACGACCGAGGTGGCCCGCGCGCTGGCCGTGCGCGCGGACCTCGCCTCGGGCTCACCGGCGCTGACCGTCGTCACCAATGCGCTCAACATCGCCAACGAACTCGCCGTACGGCCCCAGTTCAAGATCGTGGTGACGGGCGGGGTCGCGCGGCCGCAGTCGTACGAGCTGATCGGGCCGCTGGCGGACGGTGTGCTCGGCCAGATCACGCTCGACGTGGCGGTGCTCGGGGTGGTGGCCTTCGACGTCACGCATGGCGCGGCGGCACACGACGAGGCGGAGGCCGCGATCAACCGGCTGCTGTGTGAACAAGCCGAACGAGTGATCGTCGCGGCCGACTCGAGCAAGCTCGGCCGGCGGGCGTTCGCCCGGATCTGCGCGGCCGAGATGGTGGACACACTCGTCACGGACACGGCGGTGGAGCGGGACACCGTGCGCCGGTTCGAGGAGGCGGGGATGCGGGTCGTCGCCGTGTGACGACCCGGCGCGCCGCGTCAGATGCCGCCGGGATCGGCCCGGACGAACCCCGCGCCCCGCTGGTCGTTGCAGCCGACTTCGAACCGGCCGACGGGGTCCGGCCAGACCTGCTGGGCCTGGAGCGCAACGCTGACCAGGGTCATCAGCAGATCGACGTCGCTCGTGGCGTCGAGGCGTATGGTCACCCACTGCGAACCCGGGACGATCCGGATCGCCCCCGAACCCATGAGGTCCTTGGCGAAACGCCGGATGGCACGGTCCGTCAGATGCAGGTCGACGTCCCGGTCGGAATGGAAGTGGGCGATCTCGCCCCGGTCCGAGCTGAGCGCCTGCCCCAGGCCGCAGCTCGGTACGGCCTGTCTCAGGTCCGGCCAGGTCGCCAGTTGCGTGAGAGCACGCGAGGCCAACGTCATGGGCCCATCATGGCCCGCTCACTCTTCCGCAACCAGCACGTGAGCAAGCATTAACCGACCCGTATCCATGGTCTGTCCGAAGACACACCACCGGAGAATCGCCCCCATGTCCTCCCGGACCAGGCACTTCCGCATGTTTCACCCGCCCCGACGAGGCGACCGAGTGGCCGGAAGGCGACGGAAGTCACCACCGGGCAGCAGGTGTTCGATGCCGACGACGGTCCGGCGGCCGCGCGCGGCCAACCGGATGACAACTCCGTACGGCTCGGACAGTATCGATCGGCTGTGCCCATGCCGCTTCGACGGAGGTACGTCACGTCCACCGACCCCGCGCTCCAGCCGCGCAATCTCCCCTGGTCCGCCGTCGATCCGGGGCGCAACCCCTTCCCCTGGGACGAGGAGGAGAGGGCCCGGCTCACCGCGCTGATCGCCTCGCTGCCGACCGCCGCCGAGTCCGGGGCCGACGACAGCGCGGGCTGGCGCTTCTTCCACGCGGTCACCGAGCTCCTGGCCGAGCGCTACGGCCGCTGGGCCTGCGGCCGGCACTGGGCGATCGGCGAGGGCGGGGGCGGCGGTGCGGTCCGGCTGGTGCTGTGTCGCCCACTCCGTGCAGGAGCCCGGACCGACCGCGGCGCGGGTCGTGGCCTCCCTCCTGGAGTGGCGCGACCGGCTGGAGGAACTGGCCGAGAAGTTCGCCCGGTTCGCTCCGCCACCGGGCGCGGACGCCGAAGACCGCAGCTGGCACCTGAACCGGGCGGCGACCCGGCTGGTGACCCTGGTCGTGGACCGTACGGACGCGGAGGACGACTGGTACAAGCTGTGCGAGCGGGTACTCCTCTGGTTCCTGACCTCCGCCGGACTGGGGCCGGAGGAGGCCGCAAAGGCGGTCGAAACGGCGATCGGTGGCCGGTTCGCCAGCTGGACGCGCCCGAAACAGGCCCTCGTGGAATCCGTGGGCGAGGGCCTGGCGATCCATCTCACCGGCGAGCAGCCCTACCGCGATGTCTGAGAGTCCCGACGCGCTTGCGGTCTGGTGCCGGGTCAGGCAGCAGGTGGACTGGTCGACCGTGGTCCCGGCGGATCCCGTGCCCCCGGTCCGGGGCGCCGTCGACGGCCTCGCAGTCTGGTACGACGGCCCGGTACGACGCCGCGACCCGGCCCGTGCCGAGAGACTGCTCACCGCACTGGCCCGCTCCCGCGCGGATGCCGCCCGGGGCGAGCCCCTCGGTCCACAGCTGCCGGCCTCCTGGCAGCGCCTCGTCCTCGGCGTTCCGGAGGCCCCGTTCCGCGACGGCGACGCCTTCGCCAAGGGCGGCCGGGAGCGCTACGGCCTGACACCGCACACATGGCGGGACTTCACGGGCTGCCTACGGGAGAGCACCGACGCCGCCGTCCCGCTCCCCGCCCGCGCCGCCGGGCGTACCTGGACGTGTCCTTCTTCCACCCTTTCACGGACGGCAACGCCCGCCTGTCCCTGATGGCGCTGGCGCATGTGCTCGATCTGGAGGACGTACGGCTGGACGAGGTCGGGCCCCTACCCGTCGCCCGTTACCCGGACGACCCCGACGGCGCGGCCGACTTGGCGGTCCTGGTGACCGTCCTGATCCGGGCAACGCGCCGCCGGGCGGCCCGTGACACTCACCGGCCCCCGCCCGTCAGCCCGCGCGCCAAGGCAGGCGGGCCACGACCAGGTTCGGGTCCCGCATGGTGAAGTACGCCGCGCTGGGCACGTAGACGCTGCGGTCGCGCACGGCCACCGAGGTCGGGTCGGCCAGGCCGTCCTTTCGTGCGAGCACGATCGTGCGGGTGCCGTCCGGTCGTACCAGGGCGACCTGGCCGCTGGCGGTCAGGGCCGCCAGGACGGTGTGCCCGCGGCCGGTGAAGGCGAAGTCGTCGATCCCGTCCAGCCCGGTCGCCCTGGTCTCGATCGTGTCCGCGGAGTCGTCCGGCCGTACCGGGATGCGCAGCAGCGTCCCCCGGTCGCTGTTGGACACCCATACGGCATGGCCGTGGACCTTGATGCCGTTGGCGCCGAAGCCGCCCGAGGGGGCGCGGGACGGGGCGAGCGCGGGGGCCTTTGCCCATTTCGTGGCGGTTCCTCCCGCCTGCGGGACGCGCCAGACGGTGCCCAGCACCGAGTCGGCGGCGTAGAGCACGCCGCGGTGCTCGTCGAGGGCGAGCCCGTTGGGCAGTCCGTCGGCCGGGAGCTTCGCGATCTGCTCGGGTGTGCCGCCGTCGCGCGTGATGCGCCAGATGCCGGTCTTGCGGGTCCCGGTCGCGTAGGTGACGTAGAGCGTACCGTCGTGGGCCCGGGCGATGCCGAGGACCACCGCGCTGTGGACGATGGGGGTGTTCGGGTTCCTGACCTCGGGCAGCGTCGCGAGGATGCGGGTGCGGCCGCGCGGGGTCACGTTGGCGACCTGCCGGGAGAACGCGAAGGCCAGATCGGCGGAGCCGTCGCGTTCGAGCGCGATGTTCTCCGGTGTCTGCCCGGCGGCAAAGTCGAAGCGGGCGACGACACGCGCGTCCGAGCGCTCCGGCTCACCGCCCGACGCGGTGGCCGACGCGAGCACGCTGACGGTGACGGCTGCCACGGCGGCGCCGGCCAGGCGTGGAAGACGGGGCATGGAAACCTCTCTTCGAACAGGACATGAGCACCGCCACACGGGCCCGGACCACGATGAGGGTGCGCAGGTGAGCGGCGTCGGCAGCCGGGGCCGGAGGGTCGCCCGCGCGGGCCATGCCATGGGGCTGCTTGCCGCACACACGGAGGACGGAGCGTGCGTCCGGCCGTGCCCTTGTCCGGCCCCCGGCACCCCTCTAGGCTGACTTTGTGCCGCTAATAAACAAAACCCGATCGCACAATGTCGTGCCGGGCAGCGACCTCACCCGTCTCCGTGTCGCCCTCACCGTGTTCTTCGCACTGGACGGCTTCGTCTTCGCCGGCTGGGTCGTCCGCATCCCGGCCATCAAGGAGCAGACCCACGCCTCGGCCACCGAGCTGGGCTTCGCGCTGCTCGGCGTCTCGGCCGGCGCGGTGATCACGATGATGCTCACGGGGCGGCTGTGCCGCCGCTACGGAAACCACCCGGTGACCGTCGCGTGCGCCGTCCTCCTCTCCCTCAGCGTCGCGCTGCCACCGCTCACCCACTCGGCGCCCGCGCTCGGCGCCGTGCTGCTGGTGTTCGGGGCGGCCTACGGCAGCATCAACGTCGCCTTCAACAGCGCGGCCGTCGACCTGGTGACCGCGCTGGGACGACCGGTCATGCCCAGCTTCCACGCCGCGTTCAGCCTGGGCGGCATGACCGGGGCGGGCCTCGGCGGGCTGGTCGCGGGGTCCCTCTCCCCCACCCGCCATCTGTTCGGCCTCACCCTGGTCGGCCTGCTGGTCACCGCCGTCGCGGGACACACTCTGCTGCGCGAGCAGGCCCCGGTTCCGCCGGACCGGCCCCAGCCCCGGCTTTCGAGCAGCAACCCGCCCCCGTCCCCGTCCCAGGGCGACTTCCCGCGCCGCGCGGATCGCCGTACGCGCGGGCTCGTCGCCGTCTTCGGCCTGATCGCGCTGTGCACGGCGTACGGCGAAGGCGCCATGGCCGACTGGGGCGCGCTCCACCTCGAACAGGACCTCGACGCCTCACCGGGCCTCGCGGCCATCGGGTACTCGTGCTTCGCACTGGCCATGACCGTGGGGCGGCTGACCGGCACCACGCTGCTCGAACGTCTGGGCCGCACCCGGACCGTCGTCGCCGGAGGCGGCACCGCCGCGGCCGGCATGCTGCTCGGCTCGCTCGTCCCGTCCGTGTGGGCGGCGCTGATCGGGTTCGCCGTCACCGGACTCGGCCTCGCCAATCTCTTCCCCGTCGCCGTGGAACGGGCCGGTGCCCTGGCCGGCCCCTCCGGCGTCGCGGTCGCCTCCACCCTGGGCTACGGCGGCATGCTCCTCGGGCCGCCCGCGATCGGCTTCATGGCCGACTGGTTCTCCCTGCCGACCGCGCTCACCAGCGTCGCGGCACTGGCGGCGGTGGCGGCCCTGATCGGCGTCATCACTCGCCGCGCGGCATCGGGCTGACCCCACGTCAGACCGGCGGACACATCTCGCCCAGCAAAAGGTGCGGAGCCTCGGTGCATGCCCCAGCATGATCATCATGGCTCAGGCTCAGACCCAGTCGACCGAGAGTCCCGGCTCCGCACCGCCTACGGCCCAGCCGACGCCTACGGCCCAGCCGACGCCCACGGCCAAGCCGACGCCCGCGGCCATGCCGACGCCTGCGGCCAAGCTGACGCGGCCCACGCTGACCGCGATCGTCGTCGGTTCCATGGTGGGCGCCGGTGTCTTCTCGCTGCCCCGGCGCTTCGCCGAACAGACCGGTGTCGCCGGTGCCCTGATCGCCTGGGGGGTCGCGGGTACCGGCATGCTGATGCTCGCGCTCGTCCTCCGGACCCTCGCGCTGCGGCGGCCGGACCTCGACGCGGGCGTGTACGCCTATGCCAAGGCGGGGTTCGGCGAGTACCTGGGCTTCTTCTCGGCGTTCGGGTACTGGGCGAGCGTCTGCGTCGGCAATGTGGCGTACTGGGTGCTGATCATGTCGACGGTGGGCGCGGTGTGGCCCGCGCTGGGCGAGGGCGACACGGTCGTGGCCGCCGCCCTGTCCACGGTCGGCCTGTGGGGGTTCTTCCTGCTGATCCGGCGAGGCGTCAGGGAGGCCGCGTCGATCAACAGGATCGTCACGGTGGCGAAGGTCGTCCCCGTCCTGGTCTTCGTCGTCCTGGCCCTGTGCTACCTCGACACGGATGTCTTCGCCGCCAACTTCCACGGCACCGCCCATACCGGTTCGCTGTTCGACCAGGTCCGCGGCACCCTGCCCGCGACGGTGTTCGTGTTCCTCGGGGTGGAGGGCGCCAGTGCCTACTCCCGGCACGCGAAGCGGCGCGAGGACGTCGGCCGCGCGACCCTGCTCGGGTTCCTGAGCGTCCTGTGCGTCTTCGCCTCGGTGACGATCGTGTCGTACGGAATCATGCCCATGAGCGAGATCGCCCAGCTGCGCCGGCCCTCCATGGCGGGCGTCCTGGAGCACGCGGTCGGCACCTGGGGCGGGGTCTTCGTCGGCGTCGGGCTGATCGTCTCGGTCCTCGGGGCGTACCTCGCCTGGACGCTGATGGCCGCCGAGGTGCTGTTCGTCGCCGCCCAGGACGACGACATGCCGCGCTTTCTGCGCCGGGCGACCGCGGACGACGTGCCCGTACGCGCGCTGCTGATGACGACCCTGCTGTCCCAGGCCGTGCTGGTCATCACGCTGTTCTCGAAGGACGCCCTCACCTTCACGCTCCGTCTGACGAGCGCGCTGTCCCTGATCCCGTACCTGCTGGCGGCGGCCTTCGCGGCGAAGCTCGCGGGGCAGCGCAGGACCCGGCGGCGCGGCACCGGGGAACTGGTGGTCGCCTCCCTCGCCACGGTCTACACGGCCTTCCTCCTCTTCGCGGCGGGCCCGAAGTTCCTGCTGGTGTCCTTCATCGTCTACGCCCCCGCGACCGTCCTGTTCGTGATGGCCCGCCGGGAACAGGGCCGCCGGCTCTTCTCGGAGCGCGAACGCGTCGTCCTCGCCGTCTCGGTCGCCGGAGCGGGCCTCGGGATCCTCGCCCTGACGCTCGGCTGGATCAGCCTCTGACCTCCCGGGCACAGGCTGCGTATCACCGACGCCCCTGGATCCGGTCGTTCCATACGGCAGACTCACCTGCATGGAGACTGCCGACTTCCTTCAGACCCTGGACCGGGAGGGCCGGTTGCTGGCCGCGGCCGCCGAGGTGGCGGGGACCGATGCCAAGGTGCCGACCTGCCCGGAGTGGCAGGTGCGCGACCTGTTGCGGCACACCGGCGCGGTGCATCGCTGGGCCGCCGGGATCGTCGCCGACGGGCACACCGCGCCGCGCCCCTTCGGTGACCTCCCGGACCTCGACGGCGCCGAGTTGGTGGCCTGGTACCGGGACAGCCATGCCCGCCTGGTCGACACCCTGACCGCGGCGCCGTCCGACCTGGAGTGCTGGACCTTCCACCCCGCGCCCTCCCCCTCGCCGCTGGCGTTCTGGACCAGGCGGCAGGCCCACGAGACGACCGTGCACCGCTATGACGCCGAGTCCGCGCGGGCCGGGGTTCCGTCCCCGGTCGCGCGGGACTTCGCGGTGGACGGCATCGACGAGTTGCTGCGCGGCTTCCACGCCCGCACGAGGAGCCGGGTGCGCACGGACGAGCCGCGTGTGCTGCGGGTGCGCGCCTCGGACTCCGGGGACGTGTGGACCGTACGGCTGTCCGCAAAGCCGCCCATGACCACGCGGGACGAGTCCGGGGTGGCGGAGGCCGAACTGTCCGGCCCGGCCGACCAGTTGTACCTCGCCCTGTGGAACCGGGTGCCGATGCCCGAGGTGACCGGTGACGCCGCGCTCGCCGCGCTGTGGCGGGAGCGGTCCGGCATCTGACGGCGGCCGGTCAGCCCGCCAGCATCCGGGTCAGTACCGCGCGCTGCACCGGCAGCACCTCGCCGTGCAGCGCGCGCCCCTTCGGTGTGAGCGCCACCCGCACACCCCGCCGGTCCTCCGCGCACATGGCCCGGTCGACCAGGCCGTCCTTCTCCAGACGGGCGATCAGCCGGGACAGGGCGCTCTGGCTGAGATGCACCCGCTCCGAGATCTCCTGGACGCGATAGGCGCAGCCGCCGTCCGCCGCGCGGCCCTCGGCGAGCAGGTCGAGGACCTCGAAGTCGCTGGCGCACAGGCCGTGTCCGTGCAGGGCGCGGTCGAGCTCGCACTGGGTGCGGGCGTGCAGCGCCAGGATGTCCCGCCACTGGTCCACGAGCGCCTGCTCGGCATTCTTCGCCGCCATGGCCGCACCGTAGCAGAGAAAAGAATTCCTTGCATCGGAATTAAATGCGCTTGCATTCGATGCATATGCATGTAGTGTCGTCGCCATGACCTCTCCGCTCACCACCCCCGCGGCCCCCTCGTCGGCGGTTCGCTGGACTCCCCGGCTGTGGGGCACCCTGCTGGTGCTCTGCGCCGCGATGTTCCTCGACGCGCTCGATGTGTCGATGGTCGGCGTCGCCCTGCCGTCCATCGGGTCCGACCTCCAACTCTCCACGTCGACGCTGCAATGGATCGTCAGCGGCTACATCCTGGGATACGGCGGGCTGCTCCTCCTCGGCGGCCGCACCGCCGACCTGCTCGGCCGGCGTCAGGTGTTCCTGGTGGCCCTCGGCGTCTTCGCGCTCGCCTCACTGCTCGGCGGCCTCGTCGACTCGGGTCCGCTGCTGATCGCCAGCCGTTTCATCAAAGGCCTGAGCGCGGCGTTCACGGCTCCCGCGGGCCTCTCGATCATCACCACGACCTTCCCCGAGGGTCCGCTGCGCAACCGCGCCCTGTCCATCTACACCACCTGCGCGGCCACCGGCTTCTCCATGGGTCTGGTGCTCTCCGGCCTGCTGACCGAGGCCAGTTGGCGGCTCACCATGCTGCTGCCGGCGCCCATCGCGCTGCTCGCCCTGCTCGCCGGGCTCAGGCTGCTGCCGCGCACGACGCGCGAGCGCGACCACGACGGCTACGACATCCCGGGCGCCGTCATCGGCACCGCGTCGATGCTGCTGCTCGTGTTCACCGTCGTCCAGGCGCCCGAGGCAGGCTGGGCATCCGCCCGCACCCTGCTGTCGTTCCTCGCGGTGGCCGCCTCGCTGACCGTCTTCGTCCTGGTCGAGCGGCGCGCGGTGAGCCCGCTGATCCGGCTCGGTGTGCTGCGCTCCGGCAGCCAAGTACGGGCCCAGCTCGGCGCGGTGGCCTTCTTCGGGTCGTACGTCGGATTCCAGTTCCTGACCACGCTGTACATGCAGTCGCTGCTCGGCTGGTCGGCGCTGCACACCGCGCTGGCCTTCCTGCCCGCGGGCGCGCTGGTGGCGGTGTCCTCGACGAAGGTCGGTTCGGTCGTCGACCGGTTCGGCACACCGCGGCTGATCGCGGTGGGCTTCGCGCTGATGGTCGTCGGGTACGCGCTGTTCCTGCGCATCGACCTCGACCCGGTGTACGCGGCCGTCGTGCTGCCGTCGATGCTGCTGATCGGCGCGGCCTGCGCGCTGGTCTTCCCGTCGCTCAACATCCAGGCCACCAACGGCGTCGAGGACCACGAGCAGGGCATGGTCTCCGGTCTGCTCAACACCTCGGTCCAGGTCGGCGGCGCGATCTTCCTGGCGGTGGTCACGGCCGTGGTCACCGCGGGCGCCCCCGACCGCGCGACCCCGCAGGCCGTGCTCGACAGCTACCGGCCCGGGTTCATCGTGGTCACCGGCATCGCCGTGGCCGGGCTGCTCATCACGCTCACCGGTCTGCGCGGCCGCCGCACGCGGCCGTCGATCGTGGTCGCGAGGTCCACCGTGGAGGAGGCGCAGGCGGAACCGGTACCGGTACCGGTCCGCGACTAGGGGGACGCCTCCGTGAGTGCGCCCGGCGGGGTTTCGCTTGCCCCGCCGGGCGCACCACTGTGAGACTCTCCCGTATGGACGGGTACGGGGGACGGCGCACCAAGGCCGAGCAGGACGCGGCGACGGTCGAGGCCGGATACGCGCTGCTCAGCGCGGGGTTCGCGGCGGCGGTGGTCTTCGGGGCCGTCGCCGGACCGGCGTTCCTCTTCGAACTGCCGGACCTGCTGTCCGCGTTGCTGCTGCGCTCGGGTCTGGCGCTGGGGGCGGTCGTCGGCGTCGCGCGGGTCGTGTCCGTGCTGGTCCGCTTCCGCCGCGGGCCTCAGCCCAGCCAGCCGGGCCGCACCAGACCCGACTCGTAGGCCAGCACCACGAGTTGGGCCCGGTCGCGCGCCCCCAGCTTCACCATCGTGCGGCTCACATGGGTCTTCGCGGTGAGGGGGCTGACGACCAGGCGGCGGGCGATCTCCTCGTTGGACAGTCCGATGCCGACCAGGGCCATCACCTCCCTTTCCCGCTCGGTGAGTTGGGCCAGTGCGTCGGCGGCCGCCGGCTCCTTGGAACGGGCCGCGAACTCGGCGATCAGCCGGCGGGTCACCCCCGGCGAGAGCAGTGCGTCGCCCTCGACCACCGCCCTTACGGCGCGCACGAGTTCCTCGGGCTCGGTGTCCTTCACCAGGAAGCCCGAGGCGCCCGAGCGGAGCGCCTCGAAGACGTACTCGTCGAGTTCGAAGGTGGTGAGCATGACCACCTTCACGTCCTTCAGCTCCGGCGCTCCGGTGATACGGCGGGTGGCGGCCAGGCCGTCCAGGAGCGGCATGCGGATGTCCATCAGGACGACGTCGGGGCGCAGTTCGCGCACCTCGCGCAGGGCCTCCTCGCCGTCGGCCGCCTCACCGGCCACCTCGATGTCCGGCTGCGCGTCCAGCAGCGCTTTGAAGCCGGCCCGCACCAATGACTGGTCGTCGGCGAGCAGTACACGGATCACCGGCCGTCCTCCTTGACCTTCACCTTCAACGGCAGTACGGCGAGCACCCGGAAGCCCCCGTCGGGACGCCGGCCCGCCTCGATCGTGCCACCCAGCGCGGCGGCCCGTTCCCTCATCCCCGCCAGCCCGTTCCCGCTGCCGCCCGCGTCCTCGCCGGTCGCGGGCCCGTCGTCGTCGATCCGCAGCCGCAGCACGCCGTCGTCGTCCTCGAAGCACACGCGCGCGTGCCGCGAGCCGGAATGCCGTACGACATTGGTCAGCGCCTCCTGGACGATCCGGAACGCCGCGAGGTCGGCGCCCGGCGCCAGGCGCGGCGGCTCGCCCTCGACGTCGACCGTGAGGCCCGCGCCCGCCGCCTGTTCCACCAGCTCCGGCAGCCGGTTGAGGCCGGGCGCGGGGGCGCGCGGCGCGGCGCCGGGGGCACGCAGGGTGTCCAGGACCTGGCGCACCTCCCCGAGCGCCTCCTTGCTGGCGGCCTTGATGGTGGTGAGCGCCTCGCGTGCCTGCTCCGGGTCGGTGTCGAGGAGGGCGAGGCCGACACCCGCCTGCACATTGATGACGGAGATGCTGTGGGCCAGGACGTCGTGCAGCTCGCGGGCGATCCGCAGCCGCTCCTCGTCCGCGCGCCGGCGTGCAGCCTGGGCGCGGTCGGCGCGCTCCCGGGCCCACTGCTCCCGCCGTACCCGGGCCAGTTCGGAGACCGCTACGACGGCCACGACCCAGGTCGCGATGACGATCTCCTGGTTGAGGCTCGCGGCCTCGTCGCCCGGCGGCGGAAGCCAGCGGTAGAGCCAGAGCGTGATCAGGGCGTGTCCGGCCCAGAGCATCCCGACCGACGCCCAGGCCGCGAGTCGGTGGCCCGTGACGACGGCACTGAAGCAGCTGACGGCGACGGTCAGGAAGATCGGTCCGTACGGATAGCCGGCGCCCAGGTAGACCAGGGCGGTCGTGGCCGTGCCGAACGCCACGAACGCGGGGTACCGCTGGCGCCAGAGCAGCAGCCCCGAGGCAACGAGCAGCAGCACGCGCGCGTAGCCGTCGAGCTGCACGCGATGGAGCTGTTCGTGCGCGGCGAAGTTCGAGCCGAACACCACGAAAACCATGAGCGGCAGGGTGGAGCGCCACGGCAGGCGCGCGCGGCCCGGCTCGGCGTCGCCGTCCGGGTGGTGCCACCACGGGGGCCCGTACCGCCACCACTGCGGCGGGCCGTGCCCGCGCACGCGCTGCTCTCCCATGTCCGCCACGCTAGACGCCCGCGGTCCGCAAGGACGTCAGCCGGGCGAGGTGATCACACGTACTCCCCGGGGAGTACGCCCGCCGGCGTGATCAGTGACCGCCCACCAGCTCGTCCACCTCGGCGGCGAACAGCAGCTCGGGGTCGAATCCCATGCCGGTGAAATGACCCGCGAGCTCCAGTGAGAGGTGCCCGTGCAGACGGGTCCAGCACAGCAGCGCCCGGTGCAGGGCCGCGGGCGGGGCGGGGTGGCCGGCCGCCCACTGCCGGTGGTCGGCGAGGTGGGCGTCGAAGGCGTCGGGGCCGGGAGTGTCGGCGGCGCCGTGGGTGTCGGCGCCCGCGGCCACGCACACGTCGAGCAGTGCGGCCATGATCTCCTGGGCGATCGCCGTGATGTCGTCCGGGGCGTGATAGCCGGGGACCGGCGTGCCGTAGACCAGGAAATACCGCTGGGGGTCCGCGAG
Organism: Streptomyces sp. NPDC001406; assembly: GCF_042895285.1. Classification (NCBI taxonomy): domain Bacteria; kingdom Bacillati; phylum Actinomycetota; class Actinomycetes; order Kitasatosporales; family Streptomycetaceae; genus Streptomyces; species Streptomyces sp. NPDC001406. The sequence goes on from NZ_JBIAWG010000009.1 coordinate 291,621, forward strand.
CGCCCAGCGGCGCAGGGCGTGTGCGAGAGCGGGCAGTCCGCCGCCCGAGTCGGCGGCGGCGCGGAAGGTGTCCGCCAGGCTGCGGTAGGCGTCGCGGATCAGCTCGGTGATCAGTTCGTCCCGGCCGCCGAAGTACCGGTAGAGAGCCGGGCCGCTCATGCCCAGCTCCTTGGCGATGGCGTTGAGGGAGAGCCCCGTCGCTCCCGCCGAGGCGATCTGTTCCCAGGCCCGCGCCTTGATCTCCGAACGCACCTGGCTGCGGTACCGCTCGCGAGGGCTCGCCGGGCCTGCCGTCATCGCCTCCACGCTCCTCTCCGTCCGGTTCGTTCCAACCTATCACCGCAGCGATAGCCAATAACAGACATTCTCGCGAGAGCTTGACACTCACGCTATTTGCCATCATGTTAGTTATAGCTTCTAACGCAAACGAATAGCTCTACACGGAGGTCGTCATGGAAAGCACGGAACTCGTCGAGGTCGTCCTGCCGGGAACGGTCGAACCGGAGGGGCTCCAGTTCCGGCGCCGGGACATACCGGCCGCGGGTGCCGGGCAGATCGTGGTCCGGGTGGAGGCCACCGGGGTCTCCTTCGCGGAGCAGCAGATGCGCCGCGGCCGGTACTACGACCAGCCGCCCTTCCCGTTCGTGCCCGGCTACGACCTGGTCGGCACGGTGCTGACGGCCGGCCCCGGCGTCGCCCCCGGCCTCGTCGGCAAGCGGGTGGCGGCGCTGGTGAAGGTCGGCGGCTGGGCCAGCCATGTGGTGCTCGACGCCGCCGACACGGTGGAGGTGCCGGCCGGCATCGGCGCGGCGGAGGCGGAGACCCTGGTGGTCAACGGCATCACCGCCTGGCAGATGCTCCATCGCAAGGCCCGCGTGCGCAGCGGCGGCACGATCCTCGTCCACGGGGCCAACGGCGGCGTCGGCACGGTCCTCGTCCAGCTGGCGCTGGCGGCCGGCCTGAAGGTGATCGGCACGGCGTCGGCCCGCCATCACGACGCGCTGCGCGAACTGGGCGTGACTCCCGTCGACTACCGCACCGAGGACATCCCGGCCCGGGTCCGCGCACTCGCCCCCGGTGGAGTCGACGCCGTCTTCGACCACGTCGGCGGCCGGAGCGTGATCGACTCCTGGCGGCTGCTCGCGCCCGGCGGCACGCTCGTCTCCTACGGCAGCGCCGCCACCCGGGACGACACGGGCTCCAAGCAGTGGCCCGTCCTGAAGATCCTCGGCCGGGTGTGGCTGTGGAACGCGCTGCCCAACGGCCGCCACGCGTACTTCTTCAACGTCTGGGCCGGCCGCTCCCTGAGCAAGGACCGCTTCCGGGCCCGCCTGGGCGCCGACCTCACCGAGGTGTTCCACGCCCTCCAGCGCGGCGAGGTCACCGCCCGGATCGCCGCCCGGCTGCCGCTCACGGAGGTCGCCGAGGCCATGCGGCTGGCCGAGTCCGGCACGGTGGCCGGCAAGGTCGTCCTGATCCCGCAGGAGCAGGACTAGTCGTGCGGAGCATGAGGGAGGACCAGACCCACGTCGTGGGCGAGCCGGGCCGCCGCGTGCCGGAAGAACGGCTCACGGTCCTCCACCACCCTGGTGAACTGCCCGAACAGCTCGAACCCGACCAGGCCGTACAGCTGCGCCCAGGCCGCGACCAGGGCCACGACCACCTCCGGTGGCAGGTCTGGGGCCAGGTCGGCGGCCATGCGCCGGGCCTCGGGCGCCAGTTCGGCGGGCAGCGGCGTGCGGGCCACACCGCGCCGCTCGTAGGCCTCGCGGACGATGCCGATGAGCAGGACCCCCACCCGGGACGCGGGCGGGACGGTCGCCTCGGGTGCCGAATAGCCGGGCACCGGCGAGCCGTAGATGAGCGCGTACTCGTGCGGATGCGTGAGCGCCCAGCGACGTACCGCCTCGCACACGGCGACCCAGCGCTCGGCGGGGGCGGCGTCCCGGACCTCGGCCGCGGCGGCTTCGGCGGCCTCGCCGAGGGAGTCGTACGCGTCGATGATGAGCGCGGTCAGCAGGTCGTCACGGCTGGGGAAGTAGCGGTACAGCGCGGAGGAGACCATGCCGAGTTCGCGCGCCACGGCCCGCAGCGACAGCTTGGCCGCCCCCTGAGCCGCCAGCTGTCTGCGTGCCTCGTCCTTGATGGCCGCGGTCACTTCGATCCTGGCTCGCGCGCGGGCGCCCCCTGCTTTGGTCATGAGAAGCAGTCTGCCACGAAGCGAGAGCACTGCACACAAAAGAGAGCACCGCTCTTGCACTGGAGTGCCGAGCGGGTGCACACTCATCTTGAGCGAGAGCACTGCTCTCCCAAACAGTGAGAGCACTGCTCTCCCATACACAGGGGGTCGTCATGTCCGCGCACGTCAAGAAGCCCGGCTGGTTCACCGTCAACGTCTTCAACCGCTTCGTCGCCTGGCTGACCCGTCGCGGTGTCAGTGTCTGGGGCTCCCGGGTCCTGGCGGTGCGCGGCCGCAAGAGCGGCGAGTGGCGGACCACTCCCGTGAACCTGCTGACCGTGGACGGACAGCAGTACCTGCTAGCCCCGCGCGGTCACGTCCAGTGGACGCACAACATGCGGGCGGCCGGCGGCGGCGAACTGCGGCTGGGCAAGCAGGTGGACGTGTTCACCGCGACCGAGATCGCCGACGAGGACAAGGTCCCGCTCCTGCGCGCCTATCTGAAGCGCTGGAAGGCCGAGGTCGGCATCTTCTTCGACGGGGTCGGCCCCGACTCCCCCGACGACGAGATGCGCCGTATCGCCCCCGACCACCCGGTCTTCCGGGTCACGGTCACGAGCTGACCGCGTCCCCCGAGGCCGGGGGCGAGGCGGGGGCCGGGGCCACGGCCTGGCGCCGGTCCAGCGCGGTCAGGGCGCGCTGGGCCATGGGGTGGGTGCGGACGAGCTCGCCCAGGGACGTCGAGCCCCGGGTGATGTCCTTGAAGGCCCTCCATGCGGGGCGGAAGCTCGTCAGCGCCGCGTGGAACAGGCCGGGACGGCGCTCGAACACCGTCAGCAGCCGCTTGCCGACGCTCATCTCGACGCCGAGCCCCGCCTTGATCGCGAACGCGTAGTTCAGGGCCTGGCGGCGGGTGTCCACGGCGTCGTGCGCCTCGGTGATGCGGACCGCCCACTCCCCCGCGAGCCGACCCGACCGCAGCGCGAAGGAGATGCCCTCGCGGGTCCACGGCTCCAGCAGCCCCGCCGCGTCACCGCAGACGAGCACCCGGCCGCGCGACAGCGGCGAGTCGTCGGCCCGGCAGCGGGTCAAGTGGCCCGAGGAGATGCTCGGTTCGAAGCCGGCGAGGCCCAGCCGGGCCACGAAGTCCTCCAAGTACCGCTTGGTGGCGGCGCCTTCGCCGCGCGCCGAGATCACACCGACCGTGAGGGTGTCCCCCTTGGGGAAGACCCAGCCGTAACTCCCGGGCATCGGGCCCCAGTCGATGAGGACCCGTCCCTTCCAGTCCTCCGCGACCGTCTCGGGCACCGGGATCTCCGACTCCAGGCCGAGGTCGACCTGCTCCAGCTTCACCCCGACGTGCGCTCCTATGCGGCTGGCGCTGCCGTCGGCGCCCACCACCGCCCGGGCCAGCAGCGTCTCACCGCCCTGCAGCACGACGGCGACCGTGCGCCGGTCCGGCACCGCCGAGCCGTGCTGCTCGACACGCGACACCGTGACGCCCGTACGCAGCTCGGCGCCCGCCTTCTGCGCGTGCTCGACCAGCTGCTGGTCGAACTCGGGCCGGTTGATCAGCCCGAACAGCATCTGCTTGGAGCGGCGGGTACGGGTGAAGCGCCCATTGTTCGAGAAGGTGACCGCGTGCACCCGGTCCCGGAGGGGCAGCTCGAAGCCGGGCGGCAGCGCGTCGCGCGAGGGGCCGATGATGCCGCCGCCACAGGTCTTGTAGCGGGGCAGCTCCGCCTTCTCCAGCAACAGCACGCGCCGTCCCGTGACCGCGGCCGCGTAGGCCGCCGAGGCCCCCGCGGGGCCCGCGCCCACCACGACGACGTCCCACACCCGCTGCACGCCGTCCGCCGAAGAGTTCTCGCTGCTCACGATGGTCTGCTGCTCCGATCAAGCCGTCTGCCGCTCCTGTCCCCCGCATCCTACGGCGGAGGTCGTCGCAGGCCGCTGTGGGAGGATCGGGTCTATCCAGAGGTACAACGTCGCACCTACAAGGAGCGTGCCCATGTCGTCGAATCCGGTCGCCGAGACCGTCGCCTCGCTGCTGCCGAGGGCGAGGGCGGAGCTCACCGAGCTGGTGGCCTTCAAGTCGGTGGCGGACTTCGACCAGTTCCCGAGGAGCGAGAGCGAGGGCGCCGCGAACTGGGTCGCCGACGCGCTGCGCGCCGAGGGCTTCGAGGACGTGGCCCTGCTCGACACCCCGGACGGCACGCAGTCGGTGTACGGCTACCTCCCTGGCCCGGAAGGTGCCGAAACGGTCCTGCTCTACGCCCACTACGACGTGCAGCCGCCGCTGGACGAGTCCGCCTGGACCACCCCGCCCTTCGAGCTGACCGAGCGTGACGGCCGCTGGTACGGCCGTGGAGCCGCCGACTGCAAGGGCGGTGTGATCATGCATCTCCTCGCGCTGCGCGCCCTCAAGGCCAGCGGCGGCGTCCCGGTGCACATCAAGGTGATCGTCGAGGGCTCGGAGGAGATGGGCACGGGCGGCCTGGAGCAGTACGCCGAGCAGCACCCCGAGCTGCTGCGGGCCGACGCGATCGTGATCGGCGACGCGGGCAACTTCCGCGTCGGCCTGCCGACCGTCACCACCACGCTGCGCGGCATGACCCTGGTCCGCGTGCAGATCGACACCCTTGAGGGCAATCTGCACTCCGGCCAGTTCGGCGGTGCCGCCCCGGACGCGCTGGCCGCGCTGATCCGCGTCCTGGACTCGCTGCGCGCCGAGGACGGCTCGACGACGGTCGACGGGCTCGCCCCCGAGACCCGGTGGGAGGGCCTGGAGTACACCGAGGAGCAGTTCCGCACCGACGCCAAGGTGCTGGACGGCGTGGGGCTGATCGGCGCCGGCTCGGTCGCCGACCGCATCTGGGCCGAACCGGCCGTCACGGTCATCGGCATCGACTGCCCGCCGGTCGTCGGCGCCACCCCGTCCGTCCAGTCGAGTGCCCGCGCCCTGGTCAGCCTGCGGGTGCCGCCGGGCGTCGACGCGGCCGAGGCCACCAAGCTGCTCCAGGCGCATGTGGAGGCGCACACGCCGTGGGGCGCCCGGGTGCGCACCGAGCAGGTCGGTCAGGGCCAGGCCTTCCGCGCCGACACCGGCAGCCCGGCGTACCAGGCGATGGCGGACGCGATGGGTGTCGCCTATCCCGGCGAGACGATGCAGTACGCCGGTCAGGGCGGCTCCATCCCGCTGTGCAACACCCTCGCGGGCCTCTACCCGGAGGCGGAGATCCTGCTCATCGGCCTGAGCGAGCCCGAGGCGCAGATCCACGCGGTCAACGAGAGCGTCTCCCCCGAGGAGCTGGAGCGGCTGTCGGTGGCCGAGGCCCTGTTCCTGCGGAACTACGCGGCCAGCTGAACCTCTCTGCCCACAGCAGAGGGCCCTCGCCGAGGGGCGGGGGCCCTCCCTACGGTCGGCGCATGGACGTCATCGAGCTCCTTCCCCGGCTCCATCTCCTGCGCTTCCCGGTCGGCCAGGCCTATCTCTGGCGCGACGGCAACGAGTTGACGCTGATCGACGCCGGCACGATCGGCTCCGGCCGGGTGATCGCCGACGCGGTCCGGGCCCTCGGGCGGGCCCCTTCGCACGTACGCCGTATCGTGCTCACCCACTTCCACGAGGACCACGCGGGCGGGGCGGGCGAGTTGGCCGCCCTGACCGGCGCCGAGGTGCTGGCGCACGGCCGGGACGCTCCGGTCGTCAGGGGTGAGATGCCCGGCCCGCCGCCGGTCTTCGAGGACTGGGAGCTGCCGATCCACGCCGAGGCCGCGAGGCAGCTGCCCCAGGGCGACCCGCTGCGCCCGGAGCGGGTCACCGAACTGTCCGACGGCGATGTCCTCGACTTCGGCGGCGGAGCCCGTGTCGTCCACGTCCCGGGGCACACCGAGGGCAGCATCGCCCTCCAGCTCCCCGAGCACGGCGTGCTGTTCACGGGGGACACGCTGGCCGCGGCACCGGTCACCGGATCGGTGATGCCTGGTGTGTTCAACCTCGACCGGGCCCGGACCGTCGCGTCCTTCCACCGGCTGGCGGACCTGGACGCGGACCTGGCCTGTTTCGGCCACGGCGATCCCGTCACCAGTGGGGCCTCGGCGGTCCTACGGAAAGCCGCGGACACCTACACACGTCCGCGCTGACCATGGACTCTGCCACTACGACATCGAAGCCATCCGGTCTCAGCCGACCGGAACGCCCGCCTCCAGGTACAGCGCGGCGCCGCGCTCACGTGCCCGAAGCGCCCAGCACAGCCGCTGGTAGCGGACGGGCGGCAGCAGGTCGGCGGCCTCCTGCTCGGTGACGAAGCGCCAGTCGCGCAGTTCCGGACCCGGCAGCAGCAGCCGGCCGGTCTCGGCCGAGTCGAGCCGGCCGCCGTCGAAGAGCAGCCGCAGTCCGCCGAAGCCCGGGGGCACCGGCTGCTCCCAGTCCACGACGAGCAGCCGCGGCACGTCCGCCAGCCGTATCCCGGTCTCCTCGGCGACCTCGCGCATACCGGCACGGGCCGGGGCCTCGCCGCGCTCGACCACGCCGCCGGGGAACTCCCAGCCGGGCTTGTAGGTGGGGTCGACGAGCAGCACACGGTCCTGTTCGTCGAAGAGGAGCACGCCCGCGGCGAGGGTCTCGGCGGTGGGCTCCGGGGTCTGCACGATGTCGCAGGGGGCGACGGCACCGCTGCTGACGGCCTCGGCGATGCGGACGGCCGTCTCGTACGGGGTGAGGGCACCGGTGTCGACGGGGTGGGCGTCGGCGGTGAGCCAGGAGGCGAGCGCGGCCCGGTACGGCTCGATGTGGTCGTACGCCCACTGCCGTTGCCGCAACTCGCCGTCGGGGAGGTCCGGCGGGACCTCCCGCCCGGCTATTCGCTCCCGCAGGATCGTTTCCGCCGGGGCGAGCAGGACGTGCCGGACGGTGATGCGGCGCGCGGCGAGGCCGCCGAAGATCTCGTCGCGGTACTCTTGGCGCAGCAGGGTCATGGGGACCACGAGGGTTCCGCCGAGCTCGGCGAGCATCGCTGCCGCGGTGTCGATCACGAGTCGCCGCCAGATCGGCAGGTCCTGGAAGTCACCGACCTCGGCGAGGCGTTTGGGCGGGAGCAGGTGCGTGAGCGCTCCGCCGATGACCTCCGGGTCGAAGAGCGTGCTGTTCGGGATCAGTTCGATCAGTTCCCGTGCGGTGGTGGTCTTCCCCGCACCGAACGCGCCGTTGATCCAGACGACGGTCACGGACTCCCCCTCTTCTGTTGGCCCCCTGTGGCTTGCCCGCTCCACACTGCCATGGAAACCAGCCCCAGCTGAGGGCGTGCGAACGGGGCGCCGGCGCCCCGCGACGGGGCCCCGGCGCCGCACAGTGCCTGAGTGCGGTTCTACTCCTGTCCCGGGGCGTTGTCGTCGACGGCGAGGCTTTCCTGGCTGACGAGGTTGCCCACCGTGTCGACCGTGTCCGACACGTTCAGGTCACTGACGGCGTGGGTGTCCTCACCGTGCGACGGGCTGATCGCGGCCACGACGAACCCGGTGGCGAGGGAGGCGATGGCGAGCATGCTGCGCTTCTTCATGCCCCGTTCAACTACGCAGGTCGCCGGGAGTCACGCGGATCACCGCGGTTCCGCTCTCCAGGTCGATCGTCGTCCTGTGCGGGGGTGCGCCGTCCTCGTCGTCGTCCCGGAGCAGCAGTGCCGACTGCCGCTCCTTGAGCTCGTGCTGCTTGCCCGGGGACAGGGCGCCGTGCAGTTGCTCGAACCCCGTGGCCGACACCTGGCCGAGCCTTGCCCCGTTGCGCCACGGCAGGATGCCCGCGCGTCCGGCACGCATCAGGACCTGGTCGACGAGAGCCACGGCGGTGAGCACGATGACCAGCCCAGGCAAGGTCATGAAGACGGCGAACCCCATGCCCCCAGTATCCACGGCCGCCGAGCGGCACCGAAACCCCGTGGAACCGAAAATCGCGTTCCCAGTATCGTGCCGATTCCCGAACCGCGGCCACCGCGTGGCCCTCGACCAGGAAAGCGACTGCGATGACCGGCTTCCGGCCCACGACCACCCTCTGGCGCCCCACCGGCCCCAAGGAACTGGACCTTGTCCGCGAGCTGGACTGGCGCGCCTGGCCGCCCCGCCTCCCCGAGCAGCCGATCTTCTACCCCGTGCTCAACGAGGACTACGCGATCAAAATCGCCCGCGACTGGAACGTCAAGCACGACGGCGCGGGCTTCGTGACCCGCTTCGAGGTCGACACGGAGTTCCTGACCCGCTATCCCGTCCAGCGCGCGGGCGGCGAGACGATCCTGGAACTGTGGGTACCCGCGGAGGAACTCGACGAGTTCAACACCCACATCGTCGGCACGATCCAGGTGGTCCACGAGTTCCGGTGACGGGTCGGCCGCCTGGCCGTACGGCCGGGCGGCCACGACCAGTTGATTGCTCTTCAGACCGGGGCCGATCGACCGCTGCGCCCATGCCCCTCCCCGGAGCGCTACCCAACACAACCGAACGCGCGCCGACCATCACTCACAACTGGTCGACGAATCAAGGCCCGTGACGGGATATCGAACGAACGTTACCGCACCCCTTCCATCACAGTCCAACAAGTCCTACCGTAAACGCGCACCGATGACACGTACATGAAAGGCATACGGCACTCACAGTCATCCCACCTTTCGCGAGTCGGAGGAACGTATCGATGCGTCACCCTCACACCCGCACAACCCGCCGAAGAGTGGTCGGAGCGCTCACCGCAGGACTCCTCTGCACAGGACTCCTCGGCGCGACAGGACACGCCGCACCCGCCGTGGCCACACCCGTCACGGCCCCCGTCACGGACCCCGTCACCCCCGCCCCGGCCGACGGCCTCGCCCTCACTCCGCCCATGGGCTTCAACAACTGGAACTCCACGCACTGCCGGGCCGACTTCAACGAGGCCATGGTCGAGGGGATGGCGGACCTGTTCGTCGAGAAGGGCCTCAAGGACGCCGGGTACCAGTACGTCAACCTCGACGACTGCTGGGCCCTGCCGTCCCGGGACGCGAACGGCAAGCTGGTGCCCGACCCCGTCCGCTTCCCCCATGGGGTCAAGGCCGTCGCGGACTACATACACACCAAGGGACTCAAGCTCGGCATCTACACCAGCGCGGGCACGAAGACCTGCAACAGCGCCGGCTTCCCCGGCGCGCTGGGCCACGAGTACAGCGACGCGCAGCAGTTCGCCGACTGGGGCGTGGACTACCTCAAGTACGACAACTGCAACAACCAGGGCGTGGACGCCAAGCAGCGCTACACCACCATGCGTGACGCGCTGAAGGCCACCGGCCGGCCCATCGTCTACAGCATCTGCGAGTGGGGCGAGAACAAGCCCTGGCAGTGGGCGGCGGACGTCGGTCAGCTCTGGCGTACCACCGGGGACATCAGCGACAGCTGGGGCTCGATGCTGTCGATCCTGAAGCAGAACCTGCCGCTCGCGCAGTACGCCGGCCCCGGCCACTGGAACGACCCCGACATGCTGGAGGTCGGCAACGGCGGCATGACCGACACCGAGTACCGCTCGCACTTCTCGATGTGGTCGGTCATGGCGGCCCCGCTGCTCATCGGCACCGACCTGCGCAAGGCCTCCCCGGCGACCTTCGACCTCCTGGACAACAAGGAGGTCATCGCGGTCGATCAGGACCCGCTGGGCAAGCAGGGCACCGTCGTCTCCTCCGAGGGCGGGCGCTGGGTCGTGGCCAAGGAGATGCGGGACGGCAGCCGTGCCGTGGCCCTGTTCAACGAGTCCGGCACCGCCCAGCGCATCACGACGACCGCCGAGGCCGTCGGGCTGCCGGACGCCCCGGCCTACACGCTGCGCGATCTCTGGCAGCACCGGACCCACAACACCGCCGGCACCGTCTCCGCGACCGTCCCGGCCCACGGCACGGTCCTCGTCAGGGTCACCGCCGACCGCCGCTGGGCCGCGTACCCGCCCGCCGTCGAACTCGGCCTGGACGGCACCCCGTTCGTGGAGGCCGGCACACCGGCCGCGCTGACGACCACGGTCACCGACCTCGGCCGCACGCCCGCCCTGCGGGTGTCCGTCTCGCTGACCGGCCCCACCGGCTGGACCGTGACCCCGACGTCGCCGACGAGCGCCACCACCCTGGCGACCGGCCGTTCGCTGCGCACCGGCTGGACGGTGACCGCGCCACCGGGGACGCCGACGGGGTCGTACGACCTGACACTGCGCGCCGCCTACCGCTCGCCGTTCGGGGCGCGTGTCGACAGCACCCTGCCGCTGACCGCCACCGTGGTGGTGCCGCCGCCGTCGGGGACGTCGTACCTCGGTGATCTGCCCTGGCTGTCGACCACGAACGGGTGGGGCCCGGTCGAACGCAACACCAGCAACGGGGAGAGCGCCGCGGGCGACGGACACCCGATCACCCTGGGCGGCGTGGTGTACGCCAAGGGGCTCGGGGTGCATGCGGAGAGCAGCGTCGAGTACTACGCCGGGAAGGCGTGCGAGACGGTCACCGCGGACGTCGGCGTCGACGACGAGAAGGGGGCGAAGGGCACCGTCGCCTTCGAGGTCTGGGCCGACGACACCAAGGTCGCCTCGACCGGCGTCCTGACCAACGCGATGCCCGCCCAGCCGCTCACCGCGGACGTCACCGGCGCCCAGGTGGTCCGCCTCGTCGTCACGGACGGCGGCGACGGCATCGACTCGGACCACGCGGACTGGGCGGACGCCCGGCTCGGCTGCTGAGCCGATGACCCACTGACCGGTCGGAAACCGAGACCCTCGGCCTGACCGGTCGAAGCCGAGACCCTCGGCCCCGTGGGCGATCCACGGGGCCGTCGGCCGACCGGGGGAGGACCAAGAACCCCGAGCCCGGTCCGTCGGTACAGGCAAAACGTTCCTGCACACCCGGCCTCCGGCCGCGGTGTCCGCCGTCAGACGCCGGCCGCCGTCGCGTCCGGCCGTCGGGCCAGCGCCGCGGCCGCCGCGCCCACCAGGCCCGCGTCCGTGCCCATCTGAGCGGGGGTCACCGTCAGGCGCCGTACGAAGGACAGGGTCGCGTAGTCGGCCAGGGCCTTGCGCAGCGGTGTGAACAGGACGTCGCCCGCCTTGCCCACTCCCCCGCCGATCACCGCGATGTCGATCTCGACGAGCGTCGCGGTGGCCGCGATTCCCGCGGCGAGCGCCTGCGCCGCACGGTCGAAGGAGGCCACGGCGACCGGGTCGCCGGCCCGGGCGGCGGCGGCCACCGCGGCGGCGGAGGCGTCACCGTCCGGGCCGGGCCGCCAGCCGTCCTCCCGTGCGCGCCGGGCAATGTTGGGGCCGCTGGCGATGCGCTCGACGCAGCCCCGCGAGCCGCACGGGCACGGGTCGCCGTCGAGGTCGACACTGATGTGGCCGATGTGGCCCGCGTTGCCGGTGGGTCCCGGATGCAGCCGGCCGTTCAGGACCAGGCCGCCGCCGACGCCCGTCGAGACCACCATGCACAGCGCGTTGTCGTGGCCGCGGGCGGCGCCCTGCCAGTGCTCGGCGGCCGTGATCGCGACGCCGTCGCCGATCAGTTCTACCGGCAGGCCGCCGGTGGCCGCACGCACCCGCTGCACGAGCGGGAAGTCCCGCCAGCCGGGCACGTTCACCGGGCTCACGGTGCCCGCCGAGGCGTCCACCGGTCCCGCGCTGCCGATGCCGATGGAACCCGCGCGTCCCCACAGGGGCGAGCCGGCGAGCTCCGCGAACACCTCCTCCACGGCCCGCATGACGGTCTCGCCGTCCTCCTTGGCGGGCGTCGCGCGCTGCGCGCGCAGCTGGATCCGTCCGTCGCCGTCCACCAGCGCGCCGGCGATCTTCGTGCCGCCGATGTCGAGCGCCGCCACGAGGTCGGTGTGCATCAGAGTCAGATCTCCCCGTCAACCGTGAGCAAGATGGCCGGTCAAGCGGTGGGGGCGCAGGCCGGTTGATTGCGGTGGACAGTGTCTCCCGCATCTGACAACGTTGTCCAGGCTCTATGCTCGACGCCACATCCTCATACAAAACCATGGACCGACGCATCCCCGTGGACGACAGGACAGGACACCGCATCGTGCCCGAGACCACCCGCCGCGCCGCCGGCCTCCCCGACCGCCACTCCGGGAGCCGGTACGGCAACCGTCCGACCATGAAGGACGTCGCCGCGCGGGCCGGAGTCGGGCTGAAGACGGTGTCGCGCGTGGTCAACGGCGAGCCCGGCGTCACCCCGGACACCGAGCGCCGTGTCCAGGAGGCCATCGACGCGCTCGGCTTCCGCCGCAACGACAGCGCGCGGGTGCTGCGCAAGGGCCGTACCGCGAGCATCGGGCTGGTCCTGGAGGACCTCGCCGACCCCTTCTACGGCCCGCTCAGCCGCGCGGTCGAGGAGGTGGCCCGCGCCCACGGGGCACTGCTGATCAACGGTTCCAGCGCCGAGGACCCCGACCGCGAGCAGGAGTTGGCGCTGGCCCTGTGCGCACGGCGGGTGGACGGACTGGTGATCATCCCGGCCGGGGACGACCACCGCTATCTGGAGCCGGAGATCAAGGCCGGCGTCGCGACCGTGTTCGTGGACCGCCCGGCCGGGAAGATCGACGCCGATGTGGTCCTGTCCGACAACTACGGCGGTGCCCGCGCCGGTGTCGCCCATCTGATCGCCCACGGCCACCGCCGGATCGGGTTCATCGGCGACATGCCCCGCATCCACACCGCGGCCGAGCGGCTGCGCGGCTACCGGGCGGCCATGGAGGACGCGGGGATACCCGTCGAGGACTCCTGGATGTCCCTGGGCGCCACCGACCCGGAGCGGGTGCGCCGGGCCGCGGAGGAGATGCTGTCCGGCCCCACACCGGTGACCGCGGTGTTCGCGGGCAACAACCGGGTGACGGTCACCGTCGTCCGCGTCCTCGCCGAGCACTCCCGCCGGGTCGCCCTCGTCGGCTTCGACGACATCGAGCTCGCCGATCTGCTCCAGCCGGGCGTCACGGTGATCGCCCAGGACGCGGCCGCCCTCGGCCGCACCGCCGCCGAGCGCCTCTTCCGCCAGCTGGACGGGACGCTCGTCGTCCCGGAGCGCATCGAGCTGCCGACCCGGCTGATCACCCGCGGCTCGGGCGAGCTGCCGCCGGCGGACTGAGCCGCGGGTGACGGGCCGCACCCTGGAGGAACTGGGCCTCGCGCGGGCGCCGCGCGACCATCCGCTGACCTGTCCGGGCGCCTGGCCGCAGGACTCCGGGCTGCTGCGGGGCGACCGGATGCTGCCGCTCGGCCGCCTGGTGCACGAGGACCGGGTGCCGGTCCTCGCGGTCGGCTCCAACGCCTGCCCCGGTCAACTGCGCCACAAGCCGGCCGAGTCCGGGATCACCACGCCCGTCCCGATGGTGCGGACCCGGGTGACGGGTCTCGACGTCGGCGTCTGCGCGCACGTCAGCCGCCTGGGACATGTCTCCGTCTCGCCCGTCGCGGCACCGAGGTGTACCCGTGAGTTGTTCGTCATCTGGCTCGATGCCCGGCAGCTGACCGTGATCGACGCGAGCGAGGGCGTGCCCCTGCGGGACGGCAACTACGAGCGCGCCTGGCTGCCCGCGCCGGACGTACGGATCGAGCTGTCCGACGGCGGGACGCTCACCGGCGCGTACGCGTACGTCAACCGGCACGGCGTCCTGCACAACGGCTCCGGCACCCCGCGCGCCCACCCGGGGCAGCGGCCGCTGCTCACCGAACTACTGGCGGGGTCGGCCCCGTTGAGGGAGCTGTTCGGTGTCACGCCGGAGGACTTCTGCGCGCGGGCCCGCGCCGACACCGCACTGTGCCGACGGGGCACACGGCTGTTCGCCGAGCACAAGTGGGTGACGGCGTCCGGCCTCGAAGGGTACGTACGGCCCGAGCGGAGCTGAGGCCTGCAACGGCCCTGGATGCGGCCCGCTACTTGGCGGAGGCCGTCAGATCGCCCCGCCGCGGCGACGCGAAGCCCTCCAGGTCGGCCCGCGTCAGACCGGTCGGCCCGGCCACCTCGGCGATGTCGAGCGCGCCGCAGTCCAGACCGCGCAGCAGATAGCCGCTGAGGGCCTTGGCGGTGGCGGGCTCGTCCATGACGTCGCCGCCGGTCCGGTCGGCGTAGCGGGCGAGACGGGCGGCCGCCTGCTCGAACCCCTCGCGGTAGAAGGCGAAGACGGCCGCGTAGCGGGTGGGGATATGGCCGGGGTGCATGTCCCAGCCCTGGTAGTACGCCCGCGCCAGGGCTCGCCGGGTGAGGCCGTAGTGCAGTCGCCAGGCGGAGTGGACCTTCTCGGTCGGGCCGACCGGCAGCACATTGGTCGAGCCGTCCGAGACCCGTACGCCGGTGCCCGCCGCCGCGACCTGCATGATCGCCTTGGCGTGGTCGGCGGCCGGGTGGTCGCTGGCCTGGTAGGCGGCGGAGACTCCGAGGCACGCGCTGTAGTCGAAGGTGCCGTAGTGCAGACCGGTGGCACGGCCCTCGGCGGCCTGGATCATCCGGGCGACGGTGGCGGTGCCGTCGGTGGCGAGGATGGACTGGCTGGTCTCTATCTGTATCTCGAAGCCGATCCTGCCGGGCTGGAGGCCGCGCGCCATCTCGAAGGCCTCCAGCAGCCGGACCATGGCGGTGACCTGCTCGGGGTAGGTCACCTTCGGCAGGGTCAGAACCAGTCCGCCGGGCAGTGGGCCCGCCTCCAGCAGGCCGGTCAGGAAGATGTCGAGGGTGCGGATGCCCCGGTCGCGCACCGCGGCCTCCATGCACTTCATGCGGATGCCCATGTACGGGGCCGCCGTGCCGTTCTCGTACGCCTGCGCGATCAACCGGGCCGCGCGGGCGGCCGCCCGGTCCTCCTCCGCGTCCGGGCGGGGGCCGTAGCCGTCCTCGAAGTCGACCCGCAGGTCCTCGATCGGTTCGCGCTCCAGCTTGGCGCGGACACGGGAGTACACCGGCTCGGCGAGTTCGTCGGTGAGGCCGAGGACGGCGGCGAAGGAGGCGGCGTCCGGGGCGTGTTCGTCGAGGGCGGCGAGCGCCCGGTCGCCCCAGGAGCGGATGGTGTCGGCGGCGAAGACATCACCGGGGACGTACACGGTGTGGACGGGCTGGCGGGTGCCGGGGTCTCCGGGGTAGCGGCGCTCCAGTTCGGCGTCGACCGGCGCGAGGGAGGCGCTGATCTCCTCGCTGACGGCGCCCGCGAGGCTTGTCGCCACCTTCTCCTGCTGGCCCTGACCCATCCCACACCCTCCATTTTTCCGCTCTACGGAATCAACAATCCGCAGAATGAAGTTATCCGGGGATGTTCGGGATGGTCAACACCATGTTGAAGGAGTGCCACTTCACCATCTCGCCATGTTCACGCCCAAATCATCCCGCGGTATCACACTTTCGTCCGCTCGAGTCACCCGGCCGTTCCACCGAAGGAGCCCGTGTGCCGAACCACAGCCGAGTCACGCGCCGCCTGGGCCTCAAGGTCGCGCTGGCCGCCGCCGTCACCGTCCCCCTCTCCAGTACAGCACTGTCCGCCTCGTCCGCCTCGGCGGAGGAGCACCGGGCCCACCGCCTGGGGATCATGTCCTTCAACCTGCGCTTCGCGAGCACCGCCGAACCCAACAGCTGGACCGTGCGCAGGCCGGTGATGCGCGAACTGCTGCGCCGCGAGCGGCCCCACGTCATCGGCACCCAGGAAGGCCTCTACCAGCAACTGCGCGACATCGACTCCGACCTCGGACCGCACTACGACTGGATCGGGACCGGCCGCGAGGGCGGCAGCCGCGACGAGTCCGCGGCGATCTTCTACGACACCCGGCGCCTGTCCCCGGCCGAGCACTACACCTTCTGGCTCTCCGACACCCCGGAGGTGATCCGCTCGAACACCTGGGGCGCCGCGTTCCCCCGCGTCGTCACCTGGATCCGGTTCCGCGACCTGCGCGACGGCGGGCGGGAGTTCTACGTCCTCAACACCCACTTCGACCACGCGAGCCAGTACGCACGCGAACGCAGCGCCGCCCTCATGGCCCAGCGCATCACCGAACTCGACCGCCGCCTGCCGATCGTGGTGACCGGGGACTTCAACGTCGCCGCGCACAAGAACCCGGTCTACGACACGATGCTGGGCGCCGTTCTCCTCGACAGCTGGGACACCGCCGCCGAGCGCAGCGCGCTGTACGGCACCTTCCACGGCTACAAACCGCTCACGCCGAACGGCGACCGCATCGACTGGATCCTGGCCACGCCTGGCGTCACGGTCCAGCGGGCCTCCATCAACACCTTCTCCAGGAGCGGCCGGTTCCCGAGCGACCACCTGCCCGTGCAGGCGTGGCTGACCCTGGGATGAGCCGAGGCCCCCGTGACCGGCGCGCGGTCACGGGGGCCTCGTACAGCCCGGAGGTGCTCAGCCCTTGCGGGCCTTGATCTCCTCGGTCAGCTGCGGGACGACGTCGAACAGGTCGCCGACGACGCCGTAGTCGACCAGGTCGAAGATCGGGGCCTCGGGGTCCTTGTTGACGGCCACGATCGTCTTGGAGGTCTGCATACCGGCGCGGTGCTGGATCGCGCCGGAGATGCCGTTGGCGATGTACAGCTGCGGCGAGACCGACTTGCCGGTCTGGCCGACCTGGTTGGTGTGCGGGTACCAGCCCGCGTCCACCGCGGCACGCGAGGCGCCGACGGCCGCACCGAGGGAGTCGGCGAGGGCCTCGATGATCGAGAAGTTCTCGGCACCGTTGACGCCACGGCCACCGGAGACCACGATCGCGGCCTCGGTCAGCTCCGGGCGGCCCGTCGACTCACGCGGCGTGCGGGCGGTGACCTTGGTGCCGGTCGCCTTCTCGGAGAAGGAGACGGACAGGGCCTCGACCGCGCCGGCGGCCGGGGCGGCCTCGACGGCGGCCGAGTTCGGCTTGACCGTGATGACCGGGGTGCCCTTGATGACACGGGACTTGGTGGTGAAGGACGCGGCGAACACCGACTGGGTGGCCACCGGGCCCTCGTCGCCGGCCTCGAGGTCGACGGCGTCGGTGATGATGCCGGAGCCGATGCGCAGTGCCAGACGGGCGGCGATCTCCTTGCCCTCCGCGGAGGACGAGACCAGGACGGCGGCCGGGGAGACGGCCTCGACGGCGGCCTGGAGGGCGTCCACCTTCGGGACGACCAGGTAGTCGGCGTACTCGGACGCCTCGTGGGTGAGGACCTTCACCGCGCCGTGCTCGGCGAGCGTGGCGGCGGTGTCGGCGGCGCCGCCTCCGAGGGCGACGGCGACGGGCTCGCCGATGCGGCGGGCGAGGGTCAGCAGCTCCAGGGTGGGCTTGCGGACGGCACCGTCCACGTGGTCGACGTAGACGAGGACTTCAGCCATGGGATTGCTCTCCTGCGTACGAAAGTTGAGGGGCGGTCAGCGGGTACGAGCCCTTAGATGAACTTCTGGCTCGCGAGGAACTCAGCGAGCTGCTTGCCGCCCTCGCCCTCGTCCTTGACGATGGTGCCGGCCGTGCGGGCCGGACGCGCGGCCGCGGTCTCGACCTTGGTCCAGGCGCCGTCGAGGCCGACCTCCTCGGCCTCGATGTCCAGGTCGGACAGGTCCCAGGACTGAACCGGCTTCTTCTTGGCGGCCATGATGCCCTTGAAGGACGGGTAGCGCGCCTCACCCGACTGGTCGGTGACGGACACGACGGCCGGGAGCTGCGCCTCGAGCTGCTCGGAGGCGGCGTCGCCGTCACGGCGGCCCTTGACCGTGCCGTCCTCGACGGAGACCTCGGACAGCAGGGTGACCTGCGGGACGCCCAGGCGCTCGGCCAGCAGGGCGGGAACCACACCGGCGGTGCCGTCGGTGGAGGCCATGCCGGAGATCACCAGGTCGAAGCCGGCCTTCTCGACGGCCTTGGCCAGCACCAGGGAGGTGCCGATGACGTCCGTGCCGTGCAGGTCGTCGTCCTCGACGTGGATGGCCTTGTCCGCGCCCATCGACAGCGCCTTGCGCAGCGCGTCCTTGGCGTCCTCCGGGCCGACCGTCAGGACCGTGACCTCAACGTCGTCGTCGGAGTTCTCGGAGATCTGCAGCGCCTGCTCGACCGCGTACTCGTCCAGCTCGGAGAGCAGACCGTCCACGTCGTCGCGGTCGACGGTCAGGTCATCGGCGAAGTGCCGGTCGCCAGTGGCGTCGGGCACGTACTTCACAGTGACAACGATCCTCAAGCTCACGCCGGCTCTCCTACTGCATCGTCATTTCTGGGCTGCCTCTTGCAGGCAGCATAGGCGCCTGAAGCGGCCGATCCCGGTCGGGGCGGCCGCGCGCTCCGAACGAAATATTACTCGCCAGTACACCCAGTTCATTCCCGCTAAGCAAGCGCTTTGAACTGTGACCTTCGCAACGCAGCGTAACCGGAATCCGACTGCCGCGCAGTCCGGACGGACAGTGATCAATCGCGCAGACCGTTGAACCGCCCCTGGTGGTACAGGAGCGGCCGGCCCGTGCCCGCGGGATCGCCCAGGACGACCTCGGCGAGCACGATGCGGTGGTCCCCGGCGGGCACACGGCCCACGATCCGGCAGACCAGCCACGCGAGGACGTCGTCGAGCACGGGTACGCCCTCGGGTCCTTCGCGCCAGGCGGTGGGCGCGCCGAAACGGTCGGCGCCGCTGCGGGCGAAGGTGGCGGCCAGCTCCCTCTGATGCTCACCGAGCACATGGACACCGACGTGGTCGGCCGTCGATATGGCCGGCCAACTGGAGGCGCCGGTGCCGATGCCGAACGAGAGCATCGGCGGGTCGGCCGAGACGGAGGTGAGGGAGGTGGCGGTGAAGCCGACCGGTCCCCCGGCGCCTTGGGCTGTGATCACCGCGACACCGGCGGCATGCCGCCGGAAGGCGGAGCGCAGCAGATCGGGGGAGGCGAGCTGGGGAGAGCGGAGGTCGGGCGCGGCCGTCATGGAGTTGTCCTTCTGCGAAAGGGGATGTGCGGATCCGTTGCTGCTCAACAGCCCGGACAGCGCGCGCTCGCGGTACGGGCGAGGTCGACGTGGACCCGCCCGAAGAGAAGGATTTCCGTTGCCATGGGGTCAGGCTGACGATAGGTGGCGCACGCAGTCAAGTACGTTCCGGGATATGGGAGGTGCCTCACCGTCATCCGCACGGCCGTCGGACCGCCTCTCCCAGCGCCGCTATCACATCGGCCTTGCGGGGCTGTCCGACCGCACGCCGCACCACCCGTCCGTCCGCGTCGAGGACCAGCACGGTGGGCGTCTTGAGGACCTCCCACGCGCGTACGAGGTCCAGCCGGGCCTCGGCGTCGATCTCCACGTGCGTGACGCCGGGCACCATCCCGGCCACCTCGGCCAGGATGCGCCGGGTCGCCCGGCAGGGCGCGCAGAAGGCGCTCGAAAACTGCACGAGCGTGGCCCGTTCCCCGAGCTCGCCGCCCAACTCGGCGGCCCCGAGCCGCTCGTCCCGCCCGCGCACCCGCACCCTCCCGCTCCGTCGACGTCCGGTCATCACCCGTACCAGCATTCACGAGACTGCTACGGCGGCTCAAAAGCCGAGGTCGATCGTAGGCCGACGTGACGAGGATCTCGCCGAACCGCGGCACCAGGACTGGCTACCCGCCCGTTCTTCGGGCACGATCTGCGAGACGCCGTAAACCTACGGCTGCGTAACTTCCCGCCGGGAACCCTTCCCCAGGCAGAGCAGAAAGGGTCCACCCCGCCCATGGCAGAGCTGGTCTACCGTCCCGTCGTCGGTCTCGCCCTGACGATGTTCAAGGCCTGGGACCTCAAGATCGACTGCAAGGGCTCGGAGAACATCCCGCGCTCGGGCGGCGCCGTGCTGGTGAGCAATCACATCAGCTACCTGGACTTCATCTTCAACGGCCTGGCGGCCCTCCCGCAGAAGCGTCTGGTGCGCTTCATGGCGAAGGAGTCGGTCTTCCGCCACAAGATCTCCGGTCCGCTGATGCGCGGGATGAAGCACATCCCGGTGGATCGCAAGCAGGGCGAGGCGGCGTACGCGCACGCGCTCGACTCGCTGCGCTCCGGCGAGATCATCGGCGTCTTCCCGGAGGCGACGATCTCGCAGTCCTTCACCCTGAAGAGCTTCAAGTCGGGCGCCGCGCGCCTGGCCCAGGAGGCGGGCGTCCCGCTCGTCCCGATGGCGGTGTGGGGCACGCAGCGGCTGTGGACCAAGGGTCACCCGCGCAACTTCAAGCGCAGCCACACCCCGGTCACGATCCGCGTCGGCGAGGCGGTCGAGGCCTCTCGCGAGCAGTACGCGGGCGCCATCACCCGCCGGCTGCGCGAGACGGTCCAGGAGCTGCTGGAGGCCGCCCAGCGCGCCTACCCCGCACGTCCCAAGGGCACGGAGGACTCCTGGTGGCTCCCGGCCCATCTGGGCGGCACGGCCCCGACGCAGGAGCAGCTGAAGGCCGCCGAGGCACGCTGACACCCTCGGCCACGGGAGCCGTCAGGCTCTCGCACACCTAAGTGCCTTCCCGGAGACCGGGTTCACCCCCGTGCGGTCGATTCCGGAGGGATTACCCGGTTTCATCCGAACTCGGCCAGGAGATGGCACGGGCGACGCACGCCCGACAAGCGGACCAGGACACAGCTCAGGCGGGGGCGTGCGGTGTGATCCGGGCGCCGGGGCTGAACTTCTCCAGCAGTTCGGCCAGTTCGGCAGCCGCCGCCTCGGCCTCGCCGACCGGCAGGGGCGCGAGGGTCTCCAGCAGGAAGATGCCGGAGGTCGTCCGCTCGGTGAGCCGGGTGCGCGGGCCCTGGCGCCAGTTCCAGCGGCGGCAGGTCACGCCGATGCCGTCGCGCCACACCACCTCGCCCGCGTCGGGGTGTTCGACGACCTCCTCGCCCCCGGCGACGGTCACGAAGTCCTCGTCGCCCGTGGCACGCACGAGACGCATCGCGCCCTCGATGTGGTCGATGTCCTCGCCGCCGACCGGGATGAGATGGGCCACGCTGATCGCGTTGTAGAGGTCGACCAGCAGATTGATGCGGGGCAGACCGGCGTCCGACAGCGCACGCTTGGCCAGCGCCTCGGCCGAATTGCGGGTGCGGGAGGGCTTCGAGCCGAACGCCGTGTACACCTCGCGCCAGGCCACCATGTGCGGGTCCTCGTGCGGGGCGCGGCCGTCGAGGCGTGCGGCCAGGCGGCGGGCCGCGTCGTCCAGGAGCGCGGAACTCGCCTCGGTGCTGGGCCCGTTGACCAGGCCGTGCGCCTCGATCGCGACATGCGTGAAGCCGGGCGCGAGAGCGCGCACCTCGTCGGACACGGTGAGCGTGAGAGTCATCTGCCTCGCCTCAGAGTGCGGTGGGAAGCGTCTTCCACAGATACGGCCGGTCGGGCGCCGCTTTCAGGGCGCCGAGCACGACCGGATGAGGTTCAGCGTACAGGACCGGATAGTCCACCTCATTGGACTCGGGGTCGGGCACCCAGGCCAGCCGCTCCCCGTCGAGGGAGAACTGCGCGTCGACCCCCGGCTTGTTCCCGCGCGGATCCTGCCGGTGCCAGGCGCCATGGAACCGTACGGCGATCAGCCCGTGCACGGCATGGCCGGCACCGTCCTCGTCCGCCAGTCGCTGGTAGCAGAGCGCGGCGGGAATGTCCTCGGCCCGCAGCAGCGCGGCCAGCGCATGCGCCTTCGCGTAACAGATGCCGGTGCGCCGCGCGAGGACGTCGGAGGCGCGCCAGGTGACCCGGAGGTCGCCGGAGTCCTGCGAGTGCGGGATCGTGTCGCGCACGAACTCGAAGGCGGCTCGCGCATAGGCATACGAGTCGGGAACGCCCTCGGCGAGGCGGGCAGCCGTCTCGCGCACCAGCGGATGGTCATGGTCGATGACCTCGTCGGCGGCCAGATAGGCGGAAAGGTCGGGCGTGTTCTGGATCAGCTCCATGCCCGCAGAGCATAGGAATGCGATCACCCGAGAGTCAATGACTTTTCGAGGGAACGCATACCTATGCATGTCCTGCTAGTGCGCCATCTCCTCCTTGAGCGCCGCCACGAACGCGTCCACGTCGTCCTCGGTCGTGTCGAAGGAGCACATCCAGCGCACGACCCCCGCGGCCTCGTCCCAGAAGTAGAACCGGAACCGCTTCTGCAGCCGCTCGCTCACATCGTGCGGGAGCTGCGCGAAGACGCCGTTGGCCTGCACCGGGTAGAGGATCTCCACCCCGTGCACCGCGCGCACGCCCTCCGCGAGGCGCTGGGCCATCTCGTTGGCGTGGCGGGCGTTGCGCAGCCACAGGTCCTTGGCGAGCAGCGCCTCCAGCTGCACCGACACGAAGCGCATCTTGGAGGCGAGCTGCATGGACAGCTTGCGCAGATGCTTCATGTGGCTGACGGCGTCCTGGTTGATGACCACGACCGCCTCGCCGAACACGGCACCGTTCTTCGTCCCGCCCAGGGACAGGATGTCGACGCCGACCGCATTGGTGAAGGTCCGCATGGGAACGTTCAGGGAGGCGGCCGCGTTGGCTATCCGGGAGCCGTCCAGGTGCACCTTCATGCCGTGCGCATGGGCGTGCTCGCAGATCGCGCGGATCTCGTCCGGCGTGTAGAGGGTGCCGAGCTCCGTGCTCTGGGTGATCGAGACGACCTGCGGCATCGCCCGGTGCTCGTCCTCCCAGCCGTACGCCTGCCGGTCGATCAGCTCGGGCGTGAGCTTGCCGTCGGGCGTGGGCACGGTGAGCAGCTTGAGGCCGCCCATGCGCTCGGGGGCGCCGCCCTCGTCGACGTTGATGTGCGCGCTCTCGGCGCAGATCACCGCGCCCCAGCGGTCGGTGACCGCCTGGAGCGCGACGACGTTGGCGCCGGTGCCGTTGAAGACCGGGAAGGCCTCCGCGGTGGGGCCGAAGTGGCTGCGGATGATCCGCTGGAGGTTCTCCGTGTAGTCGTCCTCGCCGTAGGCGACCTGATGGCCGCCGTTGGCCAGCGTCAGGGCGGCGAGCACCTCCGGGTGCGCTCCGGCGTAGTTGTCACTGGCGAAACCGCGGACCTCCGGGTCGTGGTGGCGACGTGCGTCGGTCCTGGGAGGGTTCACGGCCTGTCGGTCAGCCACAGACGGTTTCCGTTCAATTCCGCGGCGGACTTGCTCCAGACGCCCTCGATGGCCTCGGCCAGGTCCTTGACGTCCGTGAAGCCCGCGAACTTCGCGTTGGGGCGCTCGGCGCGCATCGCGTCGTGCACCAACGCCTTCACCACCAGGATCGCAGCCGCCGACGTCGGACCTTCGGCACCCTCCGAGATCCCGGCCTTGCGGAAGTAGTCGGCCATGGCCAGCGTCCACGCCTCGGCGGCGGCCTTGGCGGCGGAGTACGCGGCGTTGCCCGCGGTCGGCTTGCTCGCGCCCGCCGCGCTGATCAGCACGTACCGCCCCCGCTCGCTGCGCTGCAGCGCCTCGTGGAAGGCGAGGGAGGTGTGCTGCACGGTCTTGACGAGCAGCAGCTCCAGGAAGTCCCAGTCGTCGAGGCTGGTCTTGGTGAAGGTTTCGCTGCCGCGCCAGCCGCCGACGAGGTGGACCAGGCCGTCGACACGGCCGAAGTCCTTCTCGATGTGGGCGGCCCAGTCACGGGTGGACTGCAGGTCGAGCAGGTCCACGGTGTCGCCGGTGACGGTGGCGCCGCCGGACGCGTAGCGGGCCGCGTCCACGGCCTCCGACAGCCGCTCGGCGTCGTTGTCCGCGCCGACGACGGTCGCGCCCGCCTCGGCCAGCCGCAGCAGGGTCGCCCGGCCGGCGGGACCGCCCGCGCCGGCCACCGCGATCACCGCACCGCTGAGAGCCCCGTTCCCCATCTTTCTCGCCTCCGTAGCAGTGTTCTGGGCGCGGTCGCTCACGCGGCGACCCGCTCGGCGCTGTCCGCCGTGATGCCCTTGGTCGAGGCGATCACATTCTTCAGCTTCTTGGACAGTGCCTCAAAGAACATGCTCAGCGGAAACTCGTCGGGAAGCACGTCATCGACGAGCCTGCGCGGCGGCAGGGTCAGGTCCAGGGCGTCGGGACCCTTGGCCCACTTGGAGCCCGGGTGCGGGGCGAGGTAGGTGGAGACCAGCTCGTAGCCGGCGAACCAGTGCACCAGCTTCGGGCGGTCGATGCCGTCCCGGTACAGCTTCTCGATCTCGGCGCACAGCTGGTTGGTGACCTGCGGGGCGCGCTGCCAGTCGATGGTGAGCTTGTTGTTCGTCCAGCGGACGACGTCGTGCTTGTGCAGGTAGGCGAAGAGCAGCTGACCGCCGAGGCCGTCGTAGTTGCGGTTGCGGTCACCGGTGAGCGGGAAGCGGAACATACGGTCGAAGAGGACCGCGTACTGCACGTCACGGGCCTGCGGGACGCCGTCCGAGTCCAGCTGCACGGCCTCCTTGAAGGCGGTGAGGTCGCAGCGCAGCTCCTCCAGGCCGTACATCCAGAACGGCTGGCGCTGCTTGATCATGAACGGGTCGAACGGCAGGTCGCCGTGACTGTGGGTGCGGTCGTGGACCATGTCCCACAGCACGAAGGCCTCTTCGCAGCGCTTCTGGTCGTGGACCATGGCTGCGATGTCCTCGGGCAGCTCCAGGCCCAGGATGTCCACGGCGGCGTCGGTGACCCGGCGGAAGCGGGCGGCCTCGCGGTCGCAGAAGATGCCACCCCAGGTGAAACGTTCCGGCGCCTCACGGACGGCTATGGTCTCGGGGAACAGGACGGCGGAGTTGGTGTCGTAGCCCGCCGTGAAGTCCTCGAACGTGATGCCGCAGAACAGCGGGTTGTCGTAGCGGGTGCGCTCCAGCTCGGCCAGCCACTCGGGCCAGACCATGCGCAGGACGACCGCCTCCAGATTGCGGTCCGGGTTGCCGTTCTGCGTGTACATGGGGAAGACGACCAGGTGCTGGAGGCCGTCGGCGCGGCCCGCGGCGGGCTGGAAGGCCAGCAGCGAGTCGAGGAAGTCGGGCACCTCGAAGCCGCCGTCGGCCCAGCAACGGAGGTCCTTGACGAGGGCCTGGTGGTAGTCGGCGTCGTGCGGGAGCAGCGGGGACAGCTCCTCGACGGCCTCCACGGCGCGGCGCACGGCCCGCTCGGCGTCCGCACGCTCCGGGGCGCCCTCGGCGTCGAAGTCGATCGATCCGTCCTTGGACTGCCATGGCCGGATCTGCTCCACGGCATCCTTGAGCACAGGCCACGACGGGTGCTCAACGACCCTGGTCGCGGGAGGAACCTGCTCCTCCGAACCCACCTGCACAAGAATTTCCGTCATGACCCATCCTCCACGCGAGAACCGAACGGAGGACACCGTAAGCGGACGAGGTTTCTCTCAGCAAGAGCGGCTGCGGGAAATTATTCTGCGGACCCGCATGGTCACCGCTCTTTTTCCTGCCGTAAACCGTGACGACGCTCACTTTCGACTTCAACGAGCGACGGTCCAAGGCCCGGCGGCCGATGGCTGGGCACCGATCGGATCCGGCCAGTCAATGCGCGGGAGACTCGCCCACGCCCGGGTGAGCGTCGGCGCGGGCACGGCCCAGCCGCCGGGCCCATGCGCCCCACCTGTCACGCCAATCCCCGCGTGTACGCGCGGGTTCATCGGCAGACCCGGCCATTAGGCTGCGACTCTGCCGTGTGGACAGCGACGTCCGCGATGCCCGTCCCGTCCGCGCGTGCGCCGAGCCGCCGTCGACGGAAGCGAGTCGAACCTTGAACTTCCTTACCATCGGTCACCGCGGAGTCATGGGTGTCGAGCCCGAGAACACCCTCCGTTCCTTCGTCGCCGCCCAGCAGGCCGGCCTCGACCTGATCGAACTCGATCTGCACCTGAGCAAGGACGGCGCCCTGGTCGTCATGCACGATGCCGAGGTGGACCGCACGACCGACGGCACCGGCCCGATCGCCGAGAAGACCCTCGCCGAGTTGCGTGCCCTGGACGCGGGCCGCGGCGAGCGCGTCCCGGTCTTCGAGGAGGTCCTGGACGCCGTGAAGGCGCCGCTGCAGGCCGAGATCAAGGACGTGGCGGCGGCCCGGGCGCTGGCCGAGGTGATGCACAAGCGGGACCTGGTCTCCCGGGTGGAGGTGTCCTCGTTCCACGACGAGGCGATCGCCGAGATCGCCCGCCTGGTGCCGGGCGTGCGCACCGCGCTCATCGCCGGCCGCTACGGGCCCGACGTGGTGGATCGCGCCATCGAGGTCGGCGCCGCGACCGTCTGCCTGAACATCCGGCGGCTGACCCTGGAGGTCGTGGAGCACGCCCGCAAGGCGGACCTCAGGATCATCGGCTGGGTGGTGAACACGCAGGACCATCTGCGGCTCGTACGGGCCCTGCAACTGGACGGCGCGACGACCGACTACCCGGAGATCAAGCGCACCGGCCGTTTCACGGCGTAACGGTCATGCGAGTTCCTTGACCAGGAGCTCGAACTGCAGGTCGTCGCGCTGCGGAATGCCGAAGCGCTCGTCGCCGTACGGGAACGGGGTCATCCGGCCCGTGCGGCGGTAGCCGCGGCGCTCGTACCAGGCGATCAGGTCGTTGCGTACGGAGATCACCGTCATGTGCATCTCGGTGGCGGCCCAGCTCTCGCGGGCCAGCCGCTCCGCCTCCGCGATGACCTGCTTGCCCAGGCCCGCGCCCTGCAGCGTGGGGCTGACCGCGAACATGCCGAAGTAGGTGTGGTCACCGCGGTGCTGGAGCTGGCAGCAGGCGACGATGCGGCCGTCCCGCTCGACCGTCAGCAGCCTGCTGTCGGGCGACTTGATGACCTGGAGCACGCCCTCGGGGTCGGTCCGCTGCCCCTCCAGGATGTCCGCCTCCGTGGTCCACCCGACCCGGCTGGTGTCTCCCCGGTACGCCGATTCGATCAGCGCGACCAGCGCGTCCACGTCGGCGTCGGTGGCGTCGCGGAAGGTGTGCGCGGTGGCGGCGGTGTCCATGGGGCGGGTCTCCGAATCTGTGGCGCGGCACGGCAGTGACGAGACTAGCGCTGCCACTAGGCTCCCGGTGCATGGTGCACGTACTCAGCAGCCGGACACTCCTGCGCCCGACCGACCCCGAGCGGTCCCGGGACTTCTACGGCCGGCAGCTGGGCCTCGCCGTCTACCGCGAGTTCGGCACGGGCCCCGATCGCGGCACCGTCTATTTCCTCGGCGGCGGCTTCCTGGAGCTCTCCGGGCGCGCGCAGACTCCGCCGCCCCCGGCCGTGCGTCTGTGGCTCCAGGTTCCGGACGTGCCGGCGGCGCACGCGGAACTGCTGGCCAAGGGCGTGGAGATCGTCCGCCCACCGGTGCGGGAGCCGTGGGGCCTGATCGAAATGTGGATCGCGGATCCCGACGGCACCCCGATCGTCCTGGTGGAGGTCCCGGGCGACCATCCACTGCGGTACCGCCCGGGCATCTAGGCGTGGGTCCAGGCGCGGTCCGTTCTCGTCAGTTCGTGGAAGCCCGCCTTGAGCAGGGTGTCGATCCCGGCCCGGTCGTCGGCGCGCTCGTAGGCGAGGAGGCGGTCCACGCCGCACAGCCGGAGCCAGTCGGCGGCCTGGGCGAGGAGGCGGTGCTCCCAGTCCTCCCCGTGGCGGCCGGGGTCGATGGGGAGGTTGCCGATGTCGGCCAGGCCCGCGGCGCGGGTGTGGCGTTCGGGGCGGGCCAGGGTGGTGTCCACCTCGATGAAGCCCACGGGTGATCCCGCCGCGTACGCGGTGAAGCGCGTGCCGCACTCCCCCAGCGTGCGCTCGACCGTGACGCCCGGGCGCGGTTCGGGCCGGGGCAGGTCGGTGAGCCGGGCGAGCAGGATCACCTCCGTCGTGCCGGTGTGCCGGAATCCGGCGCGTTCGTAGACGGCCCGGACGTGCGACCAGTTCCGGGGCAGGCCGTGGACGGCGGGCGCGGGCAGGTCGCCTCAGGCGTGGCGGGTGCGGACGTTCCAGCGGGCGAGCCGGGCCAGGCAGGCGTTCATGAGCAGGTCGGCGGCCGCCTCGGTGTCCGGCCGGTAGGAAGCCGCCGGATGCCACAGGAACCAGCCGATCTCGCCCGCGTCCCGGTAGTCCGGGCCCACCTCGGCGTCGGCGCGGTAGCGCAGCAGAAAATGCGCCGCGGCGACGACGTGCCGGCGCTGCTCGGCGACCAGCGTGATGCGCTCGCTCACCCACGGGTCGGTGAGGAACTCGTCCGGCCGCCGCTCCAGGCTGCTGAGCACGGTGTTCACGGAGACGGAGACACCGGGGACGACGGCGGCCACATGGGCGTTCACCAGGTCCGTGAGCTGGTCGCGGTCGTCGCGGTGGAAGGGGCGTACCTCGGGCATGCGTGACCTCCGGTCGGGAACCGTCGTGGGAGGCCGCCATGCGGTGCGGTACGGAAGGAGCGTACGGCCGTGCCGGGGCGCCGCGCGAGGGGTTTCCCGATGGCCGGTGCCGGACGGCGGGACTAGCGTGCTGAGAGGGGACGGTTCCGCGCCCGGAGGAGTGCCATGAAGTTCGACAAGCCGGTGACCGGCGGACCCTGCTGGACGGAGCTGGGGACGAATGACCTGGAGGGCGCCAAGCGGTTCTACACGGACCTGTTCGGCTGGCTTCCGGAGACGGATCCGCGCCAGGAGGCGGGGGGTTACACGGTCGCGCACATGGGCGACGCGGCGGTCGCCGCGCTCACCCCGCTGTACCAGGAGTCCCAACCGGTCGCGTGGAACGTGTCGTTCGCGGTGGCGGACGCGGACGCGGCGGCACGGAAGGTCGAGGAGGCGGGCGGGACCGTGGTCCTCGGCCCGATGGACGTCTTCGACGTCGGCCGCTTCGCCGTGGCCCTGGACCCGACGGGCGCGGCCTTCCAGCTGTGGCAGGCGCGCGCGTTCCCGGGTGCCGGGCTGTTCAACGCGCCCGGTTCGCTGGGCTGGGTCGAGCTCGCGACCCGCGACACCGACCGGGCGCGGGACTTCTACACCACGGTCTTCGGATGGACCGTCAACTCCTCGCAGTGGTACACGCAGTGGGGCATCGGCGGCGAGGACTTCGGCGGAATGACGGACATGGGCGACCGTTTCCCGCCCGAGGTGCCGCCGCACTGGATGCCGTACTTCGCGGTCACGGACGTGGACGCGACGGTGCAGGTGGCGGTCGCCGCGGGCGGTTCGGTCCTGGCGGAGCCGATGTCGATGCGGAACGTCCGGCGCATCGGGGTGCTGCGGGATCCGCAGGGTGCGGCCTTCGGGGTGTACGCGGAGGTCGACCGGGGCTGACCCGACCAACGGAGTCACCGTCACCCGGTCGACGACCGGTGCGTACGCCGAGCGCTGCCCATGGGGGTTGCGCCCGGTGCCTCAGACGGGCAGCACGCCGATCCGGCCTTCGAGTCGGCTCAGCAACTCGGCCAGCAGGCCGGCCAGTTGTCCCTGTCCCTCGGGAGCGAGCGCCGACAGTACGGCCGTCTCGTAGGCCAGTTGCTCGGGGAGGATGCCGTCGACGAGGTCACGGCCGTTGTCGGTGAGGCGGACGTGGGCCACCCGCCGGTCGCGGGTGTCGCCGCGGCGTTCGACGAGACCGCGCTCGGTCAGATGCTTGAGGCGCTTGGTGACGGCCGCGCCCGAGGAGAAGGTCTCCCGGGCCAGCTCGCTGGGGGTCAGTTCGTGGCCGGTGCGGCGCAGCGCGCCGAGCAGGTCGAACTCGGGTCGGCTGAGGCCGGCGCGGCGCAGTGGGGCGTCCTCGGCCTGTTGCAGGAGGGCGGCGCAGCGGTTGATGCGGCCGATGATCTCCATGGGCCCGGTGTCCAGCTCGGGGTGGACGGCCTGCCACTGCCGGACGACCACGGCGACGGTGTCACCCCTCGCCGCGTCGTTGCCGGCCGCCGGTCGTCCGTTCGTCGCCGTCATGGCCGTACGTCCTCCGTTGTCGTTGTCGACTGCGCAGTCTTCGTAGCCTTCGTACCGGCCCGGGACTGCAGCCCCGTGCGTCGTACCGTCGCGGCGAGCGTACGGTGTCCGGCTTGCTCGACGAGCACGACCCGCTCCTGGGGGAGAGCACGTTGCCACCACTCGCCGGACGCGGCGTCGGCCGTGGCGCGCAGTTCGGCCAGCGCGGCGACGAGTGAGCGGCGGGCCGACTCCAGGGTCCGGGGCGCCGGATGCGGCTCGGCCAGGAGTCGTGCCGCGTGCTCACGGGCCCGTTCGACGGCGGTCAGCGCGTGCTCGACGCGGTCGCCGGCCCGCCGGTTGGTGACGGCCACGGCCGCGGCGAACCCGACCAGCGCGCCCACGAGGGTGTCCGCGATCCGTTCGGTGATCAGCCGGCCCGAGTCCTGCGTCCGGGCGAATTCGGTGATCAGCAGGGCCATCGGGGTGACGCAGACGCTGCCGAGCCAGTAGTTGCGGCCGATCAGGGCCTCGGCGCCGAAGTTGAAGGCCACGCAGCACAGCACGAGGGCCGCCGGGTGGAGATGGGCGAGCGGGACGACCGCGGCGAAGACGAGGACCCCGACGAGGTTGCCGACGACCCGCTGGACGCCCCGGCTCCAGGTGAGGGTGACATTGGCCTGGTAGAGGGAGGCCGCGGTGACCAGGGCCCAGTAGGGGCGGCCCACACCGAGGGCGAGGGAGGCGTATCCGGCGAGGGCGCAGCCCAGGGCGGTGCGGGCGGCGATCGGGGTGAGCGGGCCGAGCCTGCGCCACAGCGGAGGGCGCGGGGCGGCGAGTTCGGCGTCCACGCCGAGGAGTTCGTCGGCGGCCTCCTCGGGGTGGTCGGCGCGCGGGATGCGTCCGGTGCCGCGCAGGTCGCGGGCCCAGGCGCGCAGCCGGTCGGGGTCCGCGTCCGCGGGCGCGGCGAGGGCGACCTCGGCGCGGACGACGAGCCGTTCGAGGGCACGGCGGGCGCGGTCCGGGCGGGCGCCCGTGGCGAGCAGCGACTGCCAGGCGGCCTGCACGGCCGCGGCCGCGGCGGCTCGGGTCCGGGCATGCCCGTCGGCGGTGCCGCGCGTGGCGGCGTACGCGGCGGCGGCCCTCAGGGCGTGGGCGGTGGCGCGGCGCTCGGGGCCGTGCGGGCGGACCAGCCCCGGCGCCATGCCGACCAGCCAGGCCCAGCCGCCCGCCGCGAGCGCGAGCCCCACATGGCCGGGCACCTGACCGAGGGTCTGCGGGGCGAAGAGCGAGGCGGAGCTGATGAAGGTCAGCACCACGTTCCCGGGCGGGCCGACGCGGCCGGCGTCGCACAGCGCCTTCTGCACGGCGGCCATGAGCGCGCCGGCGGTGACCAGGGCGACGGCGTCGGTGGTGAGCGACGCGGCAACCAGGGCCACCGCGAGCCCGCCGACCATGCCGAGCACCACCAGGGCCAGGGCGCGGGCCCGTGCGGCGTACGGGCGGTTGTGGCCGTAGAGCGCGCACAGGGATCCGGCCATCGTGTACATCGCGAGGTCGAGTCTGCCGAGCGCCACCACCAGGGTGAGATTGGGCGGGGCGACCGCGGCGACCACGCTGAACGCGGGCTTGAACCAGATGTCCGAGGGACGACCGAGGCGCAGCACCCCGGCGAGAGGGAGGCGGAGAGGGGTCGCACTGCTCATTCCAACAATTTAGCATGTGTTTTATAGGTGAAGCATCTACCGTAGGCCCACCCGCACCCCTTCGACACCTGCCGTGCTCCGCCGAGTGCTCCCCGTGTACCTCTTTGCGCTTGCGTGCGCGCCGCATGTCGCGGGCATCGCAACCATGGACGGATCGTGAAGCGCAAAGCGGGGAGGTGCGCGTGCACGGACCGGCTTCGCCCGGCTGGCTGCTGGTCGCGCTGTGTGCGGCGACCGGCGCCTACTGTCTGCTGCGGATGCGCAGCAGCGTCGAGGAGCAGCGGCGCGCCGCGGGCGGCGAGGCGCTGATGGGATTCGGCATGGCCGCCATGGCCGTGCCGGCGGCGGTGTTCACCCCGCCGTCGTGGACGTGGCCGCTGTACGCGGTGGTGTTCGGCGCGGCCGCGCTGCGCGCCCTGTGGGCCGCGCGTGGCCACCCGCACCATCTGCACCACTTGGTGGGCACCGCGGCGATGGTCTACATGGCGGTCGTGATGGCCGGCGCCCCGGAACCTCATCACCATGCGCACGGCGGCACCGGGGTGCCCGTGGTGACGGGGCTGTTGCTCGTCTACTTCACCGGCTATGTGCTGCTGTCCGGCGTCCGGCTGATCCCCGCCACCGCGGCGGGATCCACCGGGGTCGTCGCCGGATGGGGGGACCGGCCGGAGCTGGCCCGGGCGTGCCGGCTGTCGATGGGGATCGGGATGCTGGCGATGCTGCTCACGCTGTGACGGGCGCCGTGCGGCGCGCCGTACGAAAGCGTTGTCTGCGTCACTTGCCGCGACGGACCGTACCCGCGGGCGGCCCGACGCTCCTAGGCTGTTGTTCATGATGGTCCCCGTGGCACTGCTGCTGCTCGGCGCCCTGACCGCCGTCGTCGCTCCCCGGCTGCTCGCCCGGGCCGACTGGCCGGACCGGGAACCGGTGGTCGCGCTGTGGGTGTGGCAGTGCGTCGTGGCGGCCGTACTGCTGTGCTGCGCGCTGTCGATGACCCTCAGCGCGGCGGCGGCCTGGCAGGCGGTGCGCGGGCATGTGTTCGCGCCGGCCCCGAGCGCCGTCGTGGACGCGTACGGCCTCGGCTCGACCGGCCCCTGGGCGGCGGCGACCGCGGTGGCGCTCGCCTGCGGCGGGCTGTGGAGCGGGGCGATGCTGGTCCGCGAGGTCGTACGGGCCGGGGCGCGGCGGCGCCGTCGGCGGGCGGAACTCCTGGTGCGCGCTCCGCTGTTGCCGGGCGAGGAGCCGGTGGGCGGACGGCTCGTCGTGCTGGAGGGAGAGCGGCCGGGCGCCTGGTGGCTGCCCGGCGCCGCACCTCAACTCGTCATCACCACGGCCGCGTTGCTTCGCCTGAAGGGGCGGCAGCTGGACGCCGTACTCGCCCATGAGCAGGGTCACGCACGGGCTCGGCACCACTGGCTGCTGTACTGCTCGGGCGCGCTGGCGAGCGGATTCCCGCAGGTCCCGGTGTTCGCCGCGTTCCGCGAGGAGATGCACCGGCTGGTCGAGCTGGCCGCCGACGACATGGCATCGCGCCGCTTCGGCCGGCTGACCATCGCGCTGGCGCTGGTCGAACTCAACGAGGACCGGGGTGTGTTCGGCCCCGGCGCCACCTCGCAGACCCATGTCCCGGAGCGGGTGCACCGGCTGCTCACTCCCCCGGACCGGCTGACCGCGCTGCGCCGCCTGAAGCTGACGGCGGCAGCGGCGCTCGTGCCGGTGATCCCGGTGCTGGTGACGCTCGTCCCGGGGCTGCGCGCCCTCGGCTGAGCCGTCGGCGAGCTCCGGGGCTGGCCTCCTGCCCCACGCGTCGGGGAAGATCACGGCATGCACCGCCCGACCCGCCCGGCCGTCCTCGCCGTCGCCGCCCTGACCGTGCTCTGTGCGGCGCTGCTGACCCTGGTCGCGGTCGAGTGGCGCCCCCTGATGACCTTGGACGGGCACATCGCCCGCACCACCCACCGCTGGGCGCTCGACGAACACGGCCTCACGCATTTCTTCCGCATCCTCACGGACTGGGTCTGGGACCCGCTGACCATGCGCCTGGTGGCCGCGGCGGCCGCGCTGTGGCTGGTGTGGCGCCGCTCGGCGTGGCGGGCGGCACTGTGGCTGGAGGTCGTCTGCGCACTGGGCACGGTGGCGCAGCAGGCGCTGAAGGCGGCTGTCGGCCGCCCGCGCCCGGTCTGGCCGGACCCCGTCGACTCCGCCCACTACGCGGCCTTCCCCTCCGGTCACGCGATGACCGCCACGGTGGTGTGCGGCCTGCTGCTGTGGCTGCTGCGCCACTTCGGCGCCGGGCGCGTGCTGTGGCGTACGGCGCTCACGGTGGCGGTGGTCTCCGTCGTCGGGGTCGGCCTGACCCGGGTGTGGCTGGGGGTGCACTGGTTCTCGGACGTGGTGGGCGGGTGGCTGCTGGGGGCGCTGGTGGTGGCCGTGGCGGTGGTGGTGTACGAGGGGCCGCTGGGTGGCCGGCCGGCAAGTTCCGGGGTGCTTTGCGACCCGCTCCGCCGAACCGACACGCGCCGGACCCCGGCCATGCCCCGGACGGACCGCCGGTAGGGTCCGGCACATGGCTGCCGTCCTCTTCGATTTCTCCGGGACCCTCTTCCGTATCGAGTCCACCGAGTCATGGCTGCGCGCCGTACTGGCCGAGACGGTCTTCAGTCTTTCCGAGCCGGAACTGATCGAGACGGCACGGGCGTTGGAGACGGCGGGTGCGCTGCCGGGCGGGGCGTTGCCGGTCGAGCTGCCCGAGGAGCTCGCCGAGGTGTGGGCGGTGCGCGACGAGAGCGCCGAGTCGCACCGGGCCGCGTACACGGGTCTGTCCCGCCGGGTCCCGCTCCCCGACCCCGCGCTGCACGAAGCGCTGTACGAGCGGCACATGTCCCCGGCCGCATGGTCCCCTTACCCCGACGCCGCCGAAGTGCTGCAAACGCTCCGCGAGCGCGGGATCGGGGTGGGCATCGTCAGCAACATCGGCTGGGATCTGCGCCCGGTGTTCCGCGAGCACGGTCTCGACCCCTACGTGGACGCGTACGTCCTGTCGTACGAACACGGCGTCCAGAAGCCGGACCCGCGGCTGTTCTCCGCCGCCTGCGAGGCCCTCGGCGCCGATCCGCGGGACGTACTGATGGTCGGCGACAGCCGCCCCGCGGACGGTGGCGCGAGCGCGCTGGGCTGCCGGGTGCACTTCGTGGACCATCTGCCGTGCGCCGAGCGACCGGACGCACTGCTGCCGGTGCTGAACCTGATGGGCCGGCCCGCCCCCGGTTCACCGTCGTAAGAAGGAAAACGCCGCCCGCCTGAGACGATCCCCCGCGTCGCCCCAGACGGACGGCAGCTCTGAGCGGACCCGCGCAGAAGCCGGGCCTCCCGCGTTGAGTATAGTTGGCTGGCAGCCAGTCAACGCAGGAGTTACAGCATGTCCCCGCGCAGCGCCTCGGTCAATGAAGAGTTGCGCCGTCGTTCCCGGGAGCGGCTCCTGCAGGCCGCGGTCGAGCTGGTCGGCGAGCACGGTTTCGAGGCCACGACCCTGGGTGACATCGCGGACCGGGCGGGTTCGGCACGCGGACTGGTGTCGTACTACTTCCCCGGCAAACGCCAGCTGGTGCAGTCCGCGGTGCACCGGCTGATGCACCGGACGCTGCAGGAGGCCCTGGAGCGCGAGCCGCACACCGAGGACGGCCGGGAGCAGCTGGCCAGGGCCATCGACGCGATCCTGGGACTGGCCCGCGACCGGCCCGTACTGATGCGGCAGCACATGGCCGGACTGCTGCAGGCCCAGGGGTTCGTGCAGTGCCCGGAGCAGCGGCGCCTGTCGGAGCTGCTCAGCGACACCGTCGCCCGGTACGGCTCGCAGGACGTCGCGACCGACTACCCGATGCTGCGCGCGCTGCTCATGGGCGCCGTGTACGCGGCGCTGATCCCCGGAGTGCCGATGCAGATCCCCGTCCTGCGGGCGGAGCTGTTCAAGCGCTACCGGCTCGACTGGGAGCTGGGCATGCCGCCCGGGACCGAGCCGCCCGGCAGCACGTGCGAGAAGGATCTGTCGCGGTTCTTCGCGACGGACGACCGGCCGGAGTGACCGGACCCGGCCGTCAGCGCCGTGCGTGACCGGGCGTCAGCAGGCCCGCTTCCCGCGCCCGGGCGATGAGCCGGAGCGACCTGCGGCGACTGCGCCCGGTCGCGCACATCACCGCGAGGACGGGGTCGAGCCCCTCGTCCCGGGCGGCGCGGTACTTCTCCGCGACGAGCCGGCGCCCCTCGACGCCCCGCGGCCATGTGGGGCGGGCACGGCTCGGGCCGAGCGGCCTGGCGTGGTCGATGCCGTACGCCGTCCCTGTCCCGGCAACCGTCTCCCCGGCGGCGTTCGTCTCCGCCCCGGCCTTCGTCTTCATGCCGCACGCCTCGAACAGCGGTGTCTCGATCCAGTCGGCGAGGACCGTCAGGTCGGCCAGGGAGAGGGCGGGCTGGGCCCTGACGTCCTCGATGGAGACGCTTGCCCCGGTCACCACGGCCAGTGCGTCGACCCGGGCGCCGTCGGCGAAGGCCAGCAGGACATGGAACCAGGACGTGCGCTCCCCGCGCTCCCGCACCGCCCACGCGGGCTGGACGGTCACCGCGCCGTCCGCCGCACAACGGGCGGAAAGATTAAGAAAGGATGCGTCTAGCACACACGGAACGTAACCGCATGATCACAATCCATACGAATGGACACGCGTCCACATCACCCGCCTGCACCCTGTCAGCGGAGCCCTTGCGGTGCAATGCTGGAGCCATCAGCGATCTCCTCCGGCCTTCCGGGGAAGGGGTTCCGCCGTGCTGCGTGTCGCCATTGTCGGCTCCGGGCCGAGCGGGTGCTACACCGCCCAGAGCCTGATCCAGCAGGACTCCGAGGTGCGAGTCGACGTCCTGGACCGGCTGCCGTGTCCGTACGGTCTGGTGCGCTACGGCGTGGCACCGGACCACGAGAAGATCAAGTCGCTGCAGGGAAACCTGCGGACGGTCCTGGAGCACGACCGGGTGAGGTTCCTCGGTGGCGTGCAGATCGGCGGCCCCCGCGGGCTGCCGGTGGACCGGCTGCGGGAGCTGTACCACGCGGTGGTGTACTGCGTGGGCGCCGCGACCGACCGGCACCTGGGCATTCCCGGCGAGGATCTGCCGGGCAGCTGGTCGGCGACCGAGTTCGTGTCCTGGTACAGCGCGCATCCCGACTCCCGGCCCGAGGACTTCGTCCACGAGGTCAGGTCGGCCGTGGTCATCGGCGTGGGCAATGTCGCGGTCGACGTGACGCGGATGCTGGCCCGCGGGGCGGCGGAGCTGAACCCCACCGACATGCCGCAGGCGGCGCTGACGACACTGGCCGCGAGCCGGGTGACCGACGTGCACATGGTGGGCCGGCGAGGCCCCTCGCAGGCCCGCTTCACCACGAAGGAGCTGCGCGAGCTGGGCGGCCTGCCCGACACCGAAGTCGCCGTCGACCGGGCCGAGTTGACGCTGGACCCGGCCTACACCGACCCGTCGGGACTGCCCGCGCCGCAGCGCCGCAACGTGGAGGTGCTGCGCGGCTGGGCGGACCGGCCGCCCGGGGACGCGGCACGCCACATCGGGCTGCGCTTCTTCCTGCGTCCCGTCGAACTCCTCGCCGAGGATGGGCGGGTGGGCGCGGTGCGCTTCGAGCGGACCGCGCCGGACGGGCACGGCGGGGTGACCGGCACGGGTCGCTTCGAGGACATCGAGGCGCAGTTGGTGCTGCGCTCGGTGGGATATCGCGGAGTGCCACTGGCAGGGCTGCCGTTCGACCCGCGCACCGGCACCGTGCCGAACGAGGAGGGCCGCGTCGTGCGCGACGGCCTCGCCTCCCCGGGCGAGTATGTGTCCGGGTGGATCAAGCGCGGTCCGACCGGTGTCATCGGCACCAACCGCCCCTGCGCCAAGGAGACGGCGACGTCCCTGCTGGCGGACGCTCCCGTGCTCGAACGCCGGGACGTGCCGGTGGACCCCGTCGCGGCGCTGCGGGCTGCGGGGATCGAGCCGGTCGCGTGGGCGGGCTGGCAGGCCATCGAGCGGGCCGAGGCGGAACTCGGGGCGTCGCTGGGCCGCAGCGTGGTCAAGCTGGCCGACTGGGACTCGCTGCTGACGGCGGCACGGACGGCGGCCTCGTAGGCAGGCCGGTTCGGGATGTACGCGGCCCGGTCGCGGCGATCGTGCCGGCTCAGCCGTCACCCCCGAGACGGACCGCCTGACGGTCGGCGGCGGCGAGGAGGCTGTCGAGGAGTCCCGGGAAGAGCTGCTCCAGGTCCTCCCTGCGCAGGCCGTTCATCTTGGCCGTGCCCCGGTAGACCTGCCGGATCACTCCGCTCTCGCGCAGCACCCGGAAGTGGTGCGTGGTCGTGGACTTGGTGACCGGCAGGTCGAAGTGCGAACACGAGAGCTCACCGCCGTCGGTGGCGAGATCGCGCACGATCTGCAGCCGCAGCGGATCGGAGAGCGCGTGCAGCACGGCCTCCAGACGGATCTCGTCGCAGCTCGGATGCGGAAGCGCGCGACTGGTCGCGTCGGTGCTACTGGTCACGGCGGCGGCTCCACTTCGGCTGATCGGCACCTTCATTGTACGAGAAGCATCGTAGTTTGACATCCACTGTACTACGATGGTTATCGTACGAGCCTGCCACTGGCCCCGCGACGAATGGAGTCCGCCGTGAGCGCGCTCTTCGAGCCCTACGCCCTGCGCGAAGTGACCATCCCGAACCGGGTCTGGATGCCCCCGATGTGCCAGTACTCGGCCGCCCCCGAGGGCCCGCTGGCCGGCGCCCCGCACGACTGGCACTTCGCCCACTACGCGGCCCGCGCGACCGGTGGCGCCGGTCTGATCGTCGTCGAGGCCACGGCCGTCTCCCCCGAGGGCCGGATCTCGCCGTACGACCTGGGCCTCTGGAACGACACGCAGGCCGAGGCGTTCCGCCGGATCACCAGCTTCCTGGCGGCGCAGGGCACCGTGCCCGCGGTCCAGCTCGCGCACGCCGGCCGCAAGGCCTCCACGGACCGGCCCTGGAAGGGCGGCGCACCGGTCGGCCCGGAGGCGCACGGCTGGCAGCCGCTGGCGCCGAGCCCGGTCGCGTTCGACGACGGGCACCCGGTGCCGGACGAGTTGACGGTGGATCAGATCCGGGCGATCGTCGAGCAGTTCGCGGCCGCCGCCCGCCGCGCCCTCGACGCCGGTTTCGAGATCGCCGAGATCCATGGCGCACACGGCTATCTGATCGGCGAATTCCTCTCCCCGCACTCCAACCACCGCACCGACGCGTACGGCGGCTCGTACGAGAACCGCACCCGTTTCGCCCTGGAGGTCGTCGACGCCGTACGGGCGGTGTGGCCGGACGACAAGCCGCTGTTCTTCCGCATCTCCGCGACCGACTGGCTGGAGGAGAACGGCTGGTCCCCGGACGACACGGTCCGCTTCGCGGGCGAACTGCACACCCACGGCATCGACCTGCTCGACGTCTCCACCGGCGGCAACGCCTCCGGCGTCCGCATCCCCGTCGCCCCCGGCTACCAAGTTCCCTTCGCCGCCCGGGTGAAGGCCGAGACCCCGATGCCGGTCGCCGCCGTGGGCCTGATCACGGATGCCGAGCAGGCGGCCAAGATCGTGGCCAACGGCGAGGCGGACGCGGTACTGCTGGGCCGCGAGCTGCTCCGCAACCCGTCCTGGCCGCGGCTGGCGGCACGCGAGCTCGGGGGCGAGGTGCGGGTGCCGGAGCAGTATCACCGGTCGGTGTGACCTGCGCGCTATAGGCGGCTCAGCATGAGGGAGAGCGCATTCGTGGCGTCACTGCGGTTCTGCGCCGGGGTGCCGCCGCGGGTGACATACGTCTGCACCAGGTAGCGCCCTTTGCGGCCGGTGAGATACGTGTAGTACGCGTCCGCCGGCCGGCCGTTCTCGTCGGCGACCAGGTGGCCCTCCTCCCCCACCACCTCGTCGAAGCCCGTCGGCCGCGGGACGTCGACCTGGTGGACGCTCTCCCATCTCGCCTTGCTCGCGGCTTCCTTCTCCATCGGGCACCGTTGCACGTCCGAGCGCAGCCGAGCGACGTCCGCCTGAGCGGAGCTCGCGTTCCGGTAGACCACGACCGTCGAGTTCGCATAGACCGTCCTGTCCTCCTTCCTGACGCCGCGCTGCAGGGCGGCCAGCGCGTTCACGATCGGCTGCGTCACGTAGTTGCAGTCGGGATCGGTCACGCCCTCGGACTTCTCCTCGTTCTCGTAGTGATCGCTCCGGGTGAAACCGGATCCCCAGTCCGCGGGGGTCAGTGCCACGCGTCTCGTGATCTCGCGAGCCGACGCGGCGGTGCTGGGGTCCTGTTTCGTGCCGCCTTCGCCACCCCTGGACATCGCGAACACCACCGCGATGCCGACGACGGCGAGCACCGCGACGACGAGCGCGGGCACGCCACGCCACCAAGGTCGCCGAGCAGCAGGCGGAGCGGGAGGAGGGGGCGGCGGCGGTCCGGGCTCCGACGCTCCGTGCAGCGGACCGGGCGGCGGGCCGGACGGCGGTTGAGCGCTCACATACGTGCTCTACCACCCGTGGGGCAAAGGCCGCGCCGCCGGACCCAGAGATCACCTGACTGACCGGGCCAGCTCCCGCTGATAGTCCGCATACGCGGTGCGCAGGGCCTCTCCCGGCCAGTCGGCGGGCAGGAGCCCGGGAGGCAGGACGGGGTCGGTGAGCAGATGGCGTACGACCGCGGCGAAGGCGGTCAGCAGATCGGCCGGGCGGTGGGACTCGGTGACATGGGCGAGCAGCGCACGGGCGGTGTCGGCCCAGGCGTCGAGCGGCCACAGGCGGGCGGCCAGCTCGTGCGCGGAACCGTCGGGGCGGGCGCCGTAGGACCGGGCCACCCGCTCCAGGTCGTCCGGCAGGGAGCGGACCAGGTTGGCGGGCCGCAGCCACACGCCCTCGCGGAGCTCGGCCAGGCGCAGGGCGGTCAACCGGGCGCGCAGCTCGGCGCGTTCGGCGGGGCCGCGGCCGGTCGCCGTGATCACCACCATCTCCCAGTCGCCCTCCCACGCGCGCGTGCGGGGGTGCAGCGCCTCGTCCTGGCGGCGCTGGCGGGCCAGCAGCCGGTCGCTGAGCCCGTAGACGGCGTCCGTGCGCCGCAGGTCGCCGACGGCCACCATCCGGCTGAGCGCGGCCCTCAGGGTGGAGCCGCCGACACCGAAGGGCTCCACCAGCCGCACGAGGTCCTTCACCGGAAGCTCCGGCGGATGCGTGCCCAGCAGCAGGCTCAGCACGACCGATCGCGCGGACAGCGGCCGCAGGTCGGCCTCGCCGGGCTGCACTGACACGTTCATCCGCATGGACACGTACTGTACGTGCGCCTTCTTGTTGCATCATTGCTACAACCGCAGGAAGCGTGCAACATGACCGTATGGTCTCGACACCCGCACGGCCTCAGCCGCAGTACGCCACCCACGACGTCACCAACCAGGCCTCCCCCCTGGCTCCCTACGACGCCTCCGAGGACCCGGCCCTCCTCGAAGGGCTGCGCCGCGAGGAAGCCGGCTGGGCCGAGGAAGAGGTACGGCGCCTCGGCCTGAGCGCCGGCAGCGCCCAGGCGCAGGAGTGGGGTGAACAGGCCAACCGGCACGAGCCCGAGCTGCGCACGCACGACCGGTACGGCAACCGGATCGACGAGGTGGAGTTCCACCCCAGCTGGCACCACCTGATGCGGGTCGCGGTCGCCGAGGGTCTGGCCGGCGCGCCGTGGGCGGACGCCCGGCCGGGCGCCCACGTCGCCCGTACCGCGGGCGGGCTGGTGTGGGGTCACACCGAGGCCGGCCACGGCTGTCCGACGTCGATGACGTACGCGGCCGTCCCCGCGCTGCGCGCCCAGCCGGAGCTCGCCAAGGTCTACGAACCGCTGCTCACGAGCCGCGAGTACGAGCCGGGGCTGCGGGTGCCCACCGAGAAGCGAGGGCTGCTCGCGGGCATGGGCATGACGGAGAAGCAGGGCGGCTCCGACGTCCGTACGAACACCACCGTGGCCACGCCCACCGCCGAGCCCGGTGTGTACACCCTGCGCGGGCACAAGTGGTTCACGTCGGCGCCCATGTGCGATGTGTTCCTGGTGCTGGCCCAGGCTCCGGAGGGGCTGTCCTGCTTCCTGGTGCCGCGCATCCTGCCCGACGGCAGCCGGAACACGTTCCGCATCCAGCGGCTGAAGGACAAGCTGGGCAACCGGTCCAACGCCTCCTCCGAGCCGGAGTTCGACGGGACCGTGGCCTGGCTGGTGGGTCCCGAGGGCCGGGGCGTGAAGACGATCATCGAGATGGTCAACTGCACCCGGCTGGACTGCGTGATGTCCTCGGCGACGCTGATGCGCAAGACGCTCGTCGAGGCGGGCCACCATGCGCGGCACCGCAGCGCGTTCGGCGCCCGGCTGGTCGACCAGCCGCTGATGCGAAACGTCCTGGCCGATCTCGCGCTGGAGTCGGAGGCCGCCACCACGCTCACGCTGCGGCTCGCCGGGGCGGCCGACCGGGCGGTGCGCGGGGACGCCGGGGAACAGGCGTTCCGGCGGATCGCGACCGCGGTCGGCAAGTACTGGGTCACCAAGCGGGGCCCGGCCTTCACGGCGGAGGCCCTGGAGTGCCTGGGCGGCAACGGCTATGTCGAGGACTCGGGCATGCCCCGCCACTACCGGGAGGCACCCCTGCTGTCGATCTGGGAGGGGTCGGGGAACGTCAACGCGCTCGACGTGCTGCGGGCGCTCGGCCGCGAGCCCGGCACCGCGGAGGCCCTGTTCGCCGAACTCGCCCTGGCGCAGGGGGCGGACGCACGCCTGGACGCGGCCGTGGCCCGGCTGAAGGACCGATTGGCCGAAACCGATCAGTCCGGCGCCCGCCGATTGGTGGAGCTGATGGCCCTGGCCCTGCAGGCCTCCCTCCTCGTCCGGCACGCTCCGCCCGCGGTCGCCGACGCCTTCTGCGCGAGCCGGCTCGGCGGCGACTGGGGGCACGCCTTCGGCACGCTGTCCGGCGCGGCCGACCTCGACACGATCCTGGAGCGGGCGCTGCCCGGCGGAAACTGATCCCTCCCGCCGGGCGCGCGCTCCGTGGCCGGTGACAGCCGACGGATCGCACACAGTCGCCGCGCGACTCCGCTTCGTTGTCAGTGCCGTGGTGCAGACTCGCGATCAGGTGGCAATCGCCTGGGGAGGACAACGTGTTCACGGGGATCGACGAGGTCGACTGGGCTTCGCTGCGGCACGCGTACGGCAGCGCGCAGGACGTGCCCGCGCTGCTGCGGGGACTCGCCTCCGCGGACCCGGCCGAGCGGGAGACAGCGCTCGACGGGATGTACGGCTCGGTGCACCACCAGGGGAACGTGTACGACTCGACGCTGGCCTGCGTGCCGTTCCTGTTCGGCCTCATGGCCCGCGCGGAGGTGCCGGACCGGGGCGGCATAGTCGAGCTGCTGGTCAGCATCGGCGAGGAGTGCGCCGGAGCCGGCCGCGCACCGGCGCACACCGCGGTGCGCGCGGGCGCGGAGGCCTTCGTTGCGCTGGCCGGGGACCCGGACGCGGGGGTGCGGCGGGCGGCGCCCGGGGCGCTCGTACGGTTCCTGGACGAACCGGCACGCGTGCTGGACCTGTTGCGGCAGCGGCTCACGGTCGAGCGGGACGGCCGGGTGCTGCTCGCCGTGACCGAGAGCCTCGGCCAGTTCGCACGGTGCCACCCCGGGCACGCCGCCGCGGCGGTGGACCTCCTGGCCGCGCAGAGCGCTCCGCCGTACCACCCCGGCCTGCGGCTCGCCGCGCTCGGCCAGCTCGCGCTCGGCGCGCCGGACCGGCTCCCGGCCGATCTGGTCCCCACCGTGGTGCGGCTGCTCCGGGACAGGTCCGAGCAGCGCTGCGGCGGGCCGGACCGGGCCGAGACGGACACGCTCGTCGGCCGGATACGGCGCCTGCGCCCGTCGGACGAGGAGGGCTCGCACCTGCTGCGGACGCTCCACACCGCCCTCGGCGGCCGGGTGACCGACCGGACCGCCCTGCTCAGCGGGCAGTTGACCAGCCCGGACCCGATCGACCGGTGCAACGCGGTGTGGAT
Organism: Streptomyces sp. NPDC001406; assembly: GCF_042895285.1. Classification (NCBI taxonomy): domain Bacteria; kingdom Bacillati; phylum Actinomycetota; class Actinomycetes; order Kitasatosporales; family Streptomycetaceae; genus Streptomyces; species Streptomyces sp. NPDC001406. The sequence goes on from NZ_JBIAWG010000009.1 coordinate 335,393, forward strand.
GTCGGCGGCGCTGTTCCGCGAGTGGCGCGCCGACCATTGCGAACCGGTCGCGCTGATCGGTGCCCAGCTGTGGGCGGAGCAGGACCAGTTGCGGGACGCCTCGGTGTCCGTCCTGTCGGAGCTGTTCGAGCTGGCCGCGCCCGCCGCCGACGACCTCGCCGCGCTGCTGACCGAGCGGCCCGGACTGCGGGTCAACCGGTGGGAACGCGGGGCACCGACGCTGGGCGGCCCGCTCAAGGCCCTCGCCAGAAGCGGTGATCCGCGGGCGGTGCCGCTGCTGGCCGAGGTGCTCGCGGGGCCGGTCGTACCCGACGACCTCGGACAAGTGATCGTCCATCTCGGCGGGTCCGCGGCTCCGCTGGCTCCCGCGCTGCGCCGCGGGCTCGGCCGGGTGGCCCTCGACTCCCCCGACGTCACCGACCGTGCCGTACCGCTGCTGTCGGCGCTCCGGACCCTGGGCCACACGGAGGCCGTCGGGGAGGTGCTGCGGCTGCTGCGGGGCACGCCGGGCGGCGCCGGTCCCCGGGAGGCCGTGGTGACGGACGCGGTCCGCACCCTGGGGTCGTTCGGGCCGGCCGCGCGCGTGGCGGTGCCGGACCTGCGGGGGTTGCTGAACGCCGGGTGCGCGGCCGTGGCGGCGGGGGCGCTGTGGTCGGCGGAGGGGGACGCCTCCGCCGTGCTCCCCGTCTTCTTACGGGAGTTGACGCACGACCGGTCCGGCCGTCGGCGCGCCGCCGCCGCGGAGCTGGCCCGCCTCGGTCCCGAGGCCCGCCCCGCGCTGCCCGCGCTGCGCCGCATGACCGAGTCGGACCGGCTGTGGGAACGGACGGCCGCCGCGTACGCCTTCTGGCACATCGCCGGTGACCCCGAGCCCGTGCTCCCCGTCCTCCGTTCCGCCTGGACGGAGAACCCCCGCACGCGCGGCACAACGGCCGCGCTCCTCACCGAGATGGGCCCCGCGGGCGCACCCCTGTGGGACCTGGTGACCATGGAACTCGCCACCCCTCGCCGCCACACGGCCCGAACGGGCGGCTACGGCAGCCACGACATCCTGAAGGACGAGAGGTTGCTGAGGAGGTGCCGCGAGGTGTTGGGGGACGGGTAGGGGGCGCCGGGGTGATGACGTTCGCTCACGCGCCGGGCCGTCGACGCGGGCCCTCCACGGCACAGGCCAGCCAATCAGGGCGCCGCTGACGCCCGCCCTCGCCCGAGGGGACCGTCGGCACGCAGCCACGGGCCCAGGCTTGCGGCTCCGAACGCGCCGGAGTTGCGGTGTTCGCAAGCCGGGCCGACGGCCGGCGCCCGCTCCCACCGCACGGGCCACCGCGCCGCGCAAGCACTGAGCACAGACGCGCGCGACGCGAGCCCGCGGCAGCGCCACGCCGCTCGAGCGGCCTGATCAGCAGGCGGACGCCGGCCCTCGCCCGGCCATGGGCCCACGGCGCGCCGTCGGTCGGCCGTCATTCGACCGTCCCGCCCCTTGTTCGGTCCCTGTGCGCCGAGTGGTGTCGCCCCGGCGGGCGGAGCCGGCCCGGGATCAGCCCGTCATCCGGCCCCACTGGGGGCCCAGGCGGGCCCACTCCGTGTCCCATCGGTCCATGCGGCGTCGTTCCAGGCGGCCGCGCAGGGCGCGGCCGGCCACGAAGGGGACGACCGCCGCGCTCACACCGCCCAGGGTGCCTATCAGGCCGGCGCGGAGACGGGCCTGGGAGGCGGTGGCGGGTCTGGTGACGAGGTGGCCCTGCGGGTCCGTCCAGACGGTGACCGGTGTGCCGGCCCCGCTGCCGGGCGCGACCCGTGCCTGGCCGGTGTGCAGGGAGCCGTCGGCCACGGTCCAGCGCACCTTCGCCCACACCCGCTCGCCGCCCGAAGCCCCAACGTCCGATGTGGCGGATCCCGGCGCCTTTCCGATGACCCGCGCCACGACGGGCCGCCACTCCAGGCGTTCCCGGGCCAGCCCCTGCTCGACCGTGCGGGCCGTCACCAGACCGGCGAGCACCCCGGCCAGGACGGTGAGCCCCCAGGCGCCGAGCAGCACCCAGGCCTCCACCATGTCGGCACGACGCCTGAGCGGGTTGCGCCGCCAGCGCCACAGCCACACCTTCGGACCACGGAACGCCATCAACGGCATCCTCCTCAACGAGCGCACGGACAGGCCGGACCGCCCTCCCATACGGGAGAGGTCCTCTCGTTGCTCAGGGCGAGCCCCCGTCCCGACGGTCGCACGAGAGTCGCCGCTCGCGCAGGCTTCTGCCGCAACGTGCGCTCCGGAATTCCGCGACAGGCCGACACCAGCCCTCCGACCTGCGACGACGTGGTTTCCATGGGTCGTTGTCAGTGCCGGGGTGCACACTGGCCGATGTCTGAAAACTGTTCGTGACAAAGACGTCCCGGAGGTGGTCGGCATGACCGAGGTACTGCTCGCCGTGGGCACCCGGAAGGGTCTGTTCATCGGGCGGCGGCGGGGAGGGGCCTGGGAGTTCGACGAAAGTCCCCACTTCAACGCCCAGGCCGTGTATTCGGTGGCCCTCGACACCCGCGGCAGCACCCCGCGGCTGCTGGCCGGGGGCGACAGCGCGCACTGGGGCCCGTCGGTGTTCCACTCCGACGACCTGGGCCGCACCTGGACCGAGCCGTCCCGACCGGCCGTCAAGTTCCCCCAGGACACCGGCGCCTCGCTGGAGCGGGTCTGGCAGCTGCACCCGGCCGCCGCCGAGCCGGACGTGGTCTACGCGGGCACGGAACCGGCCGCCCTGTACCGCTCGGAGGACCGGGGGGAGAGCTTCGAGCTGGTGCGTCCCCTGTGGGAGCACCCGACCCGCTCCCAGTGGGTGCCGGGCGGCGGCGGTGAGGGCCTGCACACGGTGCTCACCGACGCGCGCGACCCGAATGCCGTGACCGTGGCCGTCTCCACGGCCGGGGTGTTCCGCACCACGGACGGCGGGGCGAGCTGGGCGCCGTCCAACTCCGGTGTCTCCGCGGTGTTCCTGCCGGATCCGAACCCGGAGTTCGGCCAGTGCGTGCACAAGGTCGCCAGGGACGCGGGCAACCCGGACCGGCTGTATCTGCAGAACCACTGGGGTGTGTACCGCAGCGACGACGCGGGCGCGCACTGGACCGACATCGGCGAGGGACTGCCGTCGACGTTCGGTTTCGCGGTGGCCGCCCATCCGCACCGCGCCGACACCGCGTACGTCTTCCCGATCAACGCCGATGCCGACCGGGTGCCCGCCGACCACCGCTGCCGGGTCTTCCGCACGGCGGACGCGGGCAAGAGCTGGGAGCCGCTGTCGGCCGGACTGCCGGCGGAGGACCACTACGGCACGGTGCTCCGGGACGCCCTGTGGACGGACGACGCGGACCCGGCGGGCGTGTATTTCGGCAACCGCAACGGCGAGGTGTACGCCTCGGCGGACGACGGCGACAACTGGCAGCAGCTGGCCTCTCATCTGCCGGACGTGCTGTGCGTGCGGGCCGTGGCCGTCGGATGAGGTCAACTCCCGCAAGGAAAGGAGGTTCCGGTCATCCGGGCCGACGGTTCGGTCAACCTCGGTCGGACTGTGGCCACCGCTTGATCGTCACCCTGTGTACGGCAGTAGGGTGACGCCCGTGGCACCACGACCTTTGCATGAAATCGTCGAAGCGGGCTGGGCGAAGGCCCTGGAACCCGTCGCCGGACGGATCGCCGAGATGGGCGACTTCCTGCGCACGGAGATCTCCGCCGGACGCACCTACCTGCCGGCCGGAGCGAACGTTCTGCGGGCCTTCCAGCAGCCGTTCGACGACGTACGCGTCCTGATCGTCGGCCAGGACCCGTACCCGACACCGGGACACGCGGTGGGGCTGTCGTTCTCCGTCGCGCCCGAGGTCCGTCCGCTGCCGCCCAGTCTGATCAACATCTTCCGGGAGCTGAACACCGATCTGGGCCTGCCGCAGCCGTCCAACGGTGATCTGACGCCATGGACGCAGCAGGGTGTGCTGCTGCTCAACAGGGCACTCACCACGGCCCCGCGCAGCCCGGGGGCGCATCGCGGCAAGGGCTGGGAGGAGGTCACCGAGCAGGCCATCCGCGCGCTGGCCGGGCGCGGCAAGCCGCTGGTGTCCATCCTGTGGGGCCGCGACGCCCGTAATCTGCGGCCGCTCCTGGGCGCTCTGCCGTCGGTGGAGTCCTCGCATCCCTCGCCCATGTCGGCCGACCGCGGCTTCTTCGGCTCGCGCCCGTTCAGCCGGGCCAATGACTTCCTGATCCAGCAGGGGGGACAACCGGTGGACTGGCGCCTGCCGTGACCGCCGCCGCGGCGGACGGATCCGGCTTCCTGGCCGTCGACTCGGGGGGCTCCGGCCTCCGTGCCGTGGTCGGCGTCGCCGGCCGGGGGCCGTCGGCCCAGCGGGAGTCCGGGGAGCCGGTGTGCACCGGTGCGCGGGGGATCGATCCCGGCCATCTGCTGGAGCAGCTGCTGCCCATGGTCCGTGGCCTGGTCGCCGAGACCGGGGTGAGCGGGCTGGACACGGCTGTCGTGGGCGCCGCGGGGTTCGCCACCCTGGGCGAGGCATTGCGCGCCGAACTGCCGGGTGCGCTGGCCCGGGAGCTCGGCGTGCGGACCGTCGCGCTCGCCGCCGACGCCGTCACGGCCTATGTCGGCGCTCTGGGACCGCGCCCGGGTGCCGTGGTCGCCGGCGGTACGGGTCTGGTGGCGATCGGCACCGACCTGACGTGCTGGCGGCGGGCGGACGGCTGGGGGCATCTGCTGGGCGACTGCGGGAGCGGGGCCTGGATCGGGCGGGCCGGCCTGGAGGCGGCGCTGCGCGCCCACGACGGGCGGGACGGCGGCTCCGTACGGCTGCTGACCTGCGCCGAGGAGCAGTTCGGCCCCGTGACGGGCCTGCCGGGCCTGCTCTACCCGCGTTCCGACCGGCCCGCCGTCCTCGCCTCCTTCGCGCCCCGGGTGGCCGACTGTGCGGACGGGGACCCGGTCGCGGCCGGCATCCTGCGTGCGGCGGCCCGGCACATGGCCGAGTCCGCCGCCGCGGTGTGCCCTGCGGCGGGTGAGCCCCGCATCGCTCTCACCGGTGGCCTGTTCAAGATGGGTGACCCGCTGCTCGTACCCCTCGCGGAGGAGTTGGCGAGACGGCTGCCGCAGGCGCTGCGGGTCCCGGCCGAGGGGGACCCGTTGCACGGCGCCGTGCGGGTCGCGACCGACCTTGCGGCGGGTCGGCTCACTCTGCCGAGTGAAGAGACGATGTTGTACATCGTGACCGGAAAAGGTGATTGATCCGCTTGGTGGCGCAACTGTCCATCACGTGCCCCGATCACTTCTGATTCGCGCGTAACTCATCAGACAAAACCGGACGGATACCGCTCACCTGCACCCTCCCCGAACAGAGGAGCCCAGGAAGCCACTAACATGCGGCTCCATGAGCTCCCCCACTGGGCCCGTGTCCGGCCTGCCAGTACGAATGCCGCGACCCCGCCAGCCCGGACGGCACCGCCGCCCCGAACCGCTGGTGGCTCCCGAGGGCGCGCCCGCGCTCGTCCTCGCGGTGCCCGGTACGCCGAGCGCCGCCACGCGCAGCCTTGCCGAGGAGGTCGTGAGCATCGCCCGCTCCGAGCTGCCCGGTCTGGATGCCCGGATCGGCTACCTGGACGGGGACGATGCCGAGTTCCCCACCCTCCGGTCCGTCCTGACGCACGCCGCCGAGGAGCGCACCGCCCGCTACGAGCAGGCCGTCGCCGCCGGTGTCGAGGTCAAGGAGCCCGACGGCCCGGTCGCCGTCGTCGTCCCGCTGCTGGCCGGTCCGGACAGCGCGCTGCTGCGCCGGGTGCGCCAGGCCGTCATGGACAGCCGGATCGCCGCCGACCTGACCGATGTCCTCGGCCCGCACCCGCTGCTCGCCGAGGCGCTGCACGTGCGGCTGTCCGAGGCGGGCCTCGCCCGCGCCGACCGCGCCCGTCTGTTCACGGTGGCGACCGCCGCCGACGGCATCATCCTCGCGTCCGTGGGCGGCGACGAGGCCGTGCAGGCGGCCGGGATCACCGGCATGCTGCTCGCCGCGCGGCTCGCCGTGCCGGTGATGGCGGCGGCCCTGGACCAGGACGGTGCGATCACCTCCGTCGCCGAGCAGCTGCGGTCCTCGGGCTCGCAGCAGCTGGCGCTGGCGCCGTACCTGATCGGCCCCGAGATAGACCCGGGCCTGCTGGAGGCGGCCGCCGCCGAGGCCGGCTGCGCGACCGCCGAGGCGCTGGGCGCGTACCCGGCGATCGGCAAGCTCGCCCTGGCCAAGTACACGACGGCGCTGGGCATCGCCCCGCAGCAGCCGCAGGGCACTCCGGTCCGCTGACGCCGCACGGCACCTGTAGGACACAGGGCCCGCTCCCGGGACGGGGCGGGCCCTTCGTCTTGTGCGGCGAGGCGGGCGGGGCCGGCGAGGCCGGGCGGCGGGCTCAGCCGAAGACCACGCAGGAGGCCGCGGGTACCGCCACCGAGCCGTCGTAGCGCGGCATGCCGGTCAGCGGATCGATGGCGAACCAGGTCACCTCCCCGGAGCGCTCGTTGGCCGCGTAGAGGAAACCGCCGGACTGGGCGAGGGCACGGGGCCAGTGGCCGCCGCAGGGGACGGTGCCGGTCAGTCGCAGCCCCTCCCCGTCGACCGCGAACACGGACAGGACGTCCTCGCCGCGGGTCGCGGTCCACACGAAGCGTCCGTCGGGCGAGACGACGATGCCGGAGGGGTAGGCGTCGCCGGCCGGAGCTCCGGGCAGCACCGGGGTCTCGGTCAGCGGCTTCAGGGAGCCCTGTTCCGCGTCCCAGCGGCAGACGGTGACAGTCGGGGTGAGTTCGTTGACGACGTAGGCGTATCCGCCGCCGGGATGGAAGGCCAGGTGGCGGGGGCCGGAGCCGGGGCGCAGGGCGAACTCGCGGTGCACCGCCAGGGTGCCGCCGTGCAGGGTGCAGACCCGGACCGAGTCGGTGCCGAGGTCGACGCTGACCGCCCAGCGGCCGCTGGGGTCCGGCTGCACCTGGTGGGCGTGCGGCCCGCGCTGGCGTCGCTCGTGCGGACCCGAGCCGGTGTGCTGGAGCAGCCCGGAGGCGGCATGGGCGAGGGTGCCGTCGGGGCGGACGGGGACGGCGCTGATGCTGCCGGAACCGTAGTTGGCGGTCAGGACGTGGCCGTCGAAGCGGCTGAGGTGGGTGGGCCCGCTGCCGCCGACCGGGACCGGCGGCCCGGCGAGGCGTGGTTTGTCGTCGTGGACGTGGTAGGCGGCCACCGCTCCGTCGGCGGTCTCACTGACCGCGTACAGGGTGCGCCCGCCGGGCGCGAGCGCGAGGTACGACGGGTCGGGCACACCGTCGACGCTCTCCAGGAGGGCCAGGGCGCCGCTGTGCGGGTGGACCGCCGCGGTGACGACCCCGGGCCCGCCCGCCGCCGTGAACGACCCGATGAACGCCCTTTGCCGCCTGCCGCCGTCTGCCACCGCTGTCCCCTCTCGGTACGAGCCAGTACGAGCCGGTACGGGGCCGACGGTAGCAGTTTGCGGTCTAGACCAAGGCCTTCGGGTCGGCGCGTCTCAGGCGCCGACCAGGGGTGACCCCGCCGGGGTGCGCAGGGGCTCGGCGAGTTCGGCGAGGGCACGTTCCACACCGTGCAGGTGGGCGAGGGCGGGTTCCGCGGGCGGTTCGGCGGGGCAGGTGATGTGCTCCGAGCCCCTGGTGAGCGCCTCGACGGCCGCTTCGACGCGCCAGCAGGCGGCGGCCAGCCGGGCGTCGTGGGAGGCCTCCGGGTCGGCGGCGACGGCGACCAGGCCGCGGATCTCCCGGGCGCAGTCGTCCAGCAGGGTGAGGACCCGGCGGGCGCGGCGCTTGCGGCCGAGCATCGGGTTGAGCGGGTGCACGAGCGGCGCGACCGAGAGCCGTACCCGGCCGAGCAGCTGCTCCAGTTCGGCCACCCGTGGCGCGGGGTCCGCGGTGGGCGAGCCGGCGAGCCGGGCCGCGGCCTGCGCGGTGCACAGGTGCACGCAGCGCAGGGCGCGCTGGATCCAGGCGTCGGTGGTGAGGTGGGTGGTGACGGGCAGCACGAACAGCACGGCGAGCACGGCACCGAGGGCGCCGACGCCGGTCTCCGCGAGGCGCAGGACGAGCAGGCCGGGGCTCAGGACGCCGAGGAGGCCGTAGAGCAGTTCGGCGAGCAGCGTCACCCAGAGCATCATCCAGGTGTAGGACACGGCGGCCGAATAGAAGATGCCGAAGACGGCCACGGCGACGAGGACCGCGGTGGGGGCCGGGGCGCCGTGCACCGGGACGGCGATCAGCAGGCCGAGGCCGATGCCGATGACCGTGCCGAGCACCCGGCGGAAGCCCCGGACCAGCGTCTCGCCGCGCGAGGCGGTGTTCACGAAGATCCACCAGGTGGCACCGACGGCCCAGTACCAGCGCTGTCCGGACACCAGGTGGCCCACGATCAGCGCGAAGCCGGCGCCCGCGGTCGCCTGGACGGCCTGCCGGGTGGTCACCCGGGCCAGGCCGGTGCCGGCGGTCGGGGCGGGCGCGGCCACCGGGGGCAGACGGCGCTCGTAGCACCACAGCCCGAAGCGCACCGCCGCCGCGGCGAGGACGGACAGCAGGACGGCGGCGTACAGCTCCGGCAGCTGTCCCGCGGTGGCGTGCAGGAACTGGGCGATGAAGAAGGTCATGAAGGCGAACACGCCGAGGCTGTGCCCGCGCGGACCCCAGCGGCGCGCGTACACACCCGCGCCGACGACGGCGAGGAAGGCGAGGTCCCGCGCCACGGGGTGGTCGTGCAGCTCGGCCGCCGCGGCGAGCACCGGCAGGCCCACGACGGGCAGCAGCGCGGTGGTGACGGCCTGCCCGCGGACGGTGGCGTCGGCGACCGTGAACAGTGCGAGCAGCGCGGCGAGCCCGCCCGTGACGGCGCCCGCGAGGGAGTGTCCGGCCAGGCCGCAGACGACCACCGCCAGTCCGATGCCGAGCACGGCCCGCGCGGCGAAACGCAGCCGCAGCCGCCCCGGGTCCGGAGCCACGAACACCCTCTTCAGCACTGCTTTCCCGCCCCCTGTGGACACTGGCATGGAAAAGGCGCCGCGGGATCCGCAGCGCCATCGACGCCTCCATGACAGCATCAACAGGGTCACTGGCTCAAGTCTCTTCCGCATCACTGAACCATTGGCACAACCGAGGTCGGTCGAGGACGTCCGGCGACGGGCCAACGGACCAGACCGGACGGCTCACCCGCGCTGCTGTGAGCTGTGCCATTGGTACTGTCGTTGGTGATCATCGAAGGGACGAGGAGGCCGACACGCCATGGCCGTGGACGAGCTCGACACCCGCATCCTGCGACTGCTGCTGGAGCAGCCGCGTACCAGCGTGCGCGAGTACGCCCGCATCCTCGGCATCGCCCGCGGCACCCTGCAGGCCCGGCTGGACCGCCTGGAGCGGGAGGGCGTGATCACCGGCACGGGTCCCGCGCTGTCCCCCGCGGCGCTGGGCCACCCGGTGCTGGCCTTCGTGCACATCGAGGTCACCCAGGGCCACCTCGACGACGTCGGGGACGCGCTGGCCGCCGTACCGGAGATCGTCGAGGCCTTCTCGATCACGGGCGGCGGGGATCTGCTGACCCGGGTCGTGGCGCGGGACAACGCCCACCTCGAGGACGTGATCCAGAAGCTGATCAGCCTGCCCGGCGTGGTGCGCACCCGGACGGAAGTGGCGCTGCGCGAGCGCGTCGCACACCGGCTGCTGCCCCTGGTGGAGTCGGTCGGCCGGACGGCCGCGCGCACCTGACGCCAGGCATCCTGGACGCCATGAGCAGGTTCGGCCGACTCGGCACTGTCGCGGTCATCTTCGATCTCGACGGAACGCTGGTGGACAGCGAGCCCAACTACTACGAAGCGAGCCGGGAGACCCTCGCCGAGTACGGCGTACGCGGCTACACGTGGGCGGACCACGAGAGCTACGTCGGGGTCGGCACCCTGGAGACGGTGATCGTCTGGAAGCAGCGATACCGCCTCACCGCCCCGGTCGACGAACTGCTCGCCGCGACGAACCGCCGCTATCTGAAGCTCGCCCGCACCCGCACCCGCGTGTATCCGGAGATGCGCGCGTTCGTGGAGCTGCTGGCGGCCGAGGGCGTCCCGACGGCCGTGGCCTCGGGCTCCTCCCCCGAGGCCATCGAGGCGGTGCTGGCGGGCACGGGCCTGGACGCCCGGCTGCGCACAGTCGTCTCGGCCGACGAGGTGCCTCGCGGCAAGCCCGCGCCCGACATCTTCCTGGAGGCGGCGCGGCGCCTCGGGGCGGCCCCCGCGAACTGCGTGGCCCTGGAGGACGCGGCACCGGGCGCGGCGGCCGCGCACGCGGCGGGGATGCGCTGCATCGCGATCCCGTACGTGGCCGCACAGGCCGACGCCCCGGAGTTCGCCACCGCGGGGCTGCTCCTGCGGGGCGGCCAGGCGGAGTTCACGGCGCAGTCGGCATACGCGTGGCTCCTGGGCACGGGCGAGTCCTGACGGACAGCGTGCCGTAGGTCCGTGTACGGGGGGCGTCGAGTCCGTGAACGGGGGCGTCGCCCGGTCGGCGCAGTCCGAGTAGGAACTGTTCTTCGGATGTGTCACGGCCCTCTCGGCCAGCAGCCGCATCAGCCGCGCGGCCCGCGGGCGGCCCGCGGCGGCGTAGGGCGGTCGTGGCACGACGAGCGCGGGGCGGTGCCGGTTTCTACGGTGATCGCAGGAATCCACGACGCGGTGGACCGCTCCGGGCGGAGGCCCCATGACCACAGTGCAGGCCGGCTCCACGGAGCCGGTCACCGACGAGCGACGCTGGAAGGCGCTCGCGGTCTGTCTGACGGCGGGCTTCATGACCCTGCTCGACACGTCGATCGTGAACGTGGCGCTGCCCTCGATGGAGCAACGGCTGCACGCGGCGCAGGCCGACCTGTCGTGGGTGGTCTCCGGCTACGCCCTGAGCTACGGCCTGTTCCTCGTGCCCGCGGGCCGGCTGGGCGACCTGCGGGGCCGCAGGGAGACCTTCATCGTCGGGGTCGCCCTGTTCACGCTGGCCTCGGCGGCCTGCGGGCTGGCGCCGACCGCCGGGTGGCTGGTGCTGTTCCGGCTGCTCCAGGGGGTGGCGGGAGGCATGATCGCGCCCCAGGGGTCGGGGCTGATCCAGCAGATGTTCCAGGGCGCCGAGCGTGCCCGGGCGTTCGGCATGTTCGGCAGTGTCGTCGCCGTCTCCACCGCGGTCGGCCCGCTGGCGGGAGGGCTGCTGATCGAGGCGTCCGGCAGCTGGCGCTGGGTGTTCTTCGTCAATCTGCCGATCGGCGTGGCCGTGTTCGCCGCGGCGCTGCGCCTGCTGCCCGAGTCCCCTCCGAAGGGCTCTGGGGAGGGGTTCGACGTACCGGGCGTGCTGCTGCTCGGCGCCGGTGCGCTGGCGATGATGCTGCCCCTGGTGCAGGAGCAGGCGTGGCCCGGGCGGCGCAAGTGGGTGCTGGTCCCCGTGGCCATGGCGCTGCTGGTGGCGTTCTGGGTGTGGGAGCGGCGGCAGGGGCGGCTGGGGCGGGGGCCGCTGGTGGACCTGCGGCTGTTCAACCGGCGTTCGTTCACCTGCGGGTCGCTGCTGAGCCTGGTGTACTTCGCCGGCTTCACCTCGGTCTTCTTCGTGTACACGCTGTTCCTGCAGAACACCCTGGACTACAGCGCGCTGGCGGCCGGGCTGGCCGCGATGCCGTTCGCGGCCGGCTCGGCGGTCGCCGCGCTGGCCGGAGGACGGCTGGTCGTCCGGTACGGCCGCAGGCTGGTGGTCTGGGGGCTGTGCGCCGTGGTGCTCGGCCTGCTGGGGACCATGGCGGCCGTGTGGCTGGTGCCGGGTGTGGGCGTGGGATGGGCCGCGGCCCTGCCCCTGCTCGTCGCCGGGGTCGGCTCGGGCCTGACCACCTCCCCCAACACCGCCCTCACCCTCGCCCGCGTCCCGGTGCGCCGGGCCGGCGCGGCCGGAGGGGTGCTGCAGATGGGGCAGCGGGTCGGGTCGGCGGCCGGCATCGCCGCCGTGGGCGCTGTGTACTTCGCGCACCTCGCCAACCACGGCCGGGCTTCCGGAGCACTGCAGCTGGGCGTGCTGACGGCCCTCCTGTTCGTCCTGGCCGGCCTGGCCCTGGCCGTCGCCGACCTGGGCGACCGCGCCCCGCAGTCCTGACCGCGGCGTCTCCTGGGCAGAGCCGGAACCCCGGCCCTACGACCGTTTCCGGGGCCTGCCCCGCTTGGTGCCCTGCGAGCCGCCGGAGCGGCCTCGTGGGTTGCGTGCCGCCGACTTGCCCGCGGCGGGCTTCTTCTCGGGGCGCTTGCCCTTCTCCTGCGCCGGGGGCTGGGCGCGGCCGCGGGTGCTGTTGACCGTCCGCCCGCGGACGATGCCGATGAAGTCCTCGACCAGGTCGGTGGTGGCCTCCTCCGGCCAGGACAGCGCGATGCTCGACCGGGGGGCGTCCACGACCGTGCGGTAGGTGAGGTCCCTGCGGTGGTGCAGACGCGCCAGGGACTGGGGGACGACCAGAAGGCCCACGCCGGCCGCGACCAGCTCGATGGCGTCGGCCGTGGTGGCCGGGCGTTCGAAGGCGGGCTCCCCGGGCGGGCTGTCCCAGTCGAAGACGTCGTCGAGGGGGTGGAAGAGGACCTCGTCGGCGAGGTCGTCCAGGGTGACCTCCTCGGCCGCCGTGATCAGGTGGTCCTTGGGGACCACGACCACCGTCGCCTCGGTGTAGAGGGGGATCGCGCTGAAGAACGTACGGTCGACCGGCAGCCGTACGAACCCGGCGTCGGCCCCGCCGTCGCGCAGCACGTCGGACGCCTCGGCGGCCGTCACCTGGAGAAGGGTGAGGGGGATGTCGGGCAGGCGCTCGGTCCAGATCCGTACCCACTTGGCGGGCGTCACGCCGGGGACGTACGCGAGCCGGAACGACGGTGTTTCCTCCGAGCCTGTCACCAGGCCAGGTTACCGGCCGTGGTCGGACCTCCCGTACCCGGCCGATACCCTTGACCTCATGAGTTCGCAGCAGACCGGCCAGACGATGAAGCCCGCCACGGCGGCGAAGAAGCTGGGTGTGTACCTCCCCGCCACCCCCGCCGAGTTCCAGGAGGGTGTCGTCTCGCGCGCCGAGCTGAACGAGCTCCAGGCCGATCCGCCCCAGTGGCTGCGCGAACTGCGCGCCAACGGCCCCCACCCCCGCCCCGTGGTGGCGGCGAAGCTCGGGGTCTCCATCTCGGGCCTGGCGCGCGCCGGGGTCACCGAGGCCCTCACCACCGAGCAGATCGAGGCGCTGAAGCAGGAACGGCCCGAGTGGCTGGAGAAGGAGCGCGCCACCCAGGCCGAGGTCCGCAAGGAATCGGTGCGCGTCAAGAGCCTGAAGCGGGACAAGGAGCAGAGCGCCGAGCGGGACTGAGGCCCCGCCCGGGCGCGGCCCGCTCACCCGCCCGACGGCACCTTCAGCCGGTCCCAGCTGACCTTGCCGGGGATGCCGTCCGCGTCCTTGCCCTTGAAGCCCAGCTTGTGCTGCCAGGCGGCGTACGACTTGCGGTCGGCCTCGGTCCACTCGGGGCTCGGCCCGCTCTCGTAGTGGCCGCAGCCCTCGGCGACGAGTCGGCGGCCCATGGCCGTGATGACCGGCGACCTCTGCCCGATGTGGAAGAAGCCGCTGCCCGGAAACGGCGCGTGCGCCGGCTTCGGCGCGGGCTTCGGGTCGGTCGGGCCGCCCGGGTCCTTCCCGCCGCCCCTGCCGGCCAGCCGTTCGGCGATGCGCGCCCGCATGCTGTCCATCGTGAAGCCGCGCGGGTCCTGCTTGCCCGGCTGCCACTCCTTGTGCCCGATGACGGAGCGCTCGGACCAGCCGTAGTGGCGGCAGATGGCGGCCGAGACCTTCTCGATGGCCTCCTTCTGCGCCTCGGGCCAGGGGTCCCTGCCGTCGCCGAGGTTGATGCACTCGAAGCCGTAGAAGTGCCGGTTGCCGTCGACATCGGCCTCGTTGTCGTGGGGCAGTCTCGTCTCGTTGACGACGGCGCGCAGGACGTCGCTGTCGCCGAGGCCCGCGTGGTTGGCGCGGCCGTTGCCGACGAGGTGGACATGGCCCTGCTTGTCGATCACACCGTGGCACAGCGGGCCGGGCAGGCCGGAGTAGCCGTTGTAGCAGATACCGACGGAGGCGGACGTGCCGGAGGTGACGGTGTGGTGGATCATGACACCGTTCACCGGTCCCCAGGGGCCCTTGCTGTTGCGGTTGTGCTGACGCCAGTTGCGCACCTCGTGGACGGTGACGCCCTCGGCACGCAGGATCTCCACCAGCTTGGACGCGCTCATCGGCTGGGCCATCAGCGGTCTCCTTCCACGGCGGCCTCGGCCGCCGCTGTGGTCTGTGAGCGGCCGCCGGAGGGATCGGCCTCCGCGGCCTGTTCCTCGCTCGCGGCCTGTGCCTCGGCGGCGAGCGTCGCCTCGTCGGCCGCCGGAATGCCGACGGCGAGCGGTCCGAAGGCCAGGCGCAGGTCGACGGTGCCGCCCTCGCCCCTGACCAGGGCCAGCGGCGCGAAGTGCCGGGCGATCCCGGCGGGCGCCGTCAGCAGGGGGCGGCGGGCCGGGTCGGTGGGCCACTCGACGCTGCCGGTGGCGGTGCGGGCGGGGATCAACCAGTGGTCGCCGGTGCGGTAGCCGCCGCCCTTGGCGAAGTACACCTCGACACCGTCCTCCAGGGGCAGCCACTCCCCCTCGGTGACAGGCACCGCGCCGCCCTTCAGGGCAGCGGTACGGCCCTTGCGGCGCGGCCCCTCGCGGTGGTCCCAGCGGCGCAGGAACGGATGCAGATGCGGCAGCCGTCCCACGCCCGGGTCCGGCTCGCCGGAGAGGCGGACGCGCCGGCCCGGCAGGTCCAGTTCCTCGACCCGCAGCAGGGGCAGCGCTTCGAGGCGGGAGGCGTAGGCGGTGTCGGTGAACTCGACGAGGTCGCCGACGTCCAGGTCCAGCTTGTCGTCGAGGCCGAGGGTGGCCAACTGCACCCAGGTGCCGTCGAGTTCGTCGACCGGGAAGACCACCGAGCCGTTCTCCCGGGACCACTTGAAGGTGGCGTCCTTCGCCTCGCCGCCCGCGTGCACCTCCACCCGGTACAGCTGGTTCTCGGGTCCGCGGTAGCGGGCGTCGGGCCGGACCAGGCACGGGTCCTCGTCGGCGTGCTCGGGCCGCTCGCTGCGGGCGGCGAGCCGCGCCGAGGGGGCGGCCTGGCCCTGTGCCCAGCGGTCGAAGGCGGCGCGCACCACCTCCTTGGCCGGTTCGGCGTCCTCGATCTCCAGCTCGGCCAGGGACAGCGGCAGGACCTGCCAGACGACCTTGGCGCGGACGGCGGTGTCGGGCAGGGCGGCGCCGAGGGCGACCTCGCGCAGCGCCGGGTCCTCGGCCGCACAGACGGCGCGCTCCCACACCTTGAGGTAGACCAGGAACGGTGTCTGGGCGGGCGAGGGCAGCCGGTCGCCGGGCTTCTCGGGGTCGCGGAAGCCGTCGGGCTGGTTCCAGTAGTCCCAGTAGGTCGCCGCGGCCGGCTCCGGTTCCCCGGCGTCCTCGTCGGGCACGGGCGTGCCCGGTGCCGGGCGGTCCGCGTCGCACAGGATGCCGTCCACGTAGTAGCGGCCGCCGTGGATGTACAGGGTGTCGATGTCGTGCTTGCCGCCCACGTACTCGATGCGGAAGCCGGTCGCGTCGCGCGGTCCGCCGTACCGGCCGATCAGGTCCGCGGTGAGGGTGCGGGCCTGGTGGAGCTGGATCGCGGTCTGCTCGTTGAGGTCGGCGTCGAGCTGGACGCGGCCCTGCTGGGCGACGACCGCCGAGTAGTGCCGCTCCGGACGGAACGTGGCGCGGGAGAGGTCAGCGTGCATGGAAGGGGTCCCCCTGGTTCGGGATGTCTCGGATCAGGCGTAGGAGGTGCGGCTCGGCTCACGTCACGAAGAAGATCCCGGCGTCGGTGCCCGCGGGCGTGTACTCGGCGAGCCGGGCGCGCAGACCGTCCTCGCGCTGCGGCCGGTACAGGTCGTGGAAGGCGCCGAGCTCGGCGCCGTCGTCCGCGCCGCGCCGGATCTCCTCGGCGCACCGGTCCGCCAACTGCCCGTACCAGGGCGTCCCATAGCGTTCGGAGGCGAACAAGGGCCGTACCCGCGCGGCCTGTTCGGGCCCGGCGAGGTCCGGCTGGCAGCGGTAGCGGCGCGGGGTGCGCGAGCCGGGCGGGACGTACGAGTACCGCAGGCAGCCGATGCCGCGCCGGGCCACGTGCAGCCTGCCGGTGAGCACCGAGTTCTCGGCGATCCGTACGGCGTGCGTGTGGATCTCGCCGATCACGGTCGTCCGGTGCAGATGGAGCACGGCGTGGGCGTGGCGGCAGTCCGGGGCGGAGAGGGCCTCGCGGTCGTGGCCGGTGGCGTCCAGGACGCTGTCGCGCAGATGGATGTCGAGGGGGTCCTCCGAGACCTCGTCGCCGATGACCTCGATGGTGCCGAGGATGCTGTGCTCGATCTGGAGGCAGGCGGTGGTGCGTTCCAGGACGATGCTGGGCTCGTCGGGCGAGTGCGGTTCGCACTCGGGCTCCAGCGACCAGCCCGGCACCAGCGTGGAGTGCCGGACCACGACGGCGCCCATCGGACCGGTGACGTTGATGCCGCGTCCGGCGACCAGAAGCCCGTCGAGGACGAGGCGGGGCCGCTCGTGCGGGGCACAGTCGTCGGACACCGCACGGATGTTGAGGGCGTCGGGGCGGTTGCTGTACCAGTCGAGCAGCCGGATCACCGGCCGGGTGCCCTCGGCCGCCCGCAGTTCCAGCCGGTCGCCCGGATCGAGGTCGAAGTCCAGCTGCTCCTGGTAGGCGCCGCTGTGGGTGATCTCGATGATGCCGGTGCGGTCCGGGCTGCGCTCGTCCTGCCAGGCCCGGTAGGCGTCCATGATCCTGCGGTACGGCTGTTCCGGGCCGACGCGGTAGAAGTCGGCGTCGGGCCGGGGCTCGCGGTCCGCCCGCTCGTACTCGCCGCCGCCCAGGTCGGCGACGGACGCGTGGTGGTAGTCCACCCACACGCCCTGCCGGGGCGCCGACCGCGACCCGAACGCGATCCGGCCCAGCTCCGGGTCGACGGCGATCTGGCCGCGCTTGGGCCGGTAGCGCCAGTCGGAGAGGTCCGCGACCACGATGTCGGACGGCGGTACGGGCCGGTCCTCGCCGTCGCGCCGGATGACGAGGCTCTTGCCGGGGCCGTAGTAGTCGGCGAGCCGGTCGTGCAGCAGGCGGCGGGTGATGAACGCCGGGACGTTGTCGATGGCGGCGGCGGGGGTCCCCCCGCTCGAGCGAAGTCGAGAGTGGGGGAGGGCCGGCGAGGGTTCCGGGACCGGCTTGGTGACCAGGGGGGTGTCGTTGCCGAGGATGGAGAAGGTGTAGAGGTTGCGGGCGCGGTCGATGCAGTAGGCCGGGGACGAGGTGAGGGAGTGGGACTTCAGCCGCCAGACGAAGAGCCCGACCCCGGCGGGAGTCCAACCGCCCTGCCTCCGGGACGAGTCGGCACGGCGTACGTCGACGGTCCTGGCCGCCTCGTCGAACGGGCCGCCCGCGAGGGCCAGTCCCCCACCGTCCCGCAGGTCGAGGAGGCGGCCGCGGTCCCCTCGCCGGCCGGTGCCGTACAGCTTCACCGGCTGGGTGTGGGCCACGTGCCGGGACAGCTCGACCGCGCGGGCGGGCCACTCGGCCACCTGCTCGGCGAGTTCCTCCAGCAGATGCAGGGTGCCCTTGCGGCGGCGGTGGGCGACGGTGGCGGCCACGTCCGCGCGCGGGGCGATGGCCTCGGCCAGGGCGTCCCGACCGCCGCCGTGCAGACCGGTGCTGAGGACGCGTTCGTAGCCCGGCAGGGTGCGATAGCCGACGAGGTCGCCGAGGTACGGCAGCACCCAGGGGGCCGCGGTCTCCACGAACAGATCCTCGTAGCCCTGCTGGACACCGTCGCGGACCCGGTCGAGCTGCTCGGCGATCACGGCGAGCAGGGCGCGCAGCGGCTCGCCCTCCTCCGCGTCGCGCAGCCGGTACCAGCGGGGCAGCAGCTCGGCGAGCCCGTCGGGCTCCCGGGGCGTCACCGGGGCCGGCGTCTCCAACTGGACATCCGCCGAATGCGCGGCCATCACTTGACCTCCGTGAGAATCAGGGTGTCCGCGGCCCGTGCCGACAGCAGAGCGAGCTGGGCGGGGCGGATGCCGCGGAAGACGAACACCGTCCGGCCCTTCGCCAAGGGCCGGGTGTCGGTGATGTCGGGGTTGAGGCGCAGGAGTTCGGCGAGGGGGATGCCGTAGCGGGCGCAGACGGACGACAGGGTCTCGCCGTGCTCGTCGCGGACGGTGTGGGTCCGCTCCTCGTACGTCGCCGGGTGCGCCGGTACCGACGGCCCGGGTGTGCCGGGTCCGGCGAGCAGCGCGGTGAGCTCCTCCGGGCCGGCGGAGGCGGGGACTCCGGTGAAGACGTCGACGTCCACGTGGTCGACGCCGGGCACGGAGTGCGCCGTTGCCAGCAGCTCGGAGAGCCGGGCGGGCTGCCCCAGCTCCCGGCCCTCGTAGCCGAGTCGCCGCAACAGGGCCTGGCGCAGCCGCGGTTCGACGATCTCCCAGGAGTGGTCCGGGGCGACCTTCACCTTGGCGGCGACCAGCAGCAGAACGAGTTCGCGTACGTCCACGCGGACCGGGAGGTTCGGGTCTCCGTACTCCGTCAGCGCCCCGCGCAGGGCGCGCAGCACGTCGGAGTCGTCGGCGATCGGGACGTCGTCGGTGCCCGCGACCGTCACGTGCAGCACGCGCCGGCGTCCGTCGAACAGCTCGCGGGCCGCGGCCCGTCCGATGCCCGCCCGTGAGCGGGCGAAGTCCTCGTAGTCCACCGGGGAGACCAGCCGGTCCAGGGCGGAGACGGCGAGCGGGACGGTACGGCGGGTGAGGCCCGGCCCGTCCGCGTCCGCGCCGCCCGTGGCCGGACGGGGGTTGGTGACCGCGGTGACACCGAGCGGCCGGGTGAGGGGCTGGGTGATCCGGTCGGCCGGGACGTTGGCGGCCCGGCCGGTGCCGAAGCGGTAGCGGGCGCGGACGTTCTCGTGGCCGCTGGGCAGCCGGGCGCCGTGCACGCCGTCGCCGAAGGTCACGGTGGTCCGGCCGTCGGACGCGGTGCCCGTGATGTACACCCGCTCGGTCGGACCGCGCCCGGCGAGGCTGTCCGCCTCGTGCCACAACACCCCGTCGACGCGGACCTCCAGGACGGGGGTTGCGCCGAGCGAAGCGAGATGGGGGTCCCCCCGGCCGAAGGCTGGGGGAGGGTTGTCGGCGGCGAGCCAGGTCAGCGGGGACTGCCAGAGCGCGAAGGTCTGGTTGACGCGGTCGGAGTCCCCGCTGCCGATGGCCTCCTCGCGGCTCTCGCCGTGGGTGGCCTCGACGACGTTGCCGAGGATCCGGACACTCGCGCGGCGGTACCGGTGCACGAGGTCGGCGGTGAGGGTCAGCCGGGTGTGGACGTGGTCGCCGGGCAGCCGTGGATCGACGGCCGGGTCGGCGGCGGCGAGCGTGACCACCTCGGTGGCCGTGACACCGGTCGCGCCCGGGATGTCGGCACGCTCACCGCTCACGACGAGGGTGCGGCCGGGGCGCAACCCGTCGTACAGCTCGGCGAGTTCGATCTCGTTGCCGTGCACGTCCTCGCCGAGCGGCTCGTCGGCGGGGCGGAGCGGCTCGCCCGCCGCGTGCACCGTGGTGTCGCGGATGTGGGAGAGCAGGACGTCGAACTCGTCCAGCCAGGGGTCGGCGAGGGTGAGTTCGGTGCCGCGGCCGGTGATGCCGTAGTTGGAGTACGCCGCGGTGCGCGCCGCCACGACCTGGGTGGTGACGAAGGCCAGCTTGGCGTCGCCGGGTACGGCGGCTCCCTTGGCCGGGCGCTGGACGGCCACCCAGCTGCCGACCGTGATGCCGTCGTGCACGCTGTCCAGCTGGAGGACACGGCGGTTGACCGGCTCCGGCTTGCTCGCGATGACGATCTCGACGTTGGGCTCGGTGCTGCCCACGGTGTACCTGAGGGTCACCTCGTACGCGCCGTGGGTGACCTGCACGGGCACCCCGGGGCGCAGGGTGAACTCCTGCGGCGTGCCGTTGTGGATGCCCACGTGGACCGTGCCGTCGTCGTCCGGCCGGGACACGAACAGGATGCGTTCGGGCAGGCCGGAGTGAAGGCGGGCGGTGACGCCGGGCTCCTCGGCGACGGCCGGGCGGCGGTTGAGCCAGCTCAGCTCGCGGTCCTGGGCGGCGCGGGTCGACAGGTCGACCTGGCCGGGGCCGAGCGGGAAGGTGAGCTGCTGGGTGACGGGCAGGTTCTCCGCGCGCTGGTCGGAGCTGCTGCCCTCGACGTACTGGAACTCCGCCCGGACCGGCACCTTGCCCGCGGTGTCGTACACCACGCGCATGCTCGCCAGCACCGCGCCCGTCAGCGGCCAGTCGGCGGTGCGGATGACCCGGCCGTTCGCGTCCTGGACGGGCTTGAGCGGGGCGGTGGCACCGAACGGGGCCGCGGTGACGCGCATCGCGAGCAGCTCCCGCAGCAACTGCGGGGTGCCCGGGGCGGCGGCCGTGCGCCAGGCCGGGTAGAGGCTGCCGAGCCCCGGGTCGAGGGCGGCGAGGAGACGGGCGGTGTCGGTGCCGGGACGGTGGGGGCGGCCGCCTCCCCGGGGTGCGGGGGCGCCGGCGCGCAGGGCAGGAAGAATCCTGCTCAGGGTCTGGAGGGCGGCGTGGCGGGGGTCGCGGGCCGTTCCCTGCCGCGCGTCGGCGCCGCGCGCCCCGGACGAGGCGTCGGAAGCGGCGGCATCGGCGGGCTGCGCGGGCGCCAACTCCCCTGCCCGCTCGGCGAGTTCCGCCAGCACCGCCTCCAACTGCTCGAACCACGCCGCCACGTCCTCGTACGGCTCGGCGAGCACCTGGGCCTCGCCCAGGCGGGCGACGGGGTCCGCGAGGCGGCCCGCGAGGCCGCCCGGGGTCTTGACGCCGTCCAGGTCGGCCCGCAGGGGGGCGAGGACCTGGTCGTCGAAGTCCTCGATCAGCCGGCTGACCGGACGCGGGTTGGGGACCTCGGGGGTGGGGGGCTCGTCGCCCGGCTCGCCCGGGTCCACCGGTTCCGCGGTCCAGCGCCGTACCTCGTCGACCAGCTCCTTCAGCGTGGGCGGGGCCGACTTGGGCAGGGAGATCGCGGTGATCTCTTCCTCGCGGTCGATCCGGGCGTTCGCCACGGGCAGCAACTTGCGCTCCCCGCCCGCCTGTTCGCCGAAGACGAAGAGCAACTGGTCGCCGGTCTGCAGGGAGTTCGCCGTTCCCTCGACGAACAGCTGCGAGCGGCGGTCGAGGTCGTCGGGGGTGATCAGGGAGGGACGGCGGCGCCGCACCTTCAGCTCGTTCCAGTCCCAGCGGGCGGTGAGGTCCCGGCCGGTCTCGAAGGTCAGGGACTGCTCGTCGGCGGAGGCGGGCACGCTGTGGCTGCGCGCCCCGCGCGGGATCAGCACCGGCATGGCCTCGGCGCGCGGATCGCGTTCGAGGGTGTAGGCGAGATGGGTTCCGGCCGCCACGCCGGGGCGCGGGCGGTGGCCGACGAGCCGGCCGAGGAGCACCAGCGAGCGGTGCTCGTTGGCGGTGCGGAGGTAGGCCTCGTCGGCGATCCGCTCGGAGTGGAAGGTGAGCAGGTCCCCGAGGACGGCGGTGGCGTCGAGCAGGCCGATCGCCGGGTCGTCGGGGGTGCGCACGGTCAGCCCGTCGAGGGCCGGGTAGGCGGGTGAGGCGAGCCGGTCGAGGAGCGCGGCGAGGAAGGAGCCGTACTCGCCGACGCGGTAGTCGAGGGCGGTGCGGCCGGGCGGGTTGTGGAGCGGGGCGGGGGCGAGGCGTTCGTCGTGCCCGCCGCACGCGCCGCCGCAGGAGCACACGGCGGTCATCGGTCACCTCCCAGGGAAATCGCGAGCCGCCCGTTCTCCGGTCGGTCCGGGTCGTTGTCGCAGGTGGCGATCTCCAGCGGGCCGAGCCGCAGCACGCCGTCCTCCCTTTCTCCTCGGTCTTCGTCGAACAGCCGCCGCAGCCGCGTGACCTGGACGCTCTCCACACCGGGGACGGCCGCGGCGACGGCGACCAGGCGGCTGAGCCGGACCGGCTCGCCGAAGGTCAGCGCGTCCGGGTGGAAGAAGCCCAGGCGTCCGCCCGGCAGCCGACCGTTGCCGAGCACGCGGTACAGCTCGGCCAGGATCTGCCCGTGCTGGTGGCCGGGCCGGGCGCACACGGTCAGCGCGATGTCGAGCGGCACCAGCCGGGCGGGGCCGACCACCAGGTCGTGGCCGATGCGCCGGTACGACTCCAGGGCCTGGGCCACCGAGGCGAGCAGCCGCTCGGTCGGGGCGCCGGTGCCGAGCGCGTCCACGGCGATGTGCGCCTCCTGGACGCTGCCGGTCCAGCGGAGCTCCGCGGCGGCCCGCTGCACCCCGGGAAGGGCGGAGGCGAGGGCGGCGTAGTCCTCGGCGGTGACCGCGCGCAGCCGGGTGCGGCGCAGGTCGAGCGGGGCCGACTGGCGTACCTGGTCGACGGGTTCGGGCTCGGTGCCGCCGGTGGCGGGCAGCGGGTTGCGGACGGTGGCGGCGGGCGCTTCGCAGTCGCCCTCGACGACCAGATGGTTGATGGCCTCCGCGCCGACGTTGCCCGCGCTGCCGCCTCCGAGCCGGTAGCGCACGGACAGCCTGGCCCCGGGCGTCGGCCGCGCGCCGTGGCGTCCGTCGCCGAAGCGCAGGGCGAGGCGGCCGTCGTCCTCCGTCTCGCCGACGAAGTGCCGGTCGCGGGGCGCGCTGCCGAGCAGGTCGCGGCGCGGCTCCCAGAGGGCGCCGGTGTCGTGCAGCCGTACGGCGGGCAGGGCGCGGCGTGGATCCTGGGCGAGGGCGCCGGTCGCGGAGCCGCGCAGCACCCTCTCGTCGGGGTGGAGTCCGGCCGCGTACGCCGGGCCCCAACTGTGGGCGATCTCCCAGGCGATGTGCCCGTCGAGGACCGTGCCCGCGCGCGCCCGCGCGGCGAGGATCTCGACGCGGCGCAGCTTGGCGTCGAGCAACTGGTCGCTGCGGTGCAGGAGTTCACGCAGCGCGCGGACCGGATGGCGGCGGAGCTCCAGCCGCTCCAGCACCTTCAGGCCGTAGATCACCGCGAGTTCGTCGATCTCCTGCTCCCCGAGTCCGTCGCGGTCGCGGGCGCTGCGCCACAGTTCGACGAGCCGCTGCCGGACCCGGCCCGGGATGGCGGCGATCCGCTCCGCCTGCCCGGCGGCGACCGTGGCCGGGTCGGGGAACGGCACGGCCTGGGTGACGGGCGCGCGGCCGAGGACCGGGCGGAAGCGGGGTGCGATGCCCGGGTACACGGACTGCGCGAGCAGGGTCCGCAGCGCGGCGGCCTGCGCGTAGGCCGTACCGGGCACGACCCTTCCCCAGCCTCCGGCCGGGGGTGCCCCCATCTCGCTTCGCCCGTGCCGCTGCCCGGCCCGTTCCAGGCCGATTCCGGCGCGCATGGTGGCGCTCTCCCCCACGACCTCGAACAGCTCGTGGACGTCGTCGGGGGCCAGGGCCTCGCCGCGCTCCGCCCGGTCCGTGAGGGAGTGGATGAGCCGGGCGGGCGCGTTGCCCTCCGTACGGTCGGGGCAGCCGAAGTCCGGCGGGTCGCAGGGGGCCACGACGGCGGGTACCGGCGGCACGGTGACCGTCTCGTGGAGTCCGGAACGGCCGTGGTCCACGAGGACGGCGTTGCCGCGGGCCAGGGTCACGTCCTCGACGGGCAGGCAGTCGCGTCCGCCGCGGGTGGTGAGGCAGAGCGGGAAGCGCAGGGCGTCCTCGGCGGCCCAGGTGACCTCCAGGACGGGCTGGTCCTCGATGCGGTCCAGTCCGGGTGTGACGGAGGTCAGGCGCACGGCCTGGCGGTGGGTGGGGTCGGCGTCGCCGGGGGTGCCGGTGCGCGGGCCCTTCACCTCCTCCAGGACCAGGACGTCGCCCGGCTGGAGGTCCAGTCGGCGGTCCCGGCAGGTCTCCTGGTCCACCCACTCGTCGCGCAGGGTGGCCGCGGTGGCGCCCTGCGGCAGTGCGCACACCTCGCCGCCCCAGTTCCACAGCCGGATGGCGTTGTGCGCGACCCTGAGCTCCAGCGGGTCGGCGCTGACGACCGGTTCGAAGACCTCCACCGAGCCGCGTTCGTCCAGGTCGCCGAGGTCGTTCTCGTCGATGACGGTGCCGGGCTCGGGAAGGTCGTGCGGATCGAGGCGGCGCACGTCGACGGAGGCGAAGCGGAAGGTGCCGGGCGCCAGGGTGTGGTCGGCGGCGGTCTGCACGGTGACGTACGCGCGGGCGTTGCAGCCGTCGTGCATCGCGTAGTCGATGAGCCGGACGTGCCGGCGCACGGAGACCCGGCGGCGCGCGGTGTCGAGGTAGGCCTCGGTGGCGACCGCGTCCTGCTGGTAGCTGATCTGGTCGCCGGTGTGGGCGAGCAGCTCCACGAGGGTCACGCCCAGGTCGGCGGGGTTGCGCTCGACCCAGTCGGGGGTGGTGAGCGCGAGCCGGTCCAGCAGCAGCTTGCGGATGGTGTCGTAGTCGCGGGCCGTGTAGTCGACGACCGGGGTGGCCGGGAAGGCGGACTCCGGCTCGTGGTCGTCCGTGCAGTCGAAGGGGGTCGGGCAGTCGGGCCGGAAGGCGAACTCCGCGCTGTGGTAGCGCTGGTCGAAGCCGCGGAACGGCTCGGTGCCGGGCCGCCCGTACGGGTCGGGTTCCACCAGCGACAGCCGGTAGCGGGAGGTGTCGCCGGCCCGGTCGAGGGTGACGTAGAGCCGGTCGTCGAGCTCCGGGTCCTCCTCGCGCTCGACGCTGACGTCGACCGCGGTGATGCCGGTGATCCGGCGCCCGCCGTCGATGCGCACGTTCTCGGGCCCCAGGCCGTGCGGAGCCTTGCCCAGGAAGGTGACCGTGAGCAGCAGCCCGTCGTCGCTCACCTCGACGGCGTCGACGCCGTTGAGCTGGGCGGCGCGCACCTTGGCGCGCCGGGTGGTGACCGCGCTCATGCCGCCCTCCCCTCGAAGACGTCCTCGCGGACGGCGCCGGTGGCGCGTACGACGTAGGACAGATGCACGCGTACGACGTCGTCGCCGCCCTCGATGTCGAGGGCCACGACCTCGACGAGGTCGCCGAGCCAGCGCTGCAGCGAGGCCTGGACGGAGAGTTCGAGGGTGCTGATCAGCTCGGGGCTGTTGGGGGCGAAGACCAGGTCGAGCAGTCCGCAGCCGAAGTCGGGGCGCATCACGCGCTCGCCGGGGCTGGTGAACAGCAGTTGCTCGATCAGGTCGTGGACGTGCTCGGCGGGGCCGGCGTGCGCGGTGCGGCCCCGGCGGTCGGCGTGGAAGGGAAACGCGATGTCGGTACGCGGGCGGGTTCGTTGACTCATCGGCCTCATCGGACGGTGACCTTTCGCTGCGCGGCCTGGACGACGGGCGGCCCCTGCGGGACGAAGGCCGCGGTGAAGCACTGGGCCGCGGAGGTGTCGAGCAGCACGGCCGCGCCGTCGGCCGTGACGCCGACGTCGTCGGCGGTCCAGCGGACCGAGACGCACGGCGAGGGCACCCTGTCGACGATGTGCGGGCAGCCGGTGACGACATAGGCGTGGGCGGCCGTGGCGACGGCCGCGCCCGCGATGCGTGTGCCGCCGGTGGGTGTGGTGGCGGGCATGACGCGGCCGCCGTGCGGGCAGCCGATCACGGCGCCCGCGTCCAGCAGACTTCCGGACAACTTCTTCCCCCGTTGTCTATCGCTTGGAGTGCACGGTCAACTGGCCCTGGTTGATGGTCACTTCGCCGCCGCGCAGGATGACCTCGGCGCCCCCGCCGCTGGCGATGACCACGGCCTCTTTGGTGATACGGATGTAGGCGCCGCCCTGTGCCTGCAGGAGGATCCCCTGCTCGGCGCCGGCGGTGTCGCTCATGACGATCTTGTGGGCTTGCAGTGTCTGGACGACCACGGGCTTGCTCGGCGCGTGCGCCTGGAGCTCACGGCGCGCGTCGGGCGGCAGCTCGCCGGCGTCGCCGTACCAGCACCCGGTCCACACGGGGAAGCTGGGATCCCCCTGTTCGAACTCCACCCACACACCCGCACCGGGCGGCGGCACCACGAACTGGCCCGCCTCGGGCCCGGTGAACGGCAGGCAGGGCAGCGCCCAGGTGGACGCCTCGTCGCCGAGGACGTCCGGGACCTCGACGGTAATGCGGCCGATCCGCAGCGGGTCGTCATTGCTCACGACCCGGCCGCGGAACTTGCCGAGGTAGCGATTGCTGGGTGCCGCCATGCTGAACTGCTCCTGATGAGTGGGTCGTTGGTCGTCTTAGGGCCGGACGTAGTCGCTGCGCGCTTCCAGTCCCTCGCGCGAGAGGGTGAAGTTCTGCTGGAACGAGCCCGGGCGCAGGTTGTGGGTGACGGACTTGACGTAGTAGTCGCCGTCGTACGCCCGTCCGGCGCCGCGCACGCCGACGAGCCGGCGCGGCTGGAGGATGTAGCCGTGCCGGTTGACGTCGAGGGAGCCGGAGCCCGAGACGACGTCGGCGGAGACCGCGGCCCTGGCGAGGAGTTCGGCCTCGGCCTGCTCGCGCTGCTGTTTGGCGGTGCCGGACAGCGTCTTGCGCTTGAGGGCCGGGGTGGGCCGCCTGCCCAGGGGCGGCCGCAGGGGACTGATGGGCGGCTGCGGCAGCAGGGTGGCCTGCCGGGTCCCCGGGTCCTGCCAGCGCGCCTGCGGCTCCTCCCGCGCGGTGCCGTCGTAGGCGAACGTCAGCTGGTCCACGGTGGAGTTGGCGTCCATGTTGACGTTGAGGGCGTGCTGCCTGAGGCCCAGCCGGACTTCCGGTCCCCAACGAGCCGAGGACTGGCCGGGGTTGGGGCCCGGCTCCAGATAGAAGGTGTAGCCGTTGGCACGCGCCAGCTCGGTGACGTACTGCAGGTCGGTGCCGGTCTGGTAGTGGACACGCAGGTCCTGGTGCGGTGGCTGGGCCACCTTCTCGGTGTAGACGTCGGGACGGACGCCGTAGTCGGAGTAGCGGCGCAGGATGGCGAGGACGCGCTCGGAGGGCGGCAGATTGGGGTAGCGGGCGGTGCGCTCCTCCAGGTCCATCAGCAGCGTGAGGTCCTCGCCGGTGACGGTGAGTGTGGAGTGGCCGGGGCGGTTGCTGGCGCCGACCTCCTGACGCACGATCAGCCCGTCGAAGAGCACCTCGGGGGTGCCGCGAACGCTGACGGTGACGATGATGCGCGTCTTCGGGTCGAAGTACCCCTCGGGCAGCAACCGCTGGTTGACCATCCCGTTCTTGGTGAGGTCGAAGGCGAGCTGGAAGCCGCTGCGTTCACCGGCGGTGGCGGTGATCTGGGCGGACAGCAGCGCCTCGGCGACCTCGACGGGGACCGGTCGGGCCAGCGTCGGCCCCATGAGGAGCTGGATGTGAACGGGGCCCTGCCCCACGGGCTGTTCAGACACGCCGCTCTCCGCGCGGGAAGCCGCCGGCGAGCGGAATGCCGATGACGCGTCCGGCCTCCTCGGTCAACTCCCGTGGATCGAGGACAGGATTGGCGTCGGCGATCCGCCACCACTGCCCGGGGTCGCCGAGGAAGCGCTGCCCGAGCAGATCGGGCCGCTCCCCCGCCCCGACGACGTGCGGCTCGGTCTCCTCGTCGAGCGGAGGGAGCAACCGGCGCTTGGCGTACCGGACTTCGGTGCCGTCGGCCATTCGGTGCACGCCGATCTCGGCGTCGTGGTAACGGCTGGTGCGCGGATAGGGATGGGCGCCCGGTATCGCGTCCAGGGCGCTCTCGTACGGCTCGATGTCGGCCATGACTTCGGGTCAGCCCCTTCCGGTCACGAGATCGCTGCCCCCGAGCCCGAGGGCACCCAGGCTGCCGCCCCGCGCGGCGGCGGCGAGCCGCTCCTTCTGCGCGAGGTGGGCCATGTACAGGTCGGCACCGCGGTGCCCTGCGGGCAGGTCGCTGACGGTGAGGATCTTCATACCGATGCTGAGCGAGGCCCGTATCGGATTGAGGTTCACGTCGAAGGCGGACTCATTGATCGTCACCTCGGTCAGCCGCACGGGCATCACCCGCTTGCTCCCCCAGGTGAACAGCGTCAGCGGCATCTCGATCGGGCTGATCTCGATGGTCCCCTGCTGCGTCAGCTTGCTCGCGGCCCGCAGTTGCGCGGTGGTCGGCTGCACGAGCATTTCGAGGGTGGCGAGTTGCGGGTGGATTCCGTCGGGCGCGGCGATCTCCAGCTGATCGGTGGCGTCGATCTCGGCGGTGAACTTCCAGGTCTCCTGGGCGGGCCCTTTGAGACGCAGGGCCTCGTTCCGGTCCCCGCTACCGGTACCACCAGCACCACCGTCACCGCTGTCCCCGGCGGACTGGGGCGCGATGCTGCGCTCCAGGGTGTCGGGGTTGAACTGAAGGACGATGATCCGCTGGGGGGTGCCGGTGTCGGGGGCCACCACGACTATGCCGGAGCGGATGGGTTTGGGGATGTCGGCGTAGCGGGTCATGCCCTGTCTCCACCTTCTTTGCCCAGGCGCTCCGCAAGTCGCCTCGCGAAAGGCGTGTAGTCATGGTCAGGGAAGATTTCCGGGAACACCTGCAGCATGTTGTGGATGTTCTCTGCGGCACCCTGGAAGTCGATATCGTCGAACGCGACCTCTGTGAAGAGGTATTGCCATCCGTAGGCCCCTTTGGTGACGAGCAAGGCGTCCAGGTATTCCGGGTATCCGATGTCCATGCGGAAGATCCCCCGTGTGGCGTGGTAGTACCAGACCTCGGGAACCGTCACCCCCGGCGGGACACGCAAGGCGGCAAGGGTGCCACCACCCCCTCTGGGGTGTTCGTCGAAAGGTCGCAGTTCGGTGTAGAGCCGACTCTCCTGCTCGGACGGCTCGTCGACGGCAGGTTCCACGCCTGGCACAAGCATTGCCGCGGCAATGTGCCGCAGGGAAAATTCTCCGGTCAGGTACAGGCCGGGCCGTTCGACGGCCCAGTGACTGGACAGTCCTGCGAACCGTAGATAACTGCGACGCAGCGAGGAATCCAGGAGGACTCCCCTCTCCTCGGCGATCAGTTCGAAGGCCTCGTCGGCATCGCCGATGTACTCGTCGACGCGCCCCCTCTCTTCGAAAAGGACGTCCACACCAGGGGCGTCGTTCAGTTCATCGAGGAGGGCCAGGAAACGCCCCTCCTGGTCGGTCAGTTCGGGCACATGATTCTCCGGGGTCAGTTGTAGCGAAGTTCGTTCTGGCGGTTTTCCAGTTTTTGCAGGTCGTCTTTGAAGCTGGTGAGCTGACCCGCGGGTAGGGACCTCTTGTATTTCGTCATACTCAGTCCGAGGTCCACGAAGTCGCGATAGGGCGCCCGCAGAACGACTGCCTTCGCGAACACCGGAGTCACACCAAACTTTCGGACGATCCGCGCCGGACTTCGGCCGTTGATGTTGAATTTCGCATAGCGGCCCGGCTTCTCGATGTTGTCGCGCTCGTAGGACATCTTGGTCGGTTTTCTGACCCACGTCCTGTTCTTGACCTCGTAGCCACCCCACCTCATTCCGATGAACTTCGGGTAGGGGTAGTCCGGGTTGGCCCGGTCATCCGAATGGAACGCGACGTCGACCTTGTACCAGATCATGTCCTCGTTCTTGTCGACCACGACGGCGCGGTGAGCCGGAAGTTCCAGCCGGAACGCGAACTTGGTGTTCACTTCCGAACCGGGCGCCGGCACCAGGTTGGACCCCTTTGCGGGGCCCTCGAGCCGTTCGGTGAGGAGGTGCATTCGCACCCAGGTGTTGTCGGTGCTCGGCAGCGTGTCCCAGCCGAGAGGGTTGCCCGAACGAGCCTGGGTGGAGATCTCGCCTCGCTTGATGTTCTTGTTGATGCCTGTGACCTCGAAGCCACGACCCCGGATCCCATCCTGGAACTTCGGCATGATGGTCTCCAGCAACGGCGGCTTGTCGTCGGGGAACTCGCGCTGTTCCAGGAGGTACGCAAGCCGCTCCATCTGGGTGTGCAGCCGGTTGCGCACGGACATGACCCGCTGGTACTCAGCGCGCGTCACGGTCGGAGGGAGCAGCTTCTGTGTCTCGGTCACATGCAGCAAAGCGCCTTCCGCCTGGATCCGGATCGCTTCTTGGGTTCGGCCTCGCGGCGTGTCCTGGATCGGTTTGATGTCCTTCGCCCAGGCCGCCAGATAGGAGCGGATCGCAGCCGGATTGCTGCGCACCATCAGTTCGGCGCCACGCCCACGGCCTCGGTACAGCAGGGTGTGCAGTTCACCCTGCTGGTCGTGGAACCGGACCTTGGGCATCTCGTAGCCGCGTGTCTGGTCCTGCTGCTTGTCCCGGTTCCGCCGGTCCCGCTCGCGCTTCTGCCGCCCGAGCAGCCGGTCCTTCATCCGCTGCCACTTCTCCCGCAGCCGCTTCGCCAGGTTGCGGAGCCTGTTGCGCAGGTCTCGGGCCTTGCCGAGCAGGGCGCGGGAGGCGCGGCGGACCTTGGCGAGGGCCTTGCTGACGGCGTTTTTGACACGCTGGAGCGGGCGGCGGCGGTTCGGGGTCTTCGTGTGGTCCTTGTGGTCCCGGTCCTTGCCGGTGCGGTCGCGCTTGGGGTCGCGGTCCGGTTTGCGGAGGTCGGGGCGGTGCTTGTCGCCCGGCCGGCCGGTGTCGGGGTGCTTCCCGTCCGGGTGCTTGGTTCCGGGCCTGGACTTGTCCGGGGTCTTGTCGCCGGGTCGGCGGCCGTCGGGGCGGCGAGTGGAGGGGCGTTCGGGGCCGCGGTCCCCGGGGCGGGTGGGTGACGGTCGGGACGGGGACTTCGCGTCGTGGGCCGCATCCTTCACGCCCCGGTTGGCGGAGTTGACGTAGCGGCCGTCCCTGCGGCGGTCCTCGTCGTCCCGCTTCTCCTTGGGCTTCGAGGACGGCGGTTCGGGCTTCCGGCCGGGTGTGGGCGCAGGGTCGGGACGGTTCGGCTTGGGAGCGGCCGTCCGCGCGGCCGGGTCGTCCTTCCGGGGCTGCTGGGCGTCCTTCTTCGGGGCATGCTCGCCACCGGACCCCGACTTCCCGCCACCCCCGGGTCGGCCCTTGCCGAACAGCTTCCCGGCGCGCTCCCTGAGCGTGCGGGCCACCTTGCCGAGGTACTTGCCGATGCCGGCGACCAGCCACTGGTAGATCAGTTCCAGCAGGGCCACGACACCGGAGGCCACCGCCTTGGCGAACGGCAACGCGCCCTGGCCGCTCTTGACGGACTTCAGGAAGTTCATGAACAGGCCGAACGCCCGCAGGACCGAACTCAGCGCCTCGTACGCCGTCTTGAGCGCGTCGATGACGGCCATCACCCAGCCGGCACCAGGGATCAGCTTCGCGACCACCTTGGTCACGATCAGCTCGCCGATGATCATGGGGAGTTGGGGGACGACCTCGTCCCAGGCCATCTTGGCCATCTCCTCCTTGGAGACGCCCCCGCTGATCAGCCGGTTGAACATCTCCATCGGGATGCCGATGAGCTGCTGGATCTTCTGGTTGAACCACTCCCGGACGGCGGCCTTGATCTCCGTGAACAGGTGTTCCTTGGCGCCGACGACCGCGGCGTCCTTGGCCTTGCCCAGCCAGCCCCCCGGGTCGGACAGGATGTCCGTCGCGATGGCCGCCCATTCGCCCAGGCTGTTCAGGATCGCCGAGCCCAGCTCCATGGCCTTGACCGTGACCGTCTCCGCGAGGTTCACGGCGGCCAGCAGTCCCTGTTCCATGAGGTCGAGGCCGGCCAGCAGCATGCCGCCGAACGCGTCGATCAGGGTGCCGGCGATCTTCTTGAGCTTGTCCGCGGCCTCGTTGA
Organism: Streptomyces sp. NPDC001406; assembly: GCF_042895285.1. NCBI lineage: Bacteria > Bacillati > Actinomycetota > Actinomycetes > Kitasatosporales > Streptomycetaceae > Streptomyces > Streptomyces sp. NPDC001406. Next base: position 367,343 of record NZ_JBIAWG010000009.1, read on the forward strand.
CCTTCCGGACGGCGGCGTCGCGCAGTCCGTTGATGGTCCGACGCCACTTGGCCTGCATCGCCGGATAGTCCTTGAGCAGGTCGTCACCGAGCCGGATCAGCTCGTCCGCGAAGGCGTTGATCTGGTCGATGACCCACTTGCGGGCGTCGTCGATGAACTTGAAGACCTGCTTCTTGAAGTCGTCGATGACGCCCTTGACGTAGTTGCGGGCCTTCTCGAAGACGTCCTTGATGGCCTGCTTGAGCTTCTTGAACTGGTCCTTGATCCAGTTCAGGCCCTTCTCGAACCAGTTCCCGGAGTCCTTCTTCCCGTCGTCCCGCTTCTGCTGAACGTCCTTCTCGGACCCCGTGCGCTGGTCGTCGATCTTCTTCTGGTCGTCCTTGGTCCGCTGATCGACGTCCTGATCGGTCTTGTCCTGCTTGTCCTTGATGTCCTTGCGGACCTTGGTGAACTTCTTGCTCTTCTTGCCGTCGACCTCGCTGAGCTTGTCGTCCTGCTCCTTGCGCCAGCTGTCCCGGGAGCCGGCGATGTCGGAACGGCCCTGGCCGCGGGCGTCCGCCTGGTCCTTGGCGTTGGCGTCCACCTCGCGCCGTACGTCCCGCTCGTACTGGCTGCGGTCCTGCCGGGCCTTGTCGTCCTTCTCCTTGCGCGCGGTGGTCATCTTCTGCCGCGCCTGCCCGAAGGCCTGCTTGATCTGGGGGCCCTGCTCGTGCTCGGCGACGGCCGAGACCGCCTCGGGGGGCAGGCCGGCGCCGGGACTGCCGGGCGGCCCGCCGTCGGCGCCGGGCTGCGCCTTGCCGCCGCCGAGTTTCGCGGTGAGGGTCTCCTTGGGCACGTCCGGGTAGATCTGGTCCTCGCCCATCGGGCGGGCCGCGTCGTCGCGGCCGGACTCGTGCAGTTCGGCGCTCTTGTCGTCGAGCAGCCGGCTCTGCTTGTCCGTGCGCTCCGGGTCGGAGTCGTCCTTCAGCGGCAGCTTGGGCGCGTCACCGACCTTGGCGCCCTGAAGTCCCTTGTCGGTGGTGGGCAGATCGTTGATCGAGTCGGTGAGCTTGTGGAGCGGCAGCAGATGGGACAGCAGCTTCCGTGCGAGCGCGCCGCCGATCGCGATGGTGATGTCCCACCAGCCCGGCTCCTTCATGTTCGCGCCGGGCAACTCGCCTTCGGGGGTCTTCTCCCCCTGGATCTGAGGGGTGTTGCCCTGCGCCGCCTGCGTCTCGCGGACCTGCTCCGAGGTGTAGGCGCCCGGCTCGCCGGGCTTCGGTCCGCCGTGCACGGTCGTGGGCGAGCCGACGGGCCGCGCCATGCTGGGCGGGGCGTCCTTCAGGGAGCCTCGCTCCTTGTCCACCGAACGGCCGACGGCCGTGTCGACGCCCTTGAGAGCGGTGAGCGCCAGGTGTGGCTGGAGGCTCTCGGCCACGGCGAGACCGGCCTCGGGGGTGGCGTTGCCGACATCGGCAGCGGCGGCCTGCTTCTTGGTCTTGTCGGCGGTGCCTCCCGCGCGACCGCCGCCCCCTCCGCCCGGAGCACGGCTCCCGCCGCTCCTTCCCCTGGGGGCCGCCGCCTTGGCGACGACGGGCGTGTCATCGTCCTGGCGTGCGGGCTCGTGCCGCGGCGGGACCTCGGTCCGCGGCGTCGCCGACTCCACCTCGACGGCCTGGTCACCGACACCGGTGTCGCCGCCGGCCGCCGGGCCGGGGGAGCTCGCGACGGCCGGAGCCGGTGAACTCGCCACTGCCTCCGGAGCCTTCTTCGGTGCGGGAGCCGTGGAACCACCGCTCGTGGTGCCGCCGCCTCCGGAGGGGCTGCCCGTCTCCTGGCCCCGGGCGTCCTCGTCCGCACGGGCCAGCTTCCCCGGTGCGCCCGCCGTACCCTCGGCGGTGCCGTCGGAACCGCCCCCGCCCGCCCGCTCGTTGGCACGGCGCGTCTCGGCCGCCAGGTCGCGGTCCTCCGCTCGGTCGGCCCGGTCGGCCCGGTCGGCCCGGTCGGCGCCGTCGTCGTCCGCGTCCGGGCCCGCGACGGGTTCCGGACGGTCGGCCGTCTCGCTCTCCGGGTCGGGGCCGACCTGCTGGTCGGCAGGCTCGTCCGCCGCCTCGGGCACGTCGTCGGCGGTGTCCTCCTGCGGGCCGTCCTCCTCCAGGGTGGAGGCGAGTTCCTCGGCCTCATCCGCGGTCACACGGGGCTCGGGCGGACGGCTGCGCGCGCCGTTCTCCGCGTCGGCGGCCGAAGTCCCGCCCGGGGCTGCCGCGTTGACCGTGCTGGTGTCGCCCGAGAGCGGCGCGGTGTCCTCCTCGGGTCGGGGACTGCGTTCCGGCTCCGCGTCGGCCTCGTCCTCGGACTCGTCGAGGAGGTTCTCCAGCTCGGCGAGGGCCTCTGCCGCACCGCTCTCGTCCAGGCCCAGCGGCTCGTCGTCGGGGTCCTGATCGGTGCCGGGCGCCGCCTCCTCCTCGGCCGGGGTACGGGTGTCGTCCCGTTCGGCCGCGCTCCTGTCCACCGGTTCCGGCCGTACCGCGCCGACCGGACGAGCCGGTGAATCCTTGGCGGCGGCGCGGGCGGGCGCCGCCGGGGTCTGCGACTCCCGCGACCCCGAACCGGCGTCCTTCCCGGGCGCGGCGGACCGTCCCCGGGCATCGCCGCCCCCGTCCTGTTGGGCGGCATCGGCCGAACCGTCCGCCACCTGAGGGGGCTTGGCCTCCTGGGAGTCCGTCGAGGAAGAGGCAGACGCTGCGGACGCGGCAAGGGACGCGCCCGGCTCCGGGACCGTCCCGGCATCGGGGCCGGCCGCGGGGGAGGCACCGGCGCTCCCGTCCTTCCTCGCCTGCTCGAAGGCCCCCGGGTCCTCGGCCTTGCGCCGCTGAGCCTCCGCGATCCGCTCGTCCTCCAGCTGCTCGGCGCTCTCCAGCCGCGCCTGCCATGCGGACTCGGCGCTCTCGCGGTCCTGCTCCAGCTCCTCGGCCGCGTCCGGCAAGGCGTGCGGAGCCGTGCCCGCCTCCAAGGGAAGCGGGCCCTCCTCGACCTCGTCGACCAGGTCGAGCAGCCGGTCGTGATCCGGGGTGGGCAGCCGGATCTCCAGTCGGTCGAGGACCAGGTCCTGCAGATCGGGAGACATCCGCCCCAGGTGCTGGCGTACCCGCCCGGAGGCGTCCTCGGGGTCGCCGCGCAGGGACCGCAGGACGTCGTTGGCCAGACGGTCCACCAGCGTTTCCGGGTCGACGCGCTCGGCACGCGTACGGTCCGCGTGGACGGTCGCGTAGCGCAGCCAGCCGGGGGTCGCCTGCCCCTGCTCCACCTGCGGTGCGGAATCGGCGGCCGGCGCGGGCTCGGGTCGTACGAGATCCTGCGCCGCCGACTCCGCCTCCCGCTCGATCGCCTGCTGCGGCATGCTCACCGCGCCCGGCTCCCGCCCCGCCCGCAACGCCCCCAGCCCATGCGGGTTCTGCACGGTGTGCAGCAGCTCATGGGCGAGCAGCCGGCGGCCCTCGTCGGTGCCGGGTTTGAAGGCGCCGTCGCGGAAGAGGATGTCCTGGCCGACGGCGACCGCGTCCGCCCCGAGCAGTTCCGCCAGCTGTGCGGCGTCGCGGCCGGTGTGCAGCCGTACGCGGCCGAGGTCGTGGCCGAGTTGTTCCTCCAGCTCGCGGCGGACGCCGGGGTCGAGCGGCTGGCCCGCGCCGCTGACGATGTTCTTCGGTTCGGGGGCGCGGGACTTGGCGGCCCGCTCCTTGCGCTTGCGACGGCGCTGTTCGGCGGCCTGCTCCGAACCGGCCTGCTGCGCCTGTGAGGTCACGGGGTCACCTCCCCGTGGCCGCTGAGTCCCTGGTGCACCGCGCGCGCCAGCTCCTGGCCGAGCCGTCGTGCGGACAGCCCGGCGGGCAGCGGGGGAAGACCGGTCAGCGCGTCGACGGTCACGGTGCCGTTCGCCGCCAGGGGGACGCCCTGTTCCCGGACCAGCCGGGCCAACTCGCCCTCGAAAGCGGCCGAGACCCGGTCCGGATCCACCCGGAAGCCGTCGAGGACGAGTTCGCCGATCTCCACGCGGATCGCCGAGGGCTGCCTGTTCACACCCATCCGCGCACCTCCGAGGGTGTCAGCGAGCGCTCCAGTTTGAGGTACTCGGTGCGGGCGGCCGCGAGCATGTGCCGCATCTGCAGCCGGTCGCCCTCCTCGGCCGCCAGGAACGCACCGGACAGGGCGATGTTACGGATCGAGCCGCCGGCCACGGCGAGCCGGGCGAGGAGGGCGTGGTCGATGTCCTTGACCGGGGCCTGTGGTGGCAGCACGCGGCGCCAGATCTCGGCGCGTTCGTGCTCGGCCGGGAAGGGGAAGTCGACGACGAAGCGGATGCGCCGCAGGAAGGCGGTGTCCAGGGCCTGCTTCATGTTGGTGGTGAGGATGGCGAGGCCCCGGTAGGCCTCCATGCGCATGAGCAGATAGCTGACTTCGAGGTTGGCGTACCGGTCGTGGCTGTCCTTGACCTCGCTGCGCTTGCCGAAGAGGGCGTCCGCCTCGTCGAACAGGAGCAGCGCACCGCCGCGTTCGGCGGCGTCGAAGACCCGCCGGAGGTTCTTCTCGGTCTCGCCGATGTACTTGCTGACGACCTGGGAGAGGTCGACGACGAACAGGTCGAGGCCCAGCTCGCGCGCCATGACCTCGGCGGCGAGCGTCTTGCCGGTGCCGGAGCCGCCCGCGAACAGGGCGGTGACGCCGAGGCCGCGGCGCAGGGTCGCGGCGAAGCCCCATTCCTGGTGGACGGTGGCGCGTTGCCGCACGTGGGCGACGATCTCCCGCAGTACGGCCGTCTGCCGCTCGTGCAGCACCAGATCGCCCCAGCCGGCCTGCGGCTCGATCCGGCGGCCCAACTCGTCCATGCCGATCCGGGCCTCGTCGAGACCGGAGCGCCAGGCAAGGGCGGCGGCGTCGAGTTCGTCCTCGTACGGCAGCCGGCGGCGCACGGTGGCCGCCACGGAACCGACGACGTGCGGCGGCAACTGGAACTGCGCCACCAGTGACCGCAGTTCGCTCTCCTCCAGGTCGGCGACCTCCTCGAACGCATCGGCCCACAGGGCGAGTTGCTCGTCGTCATCGAGCCGGGGCACGGCCACGCGGACGGCGTGCGGGCGCTCGGTGCGCAGCGGGTCCTCGCTCGACACGACGACCGGTACGGCGGCACCGGCCAGGAAGGCCTCGACGGCCGCCCGCTGATCGCGGTCCAGCTCGCCCACCTCTACGAGGAGCACGGCGGGCAGCAGGATCGCCTCCCGCTGCCACAGCCGGGCCAGCCGGTCGCGCTCGGCGGGATCGGTCGGGATGTCCTCGGCGTTCATCGCGTACAGCCCGAGCCCCGACCGGGCGGCCGCCGCGGCGGCGAGGTCGGCGCGGCTGCGCAGGTCGCCGCCGGTGACCTCGACGAGCAGGGGTGCGCCCGGAGCGCGGCCGCCCTCGGTCCAGCCCTCGGCGAGCCGGCTCGCGGCGAGGTCGTACGACGGTGGCAGTGCGTCCGGCACCGGGGTGCGGCGCACCTGCCCGTGCAGCCGGGCGTCCAGGTGGGGCGAGCCCAGCAGGAAGTGCAGGATGCGCTCGTCCAGCCGTAGCCGGGAGGTGGTCAGCCGTGTCTCGTCCTCCAGTTCGACGATCCGCCAGCGCCTGAGCGGCGCCACGGGTGTGAGCGCGCTCCAGTGCGGACCGTCAAGCGCGGCCAGGGCGAGCGAGAAGGTGGGGTGGGCCCGCCCCGGGTCACCGGCGGCCGCGGCGCACCGGGCACCGGCCGTGGGCTCCAACTCGTAGGCGGCGGTGAGCAGAACGAGGTCACGCTCGAAAGGGGTGAGCCCGAAACAGGTGACGAGGGCGTCGAGCAGGGCGGGGGCCGGGACGGCGGGCACGACGGCGTTCTGGCGCACACCACCGGCACGGCGCCGGACACCGGCGGGGGCACCGGATGCGTCGTCCGGTGCGTCCGCGTCGGATCCGCCGGTCGCTTCGGCCACGGAACCGGCACCCACGCCGGCCGCCGCGTCCGGTGCGGTGGTGGCGCGTGCCGCGTGGGTGTCGACGCATGCCAGGACGCGGCGGATCCCGGCGCTCAGCGCCGCGCTGCCGTCGCCCGTCTCCGCGGTGCTCGCCTCGTATGTCCCCATGTGCTCACCTGCCCCCGTCGGCCCCAACGTCGCCTCAGTTCTCCGTGTCCTCGTCGCCGCCCGTGCCCGCTGCGGAGCCCGGGTCCGTGGGCTCGGCGGGCGGCGCGCTCTCGGTCGTCCGCACCGTCTTCGCCGTCTTCGCGGACTTCACGGCCTTCGCGGTCTTCGCCTGCTTCGTCGCGGCCTTGACCGGCGGCACCGCCGCCTTGCGCGGACGCGCCGGCGCCTTGGCCGCGGACCTGGCCACGGCCTTCGCCGGTGCCTTCGCGGCCTTCCCCGCGTCGGTCGCCCCGGCGTCCGGCCCATCCGCGTCACCCGACCCGTCCGGCCCGTCCGAACCGCCGGAGGGCTCGTCGGTACGCGGCCCGGGCCCCGGAGGGACCGGCGCGCCCGGCGCACCGAACGGCAGCACCCGGACCTCGGACCGTTCCACCCGCTTCGCCGGGACGGGCGTCTCGCGGCCGTCGATGAAGACGAGGGAGGCCTGGTAGACCACCGACAGCGCGTAGGGGGTCTGGTAGAGCATCCCCCACAGCTTCGACGTCTCGTCGACGTCCATCACCATCGGCGTGAACCGCACCCGCTGCGCCGCCTCCGCGAGATTGCTGCCCGTCAAGTAGGGGCGCTCACCGGCGAGTTCGATGATGTCCCGGGGCAGGATCGGCGTCTCGTGCAGGGTGCGCACCACGGAGCCGATGAGCCGCTGCCCGACCAGCTCGGTCTCGTCGCCGTACGCGCTGATCACATAGTGCAGGTCGAGCGCGGCACTGGCCCGGCGCACCAGCGTGCCGTCGGACGCGCGCGTCGGCAGGTCGTTGTTGCGCTGCGAGGTGTTGGGCGTGACCTGGTACAGGAACACGGAGATGGTGGGGTCCGCCGGCGGTTCGGCGGGCGGCTTGCGCGGCTCCACCTTGACGCCCATGTCGATCTCCGGCCGCAGATGGGACTCGATCAGCAGGGCGAGGGCCTGGCTGACATGGGCGATGGCGAGTGCGTTGCTCATGACGTCAGTTCCTCGGTTCCTCTCGTGTTGCCGGTCCTGCCGTTGTCACTGCCGGTGCGGCTCACTCGCGCCCCCGGGACAAGTAGTCCGCCAGGCTCACGGCGGCCCCCGGCCGCTCGCCGCGCCGCGCCGGCTGCCGTGCCCCGGTGCCCGGCCGGCCGGCCGTCACCTCCAGGCGCCCGATCTGTACCTGCACCACCTGCTCGGGTGTCCGCGCCGGCCGTCGGGCGGCGGCCAGCCGGACGGCGTCGCGGGCCGCCGCCGTGTCCGCGGCGGTGGGGCGTGGTGCCGCGGACACGACGGTGGGGGGAGCGGCGTCCGTGCCCAGGGGGATGGGCGCGGACGCCGCGGGCCGGTCCACGCCCGGTTCCGGGCGGCCTCGCCCGGACGTGCGCGGCCCGGTCCGGGGCGTCGACAGCGGTCCCGGCGCCAGGGGCGCGACGGGACGCAGCAGCGGCGTCTGTGCCGCGAGGGGCGAGGCGGGGCGCGCCTGGGGCTCGGCGGGGGCGCGCTCTGTGTGTACGACGGTCCGCTCCCGTTCCGTGTGCCGCCGGACCTCGGCGGCTGCCGGGCGCGGCGCGTCCCGGTCCGGTACGGCAGTCGGCAGGGCGGACGGCCCAGTCACCGGGTCGGTGGCGTCGGGGTCCGCGGTCCGGGACCGTACCGCCTCCACCCGCTCGAACGGTCCGGGCAGCCGGGGTCGTACCCGGACCGTGTCCGGTCGTGGGGCGGCGTGCCGGGCGATCAGCCGGTCGAGGAAGTCGGGCTCCGCCGGCGGCGCCCCCGAGGAGGAGTCAGACATCCGCACACAGCTCCAGGTAGTAGCGGCGCCGCAGCGGGCTGAGCGCCAGGATCTCCGGCTCGCTCCAGCCGTAGGCGGTGGCGAGCAGGTGGACGTCGAGGAGCACGTCCCGTGCCCAGGCGTCCAGTTCGGTCCACAGGTAGGAGGCGATGTCGAGTTCGGCGCGGGTGGCCGCGCCGCACTCGGGGCAGCCGACGTTGAGCGTCACGTCGGCGCCCGGGTCGGCCGCCTCGACGGCATCGGCGATCCGCCGCTGCACCGGCGCCGGAAGGGCGTCGGCGGTCACGGCGCTCCCGTCGCGGACCGCCGAGACCAGACAGCGGGCGAGCAGCGCGGCGCGCGGGTCGGCGGCCCGGGCCGCCGCCGTCAGGTCGGCGGGGGCGGGGAGCCGGAACGCGAGGTCCCAGCCGTCCTCCGACAGCCGGACGACCGACTCCCCCGCCGCGACCAGTGACTTGGCGAACTCCCCGGCGTCCAGGTCGAACTCCATGTCCGCACCGCACGCGTGGCACTCCATCCGTACCTGCATGCGCTCGCCGAACAGCGCCCGGCGCAGTGCGAACAGGTCGGACTCGCGTTCGCCCACCGGCACCGTCGGCAGTGCGGCGGGGTCGAGGTCCGGACGCGCCGTGCCGTGCAGCAGCACTGCGCGTCCGGCGGGCGCCTCGGCGAGTCCCGCCTCCCAGGTGGCCAGCAGCCCGGCCGCCCCGGTGATCGCCATGTCTCCCCCCGATTTCCTCGACTACCGCCGCCTCACGCCGGGTTGAGGAAGGAGGGCTCCTCGGGCTCGGGCACCTCGTAGTCCCGCTCCCAGCCCTCGCACTCCAGCTTCAGCGACTGGATGGCCACCGCGTTGGCGTTGGCGTCCAGTTCGCCGAGCACCTGGTACTCGCTGGGCCAGGTCCGGTACAGCTTGTGCGAGACGGCGACCTGGCCCGCCTCGTTGAGGACCTGGATGACGATGTCCTTGCGGAAGTCGGCGAGGGACACCTCGGAGCCGAGTCCGGCGCCGACCTGCCACACCTTGTTGGCCCAGCGGTCGAACTCGGGGTCGTGGGTGACGCCGCGCTCCAGGGTGATGCCCTCGAACTCGGAGCGTCCCGGCGACTTGCGCGGGGAGGACGGGTCTCCGCCGTGGCGGTGCTTGACGACCTCGGTGGTCCGCTTCAGCGGACTGATCTTGCTGATGCCGGCGACCGTACGACCGTCCCACAGGACCAGGAACTTGAAGTTCTTGTAGGGGTCGAAACGATGGGCGTTGACGGTGAACTCTGCCATCGGATTCCTTCAGTTCTCCAAGATTCCCGGGGCCTACAGCTCGAACTGCGCGGAGGTCTGCTGGATTTTGACGATCACGAACTCCGCCGGGCGGACCGGTGCGATGCCGACGAGGACGTTGACGACGCCGTTTGCGACGTCCTCGTCGGTCGTCGTGTCGCTGTCGCACTTGACGAAGTAGGCCTCGCGCGGGGTGCCGCCCTTGAAGGCGCCCTGCCGGAACAGCGTGTGCAGGAACGAGGAGGCGCTGAGCCGGATCTGCTGCCACAGGTTCTCGTCGTTGGGCTCGAACACCACCCACTGCAGGCCGCGTTGCAGGCTCTCCTCGACGTGCAGCGCGAGACGGCGCACGGGGACGTACTTCCACTCGCTGTCGAGCGCGTCGGACCCCTCCAGGGTGCGGGCGCCCCACACCAGCGGGCCGGTCATCGGGAAGGTGCGCAGGCAGTTGACGCCGAGCGGGTTGAGCAGTCCGGTCTCGCGGTCGGTCAGGTTGACCGTGAGCGAGTGGACGCCGGCGAGCCGGGCCTCGGTGCCGGCCGGTGCCTTCCACACGCCGCGCTCGGAGTCGGTGCGCGCGATGACGCCCGCGACGGCTCCCGAGGGCGGGAAGGAGCGCAGCCGCCCGGTGAGCGGGTCGGTGAGCTGGAGGTGCGGGAAGTACAGGCCGGCGTGGTTGCCGCGTACGGCGTCGAAGGCGGCGATTCCGGCGCGTGCCGTGTCCACGCTGACCCAGGTGCCGGGGGCGTCGACGAGCAGGAAGATCCGCCGCTCCTGGCACAGCCGCTGGGCGGCGGACACGACCGTGATCGCGTCCTCGGTCTTCTCGTACGCCGCCAGCTCGGGCAGGACGAGGAGGTTGACGTCGGCGACCCCGCGCAGCGCCTGGATGCCGGTCTTGTCGGCCTCGGAGCCGATGAGGTCGCGCGGTCCGGGGGCCTCGCCGTCCTCGCCGCCCTCCAGCGGGAAGACGGGCGGGTTGACGGAGGCCTCCAGGCCGAGGTCGTTGGCGCACTCGCCGAGGAAGCGGACGACGTCCTCGGGGTCGGTGGAGCCCGCGACGACCTGGATGCGCCGGCCGAAGGCGGTGACCTCCGCACCGGCGAAGGCGTGCTTGCCCGGGGCGTCCGGCAGCGCGCGCAGCTTGCGCTCCAGGAGCAGGGCCAACTCGGCCACGGTGCACGGGGCTTCGCCGTCGCGGTCGGGGTCGTAGAGCGTGAACTCGCGCTCCACGTCACCGATCTTGACGGTCAGGTCGACGGTGAGGTCGGGCAGTTCGTGCCCGAACGGCTTGGAGACCGTGCCGGACGGGTCGGGGCGGCCCTCGCCGACGACCTCGACGCGGATCAGCCGGGAGCCGGCGTTGATCACGGTCTGCGCGTAGCGGCCGTTGGACGGGTCCATGGACAGGCCGGTGAAGCTCTCCCGGGCGTCTCCCCTGGCGTCGTACACCCGCAGGTTGAACGTGTCGTCGGGGCACGGTGTGTCGTGGTCGACGGCGACGCGCAGCCCGTTGCCCCAGACACCGGGCTCCTTGGCGTGCACCTCCAGGACCCTGCTCTCGCTGTGGCCCTCGGTGGACTCCAGGGTGACGCAGGCGGCCTTGCCGCTGCCGGCCTTGGTGACCCGGACGATGACGGCGACGGTGCCGCCGTTGCCGAAGAACTGGTGCACCGCGTAGCCGACGGCGCTGCGGGCGCTCAGTCCGCCGAAGCGGCGCTCGAACTCCGCGAAGCTGGTGACGCGTACCGGCTCGTTCAGCGGACCTCGCCGGGTGTGGCCCACAAAGGCCGTCACCGACGTGGTCAGGGTCGAGATCGTGCGGGTGCTGCTGGGAAGCTCTTCGACGTAGACGCCGGGATACGTCGGCTTGGCGGCGCTCACCGCGCTCATCGGCTTTCCCCCTCCTATCCTGTCTCGGGCACCGGACGAAGACACCAAGAGACAGTTGGTGGAGGAATGTGTTCCGGATTCGGCGCGGCAAACGGCCCCGCGCGCAGGGCGACGGCGGCCGAACGCACCGCATCAGTTTCCCCCGTCAGCACCCGGTCCGGTCGGTGGTCCGGGTCAAGCAACGTGCTTGTGACTCCTGATGCTCAAGTGCTCAATCCACCTTGATGTGCGTGGAGTTGACGGAACAAGGCACCTTCCGGCCACCCCGGGAAAAGGTTTCGTGAAGGTCAACTCCCGGTATTCACACGCCACACCCGCGCGCCCTCGACAGCCGGTCCACAGCTTCTGCACAGAGGCCGTCCGCGCAGGAAGGCGGTCGGATCCCGGCGCTCCCGGGAACCCCGGAGGACACCGTGCCGACGGTGGCGCGCGGGCCCGCACACCATCTCCAGGCCTTCTCCAGTCGTACACAATCCACGGTGGCCGATTCCGCCGGGGTCACCTCCACGGACCGTCGCCTCCACCGACCCGGGGCATTGTCAGTGGCCTCCCCTACAGTTCCCGTCACTTGATCACTGCGGTGCGGGGAGGCACGTATGGGGTGGGTTCCGGCGGGCGACTACGAGGTCGCCCTCGACGACGGAAAGGTGGTGTGCCGCAACGCCGCCGGACGACGGCTGAAGTCCGTTCCGGCCAAACTCGCGGACGATCCCACGGTGACCGGGCTGCGGCAGCTCGCCGAGTGGCTGGAGCGGCACGACCGCCAGTGCCTGGCCGATGTCGAGCGGTGGATGGTGCGCTCGCTCCCGGTGCCGCTCGCCGTCCTCGCCGGGGTCTGGCCGGACCCCGCCTGGCGGTCCGCCCTGCGCGACGTCGTCGTCACGGGCGCCGACGGAGAGGTCGCCGGGTTCCTGAGGGACGCCGACCCCGAGCGCGGGCTCGGTCTGGTCGACCTCGACGGCGACACCGTGCGCATCACCCCCGACCTCGTCCGCATCCCGCACCCGGTGCTCCTCGACGACCTGGAGGAGCTGCGGGAGTTCGCCGTCGAACTCGGCGTCGAGCAGCGCGCCCAGCAGCTCTTCCGCGAGGTGTGGCACCGCCCGGCCGCGCTCGACGCCGAGGGCACACAGGTCGAAAAGTACGCGGGCGGGGCGTTCAAGGAGCTGCGGTTCCTGCACGGCAGGGCGGCGCAGCTGGGCTACCGCGTGCGCGGGGGACACGCCGTCTGCTCCGTGCTGGAGGACGGCCGCGGCACCGAGGCCCGCGTGTGGATCGGCGACTACGACGGCTACGAGGAGACGGAGACCGGTCCCCTCATGTGGACGGACTCCGCGGGCCGGGCGCTGAAGCTCGGTCAGGTCGGGCCGGTGGCCTGGTCGGAGGGCATGCGCATGGCGGCGGCGCTGTACGCGGGGCGGGACATCGAGGACGAGGAGCGGGCGGCATGACGACCACGACGACATACGACGGGACCACCGTGGCCGCGCTGCTCGACGCCGGCGCCGTCCTGCCGCCGGGCAGCACCTCCCGGGAGGACGCGGACGTCCTCACCGTGCGCACCTACACCCACCCGGCCCTGGCGGAGCGGAGTGTGGTCCGGCTGGTGCCCGGCACCCTCGGCGAGGCCGAGGACCTGGCCCTGGAGTTCCTCGGACTGGCCCGGGAACCAAAGACCCCCGAGGTCGGCCAGGTGCGCCGGGAGGCCCTGGGCTTTCCCGCCTGGGCGCTGGTCAACGACCCGGCCAACGGGCACCACGCGCTGGCCCTGGTCAAGGACGTCGAGCGGCTCGCCCGGCAGGCCAAGTCCCGTCCGGGCAACGCCAAGGACGGCTTCGAGGAGCTCGGCACCCGGCTCGGCCGCACCGTGCCGCACTTCCTGCCCACCTTCTACGAGCAGGCGGCCCGGGTCTTCCTCCAGCACGAGCACACCACGTACGCCGCCGCCTTCTTCGGCAAGGCGCGCGAGGCCGAGCGGGTGCACGCCCTCACCGTGGACGAGGAGCGGCAGCGCGCCGTGTTCCTGGAGTTCGCGTTCGCGGGCGCGCTGACGGTCAAGGCGCTCAAGGAGTATGTGAAGGACCTCGCCCGCCGCCTCGACCCCGCGACCGCATGGGCGCAGTTCCGGCAGCTGACGGTGGAGCGCTGCGCGGCGGGCATGCCGCCGTACGCCTCGCTGCCGCAGGACGCCCGGGGCCTGATCAAGGCGGCCGGTCTGGACCGGGTCACCGAGGAGTGCGGCCTCGTCGCCGACCTGATCGCCTCCCCCGCCGCCGTCCGGGCGCCCGCCTCCTTCTGGACCGCCTACCGCTCCGTCCTGCCGGACCTCGCGGAACGCCGGCCGGCCGTCCGGGCCCGGCTGCTGGAGATCATGCCGGCCGGGCTGGGCCGCGAGGTCGCGGACGACGAGTTCTGGCTGGCCCTGCTCGCGGAGTGCGGGGCCGAGCGGCTGCTGACGGACGGGGACGAGGTCGACGCCGCGGACTGGCTGAGCCGTTGGGCTCTGCACCGCAAGCACGGCGGGGCGGTCTCCAAGCGTTCCCCGGCCACGCTCGCGCTGGTCGCACGGATGGCGCCCCGGCTGCGGGCCGACGGCCGGGCGGTCGACCTCTTCACCGGCCGCTGGCGCGACGGTGCCGAGCTGGACCTGCTGGACCTGTGCGCGGCGGAGGACGTTCCGCTCACCCTTCCCGACGCCGGCGTGGACGTGCACCTGGGCCTCGACGGCTGGCTGCGCGGCTCCCGGGACGAGCGGCGCGACCTGGTCGCCACCGCGGCGGATCCGCGGCTGCACGCCCTGCTGTTCCAGGCGGTGGGCACCCTGGGCGACCACCGTTCGGCCACCGACCTGCTGAAGGCCGCCGAGCACCCCGTGCTCCGCGACGTACTGCGCGAGTGGCTGGAGGCCTCGGCCAAGGAGTTCGCCGGCTCGGTGGGCCTGCCCGGCGCCCGCACGGCACTGGAGCGGCTGCGCCCGTTCCGCGGTGTGGCCGCCGAGGTCGGTCCGCTCGCCGTCGCCGCGGTCGCGGAGCACCGGGTCGCGCCGCTGCTCGGCCGCACCCTGCGCGCGGGCATCCTGGACGAGCTGGGCTGGCCCGCTCTGGAGGAGGCCCTGCGGCTGCTCGACACCAAGCCCGAAAACGGCGAGGACAACACGCTGACCGTCACCGAGGCCTGGCCCGCGCTGATCCTCGCGCGCCCGCACAAGGCGGTCGTCGTCGGCCCGGACAAGATCCTGCTCGAACACGACCTGCGTCTCCCCGCGGACCTGGACCGCTGGCAGCGCCCCCGCTTCCGCTACACCGACGGCGAACTGCTCGTGATGTGGCGGCAGGGCAGCAAGCAGTCCGCCTACTGGTCCGCCCGGCCGACCGAGGTGTTCACCCTCGGCGGCGAGCAGATCCCCACCTGGTGGTCCGGCAACGACACCGGCACCCCGTCGATCCCGCTGCCCGGCGGCGGCCGCGCCACCGGCGGCCGGACCCTGCACGCCGGCGACACCGTCCTGCCGCCCACCCGGTCCGTGATCGGCGACGGCACGACGTACTGGCGCCAGGGCCGACAGGGCCGGCAGACGGTGTGGCTGGAGTACGACCCCGGCACGGGCACGCACGGACGTGCCTCGCTCCCCGCCTTCCTGCGGGCCGGCATCCGCGAGGACGCGTCCCTGCAGCTCGGCGGCTGCGAGGTCCTGCCCCTGCAACCCGGCCTGGAGCACAGCCCCTTCGGCACCGACGGCACGGTCCTCGGCCGCTGGGTGCGCCAGGAGGGGACGGACGCCGAGGCATGCATGGTCGCCGGTACCCCGGACGGCCGGACCGTCACGCTGCCGGTGGAGCGGGGCCGGGTGCGCGGTGTTCCGCTGGGCGCGCTGCGGCTGCCCGGCGGGGCCGAGCCGGTCGTCGCGCGCGTCAACATGCGGGTCTCCCTGTTCGCGGCCGACGACACCTCCTCCACCGGAGAGCTCGGCCGTGTGACGCCGCACGAGCGGGGTGGGGAGTTCGCCGCCGGCACCCGGTTCGTGCCCCCCATCGCCTTCTGGCACGCCCTGCGCACCCGCGACGAGCGGGGGTCGGCGGTGCTGCGCGCCCTCACCGACGAACGGGCGGCCGAGGTGCTGCGGGTCACCGCCGCGGCCCTGGCCGAACGGCAGGAGCGGATCGCCCGGGCGGGCGGCTCCGGCGCGACGGCGGCCGGCACGGCGGCGTCCGGCACGGCGGCGTCCGGCGCAGCGGCGGCCGGACAGAACCTCCACGGACGGACGGCCGGACAGGCCTCCGACGCCAAGCCGGCCGTACCGCCCGCGGACGAGGTCGCTCTGCGCGCCGTGCGCGACGCCCTGCCGGAACTCACCGACATGCGGCTCCTCATGGGCGTCGCCGCCCTGGTCCGCTCGGCGCTGCGCATCGCCGAGTCCGCCACCGCCTTCGTGACCCCGCCCCAGCAGCGGCCGCTCCAGCCCGCCAACCGCACCGACGGCATGTTCGCCGACTACAAGCCCCGGCACGGCGAGGACCGGACGCTGCACGACGCCACCACGGGCATCGCCGAGCTGAACGGCTGGTGGGGCGGCGAACGCTGGAGCGTGCTCCAGCAGATCCGCGCGGTGAACCACGTGCTCTTTGGCAAGCCCGCCGACGGCAAGCCGCTGCCCGGAGAGCGACTCGCCGTCCTCACCGACGGCTGGCGCAGCGACGAGCACACCGTCCCCGGCATCGGCATGGTGTGGCCGTCCGTGCTGAGCACGCTGCGCCCGCTCGCCTACCGGGCCGCCTCGCCCGCCCTGACCGACGACCAACGCGAGCCGCTGCTCCTGCTGTTCGAGGCGATCGCCGAAGGGCCGCTGGCGACCCCCGCGGGAACGCTCCGCGAGATCGTGCTCAGCGAACCGCACGACAGGCAGCAGCGTGCCGGTCAGGTGCTGCGCCGTGCCGGCCGTACCGTCGTGCTCCTAGGCTGCCAGAGCATCGACGGCCAACGGGAACGCGTCAACTGGCTGGCCCTGGACCACGATCCGTCCGGCGCGTTCGGCGCGGTCGCCCACTTCACGCTGGAGACCGAGACCAGGCACACCTCGGCGATCACCGCCGAGCGGCTCGCCGATGTCACCCGGCTGCTCCGGGACAAGGGCGCGGCCCCCTGGCGGCCCGAGGC
Source organism: Streptomyces sp. NPDC001406 (assembly GCF_042895285.1). Lineage (NCBI taxonomy): Bacteria > Bacillati > Actinomycetota > Actinomycetes > Kitasatosporales > Streptomycetaceae > Streptomyces > Streptomyces sp. NPDC001406. The sequence continues at coordinate 383,601 of NZ_JBIAWG010000009.1, forward strand.
ACCCGAGGCGCTCGCCGCGGCGACGGGCGGCGGGCTGGGCCCGGTCCAGGCCACCGTGCTGCTCGCCGGACAGCCGCACGCGCCCGGCGCCGAGGGCCTGGTCACCATGGGACTCAAGCCGCGGCAGAGGGACTTCGGCAACGGCATGCTGGGCTCGGTGGACCGGCACGACCGGGCGGCGCTGCTCGGGGCCCTGCTGCCCGAGGACCCCGCCGACCTGTGGACGGCCGGACCGGACACGGCGGCCGCGGGACGGGTGTGGACCGAGCGGCTCGGCTCGTTCGTCCGGCTGCCCGAGGAGGTCGCCGCCGGCCTCTCCGGAATGTCCGTCGGCTCCGCCGAGGCCCTGCTCAACCCCGCGCGCACTCCTTGGCTCAGCCGCACCACGGTCCAACGCCCCGACAAGGACGGCAACCTCGTCGCGGCGGACCCCGCGGCGCTTCCCGGGCGGTACGACCTCACCCGTGCCGTCGACGCCCTGGCCCAGCTCGCCTACACCCTGCCGTACGGGCATCCCCTGCGTGCCGCCCTGCCGGACGGCCTGGCCGCCCTGCGCCGCCGCGTCGCCGACCCGGAACTGCTCGTCGACCTCGACATCGAGTGGACGGAGAAGGGCGGGCCGACCGCCGTCGAACTCCGCAAGGCGTACGGCCTGCCCGCCACCGGAGGCGCCGACGCGTACGGTTTCACCCGGCTCGGCGAGGCACTCGTGCTGCGTCCCTGGTACGGCGACACCGAGACGGTCCTGGTCCGCCCGGCCGGGCTCACCGGCCCGGACGACGCGGTCCTCGGGCTCGTCGAGGGCCTGGTGGCCCCGGCGCGCCGGGGCGGTGTGCGGGCGCTGCGGACCATCCTCGGCGACGACCTCGCCCGGGCCCTCGCGGCGGGCACGGACAGCGAGGGGCCCACGGGCCACGCCCAGGACGCGAGCACGAGCGTGCCTGCTCTCGTCACCGAGGTCGCCGCGGCCCACGGCCTGGGCGAGGACGCGGCGGCGCTCTACCTCCAGTTGCTGGCGCTGCCCGATCCGACGGACCGCAACTGCGCCCGCTGGACCGGCTGGAAGCCCGCCCGTATGAAGAAGGCCCGCGCCGAACTGGCCGCGACCGGCCTGGTCGTCGAGGCCAAGCGGCCGCGCGCCGGGCGCACCCTGTTCCTGCCCTGCGGCTGGTACGACCTCAAGGCCCCCGCGGTGCCGGTGGAGACCTGGAAGGAGGGCCTCTACCCGGTCACCGGCCGCGCCGTGCCGCTCCTTGCGGTGCCCGAGCTGTTCGCCCGCGCCTGGGACCGCGTCAGGGCGGGAGACGCTCCGGCGTACGAGGAACTCACCACCCGGACCGGCCGGAAGGGACGCCGCCGGTGACCGCGCCCCTTCACCCGCCGACGGCCGCGCCTCCTCCGCTGTCGAGGACCGCGCCGCTTCCCCTGCCGACGACCACCACCCGTACCGCCCCGAAGGACCACCGCCCATGACCACCGCCCTCGCTCCCGACGCGACCCGTCAGATCGTCCCGCCCGAGGACCGCCACGCCGTCGAACTGGCCTTCCTCGCGGCGTACGACGACGGGCCGCGCCCGCCCGCCTGGCATCTCACCCCGCGCGCCGTCGTCACGTTCGTCATGGGCAGCGGCGGACAGGCGCTGAAGCTGCCGGACGACGCCGAGGTGCCCGCCGGGGTGCCGCGCCGGCTCGTGGTGGAGGGCAAGTTCGTCGGCGACCGGGCACTGGTCGAGCGGTGTGTCGTCACCCTCGCCGGTGAGCGCGGTCTGCTGCTCGTCGGCGAGCCCGGCACCGCCAAGTCGATGCTCTCCGAGCTGCTGTCCGCCGCCGTGTGCACCACCAGCGGGCTGGTGGTGCAAGGCACGGCAGGCACGACCGAGGACCAGCTCAAGTACGGTTGGAACTACGCCCTGTTGCTCGCCAAGGGACCCAGCCGGGAAGCTCTCGTGCCCTCCCCCGTCCTCACCGCCATGACCCGAGGCGGCATCGCCCGGGTCGAGGAGGTCACCCGCTGTCTGCCCGAGGTCCAGGACTCCCTGGTGTCGTTGCTCTCCGAGCGGCGCATCGCGGTCCCCGAACTGGCGGGCACGGACGACGCCCTGGCGCATGCCGCGCCCGGCTTCAATCTCATCGCCACCGCCAACCTTCGGGACAAGGGCGTGTCGGAGATGTCCGCCGCGCTCAAGCGCCGGTTCAACTTCGAGACCGTGGGCCCCATCCCGGACCTCGACGCCGAGACCGCGCTGGTGCGCAGCCAGGCCCGGGCGTCCGTCGAGCGGGCCGGGGCGCCGTTCCAGGTCGACGACGCCGTGCTGGAGGCCCTCGTGACCGCCTTCCGCGACCTGCGGGAGGGCCGGTCGACGGAGGGCTGGGAGGTGGAGCGGCCCTCCACGGTGATGAGCACGGCGGAGGCCGTCTCCGTCGCCGGCGCGCTGGGGCTGGCCGCGGCCTACTTCCCGGGGGACCGGGATGTGCTCGGGCTGCTGCCGGGGCATCTGCTCGGCGTCGTGCGCAAGGACGACCCGGCCGACGCGGCCCGGCTGCGCGGCTATTGGGACGGTCCGGTACGGCGCCGCGCCGAGCAGGGTTCCGCCACCTGGCGCACCCTGTGGGACCTGCGCACGGTCCTGGAGGGCTGACGGCCGTGCCCCTCTCCACCGCCTCCCCCCTCTCCACCGCCTCCCCCGTCTCTCCCGTCTCCCCCGACGAGGCCGTCGCGGCCCTCACCGACCCGGGGGCGCCCTATCTCATCGGCGTACGGCACCACGCGCCCTCGCTGGCCGCGGCGGTACCCGCGCTCCTCGACGCGGCCGAGCCCGACGTGCTGCTCGTCGAGCTCCCCGCCGAGATGCAGGAGTGGCTGCCCTGGCTGGCCCACGAGGAGACCAGGGCCCCGGTCGCCCTCGCGGCCGCTCCGGCGGGCGGGGGCGGTGGCCCGGCCTTCTACCCCTTCGCCGATTTCTCCCCCGAACTCACCGCGGTGCGCTGGGCCGCGCGGCAGGGCGTGCCGGTCGTCGCCTGCGACCTGCCGCTGGCCGACCGGGCGTGGGGGGAGGAACGCCCGGAGCGGGCACAGGCTCCCGGTGGCCCCCGCCTGACCACGGCCCTGCGCTCGCGTCTCACCGGTCGTCCCGGCGACGACCTGTGGGACCGGCTCGTCGAGGCCACGGCTCCGGGCTCGGCACCGGAAGCGCTGCGCCGGTCCGCCCTGTTGACGGGGTGGGCGCTGCGTGAGGACGCGGCCGCGTCGGGGGGTGTGCCGGAGCTGGACCTGCGGCGCGAGAGCTGGATGCGCTCCTGCCTGGCGACCGCCACCGCGAACGGCGAGCGCGCCGCGGTGCTCGTGGGCGCCTTCCACGCCCCGGCGTTGCTGTCCCCGGCAGGATCCGGCGGGCCCGAGCCAGCCTCGCCCTCCGTGAAGTCCGGATCCCCCACCCCCGACGACCGCCCCGTCTGGACGACCTCGCTCATCCCCTACACCTACGCGCTCCTGGACGAGCGCTCCGGCTATCCGGCCGGTATCCGCGATCCGGAGTGGCAGCATCTGGTGCTCGGCGCGGCGGGTGATCCGGACGCGCTGGAGGAGGCGCTGACCCGGGCGGCCGTACGGGTGTGTGCGGAACTCCGCGCTCTTGGCCACCCGTCGGGCCCCGCCGACGCGCGCGAGATCACCCGGCTGGCCGGAGACCTCGCCCGGCTGCGCGGACTGCCCGCGGCCGGCCGGGGCGAGCTGGTCGAGGCGGTGCAGACGGTGCTCGCGCAGGGCGAGCCGTACGGCCGGGGGCGGGCCGTCGCGCGGGCGATGGAGCGGGTGCTGGTCGGGTCGCGCGGCGGCCGCCCCGCCCCCGGAGCGCCCCGCAGCGGTCTCGCCCCCGCCGTCGAGGGCGAGTTGGCGGCGCTGGGACTGCCCGGCCCGGCGGACGGCGGCCCCGGTGCGGCCCGGGACCTGCGTCTGGATCCGCTCCGTTCCGACCTCGACCGCCGGCGTGAACTCCTGCTGCGCCGGCTGACGGTGTGCGGGGTGCCGTACGCCGAGTCCAAGGAGGTCGTCGGCGCGGGTGGGGCCGAGGCGCTCACCTCGCGCTGGGAGGTGCGCTGGACCCCCGCCACCGCGGCCATGCTGACCACGGCCGGGATCCGCGGTGTCACCCCGGTCCAGGCCGCCGAGGGCGTGCTGCGGGAGCGGCGGCGGGCGGAGCACGACGAGGGCGGGCCCACGGCCGCGCAGACCCTGGACGGTCTGGAGCGGGCGGCGGAGTGCGGTCTGCCGGGGCTGACGGACGAGCGGCTCACGGACACGGCCGACGTACTGCCGCACTCCGCCACCCTGCCCGAACTCCTCTCCGGGCTGGCCCTGTTGGACCGGCTGCGGGCCGGGCACATCGCCGGACTCGATGCCGACGAGGACCGTTCGGCCCGTGCGGCCGAAGTGGCCGAACTGCTCACGGTCGCCGCGGTGCGCCAGGTGGACGGCCTCACCGGTTCCGAGGACCCCGCCGACGCACACGCCCTGCTCGAACTCGCCCATCGCGCCGACCTCCTGGGCGGCATACGGCTCACCGACGCCCTCACCCGGCTGGCGGCCGAGGGTTCCCCGCTGATGCGCGGCGCCGCGGGAGCCGTACGCGTGCTCCTCGGACACGACGATCCCGGGGTCCTCGGCGATCGTGTCGCCTCCTGGGTGGACTCGGCCACCGACGCCGGGTCCCGGGCGGCGCTCACCGCCCGGCTCACGGGACTGCTGACCGCGGCGGGCCGGCTCCTGGAGTCCGCGGCCCCCGCGCTGGAGCCCCTGCTCGGCCGTGTCTCGGAGCTGCCCGACCGGGAGTTCCTCGACCGGCTCCCCGCGCTCCGGGGAGGCTTCGACACGCTCAGCCCGGCCGCCCGCGACCGCCTCCTCTCGGCCGTCGAGGAACGGCTCGGCACCAGTCATCTGGCCAACACCTCCGGTATCGACCCCGGCGCCCTCGCCACCTGGACGCGCGCGGACCTCGCGGCACGTGAGGCCCTGGCCGGACTCGGGCTCCTGCCCGCACCGCGGGACCGCGAACAGCCGGAGCCCGCCACCGAACCGGCAGCCACCCCCGAGGCGCCGGCCCAAGCCCTCGGCGAGGCACACCGGCTCGCCCCCGCCGACCGCTGGCGGCTGCTGCTCGGCCGTCGTACCGACCAACTGCCCCGGTCCGCCTCGGCGTTGGCCACGGCTCTGGACGAGCTGTACGGCAGCGGACGCGGTGAGGGCAGCAGGGGGAATCTCGGCGGCCGGGGCGGTGGCCGGGAGGCGCCGTACCCCGGGGTGCGCGAGTGGTCCGAGGAGCTGGCGGCCCTGTTCGGGCCGGGCATCCGGGAGGAGGTACTGGCGGCGGCCGCCGCGTCGGGCCGCCAGGACGTGCTCACCGAGCTGGATCCGGACAGCGTGCGGCCCTCGGTCGACCTGCTGCGCAGCGTGCTCCGGCACGCGGGAGGACTGCCCGAGGCCCGGCTGGCCGCGCTGCGTCCGCTCGTACGACGCCTGGTCGAGGCGCTGACCCGCGAACTGGCGACCCGGCTGCGCCCCGCGCTGCACGGCACGGCCCTGCCACGGCCCAGCCGGCGGCCGGGCGGCGGCCTCGACCTGCCCCGTACGCTGCGGGCCAACCTGGCGACCGCCCGGCGCGGCCCCGACGGCACGGTCCAGGTCGTCCCCGAGCGTCCCGTGTTCCGCACCCGCGCCCGGCGTGCCTCCGACTGGGGGCTCGTCCTGGTCACCGACGTGTCGGGGTCCATGGAGGCGTCCACGATCTGGGCGGCCCTCACGGCCTCGGTGCTGGCCGGGGTGCCGACCCTGTCCACGCACTTCCTGGCCTTCTCCACCAAGGTCATCGACCTCACCGACCACGTCGAGGACCCCCTGTCCCTGCTGCTGGAGGTCAGCGTGGGCGGCGGCACCCACATCGCGGCGGGGCTCCGGCACGCCCGCGAACTGGTGACGGTGCCGTCCCGCACGCTCGTCGTGGTCGTCAGCGACTTCGAGGAGGGCTATCCGCTCGGCGGGCTGCTCGCCGAGGTCCGCGCCCTCGTCGGCGCCGGCTGCCATGTCCTGGGCTGCGCGAGCCTCGACGACTCGGGCCGGCCCCGGTACTCCACGGGTGTCGCGGGTCAGCTCGTCGCCGCGGGGATGCCCGTCGCCGCCCTCGGCCCGCTCGAACTCGCCCGCTGGGTAGGGGAGCAGATCGCATGAACCAGGACCTTCCTCCGGTCGCCCCGTCCGTGACCGCCGAACTGGTCGCGGCGCTGTCGCCACGACTGCGCAAGCGACTGGACGCGGGCATCGCGAAGCTGGCGGACCGGCCGGTGGTGCGCGACGGCGACACCGTGCGCATCGCTGTCGACGACGACACCGACCTCGAACTCCACGCCCCCGGCGGCGCCGTGACCGACGTCGACGGCATCCGCTGCGGCTGTCTGCTGGCACCGGACTGCCTGCACCGGGCCGCCGCGGCGTCGGCGGCCCCGATCGCCGACGCGGAGCCGGCCAAGGAGGCAAAGGCCGATTCGAAGGCCAAGCCCCCGCCGGAGGCAAGGACTCCGTCCACGGCGGAGCCCGACGCGGCCACCGCCGACCAGCGTGCCGCCGCGCAGGCGCTGTACGACGCCGCGGCCGCGGTCCTCGACGCCGGCACCGACGGCGCCGGGGCGGTGCTCCAGGCCGAGTTGCTGCGCGCGGCGCACACCGCGCGGCTGGCGGGACTCCCCAGGGCGGCCGCCGCCGCGGTGTCCGTGGTCACCGCGGTACGCGCGGCCCGCTCGGCGGACCCCGCCTACCGCCTCGCCGACCTCGTCTCCGCCCTGCGCGAGGTCCTGGCCGTCGCCCACCGCGTCCCGTACGCCACCGGCCCGGAACTGACCGCCCTGCGCGGCACCGTACGCCGGCCGTACACCCCGGACGGCTCGCTGCGGCTGTACGGCCTGTTCTCCGAGCCCGTGCTCACGGCGAGCGGCTATGCGGGCGCGGTCACCTGGACCGCCGACGCCGAGGGCCGTCTCCACACGGTCTCCGACGTGGCCCCGGGCGGTCCCGGCCGGGCCGTGGGGGCGGCCGACCGTACCGTGCGCATCGGGGACACGGCCCTGACCCACCGTGAGTTGTCGCGCGCGGGCCTCGCGGTGTCCGGTGCGACCGTCTCGCCGACCGGGCGGCTGGGTGCGGGGGCGGGGGTACGGGCGGTTCGGGCGTCCGGTGCCGACTGGCAGGACGAACCGCTCGGCCGCCTCTGGGCCGTGCCGGTCGCCGATCAGGTCGCGCGTGCCCTGACCGGCGGCCACGATCTGCTGTTCCTGGAGGTCACGCTCACCGGGACGGTCCGTGAGGCGGCGGGCGACTGTCTGCTGGCCGACTGCGACGGGCTGACGCTCCGTCTGGTCGCCGCGCACGACGAGCCCGCGCTTCCCTACCGCGACAACCTCCGCCTGCTGGCCGCCGCCCGGGGCAGCCGGCTGCGCGTGGTCGCCCGCCTCAGCCCTGCCCCACACCCGCGGGCCCTGCTGCTGGCCGCCGACCACCCGAAGGAGCCGGGCACCCGTCTCGACCTGGGCCTGGACCGGCTCCAGCACGCGGACCTGCCCGTCGCGACGGCACCGGCCGCCGGGGCCGCGGTACCCACGCCCGACGAAGCGCCGCTGCACCTCCTGCGCCGCCGGGTGCAGCAGGCCGCGTCCGGCGGCCGGCAGGTGCTCGCGTTTCCCGGGAACGGCGCCGCGGACGCCGCACGTCTGCGCGGGCACGGCCTGGCGACCGCGGCCGATCTGCTGGACGAGCTGCACGCCGCCGCGCCGGCCCGTGCGCGTGACCCCTTCGGCCGGCTTCTCCCGGCCGACACGGGCCGCTTCGCCCGCGCCTGGCTCGCCGCCGCCGTCTACACCGACGAAGTGGACCGGGCGCTGTGTGCCGCGGCGTGGAACGCGGGCGGCCGCTCCCCCGGGCCGGGCGGCACCGCCCCTCATTCGAGGCATCCCGTGAGCCGCTCGTAGGCGTGATGAGCATCGCTGATCAGATGCTCGGCCTCGGCGCGGGTACCGCAGTCCGTGACCTTGCCGACGGCCCGGCGCTGCAGGCGTGCCAGTACGGCGGCCCAGGCGTCGCCCTCGGCGTGCCAGCGTGGCAGGTCGTGGGTGTCGACGAAGTCGATGAAGGAAGGGTCCTCGGCCACGCACAGCAGTACCGGGGCTGCACATTCGGTCTCGGCGCCGATACGGTGCAGGACGCCCAGCGGCCAAGCAGGCACCGTGGCGCCGGCCAGGGCCGGTTCGGGCATCACCACCAGGGCGTCCAGGGGCAGCCCACCGGCGTCGAGGGTGTCCGGGACACGTCCGTGTCCGACCGGCCAGCCCTGTGAGGTGAGGCGGCCGGAGGCGCCGTCGTCGGACTTGCGGATGGTGGACGAGACGGTGGCGTCGATGTCGACGGTGATCCGGGGCATGGCCCTGACCTCCTCAGACATGAGCGCGGTCAGCGGGTGGAGGCCATCGGCACCGCAGGGAAGCGGTTGCCGGCGGGCCCCATCGCCGGATACCAGCAGTCTCCTGCCGCACGGCCGGAGCGGCAACCAAAGGGCGGCTGGACCGGCCTTTGCGGCCGCCGCAACCGCCTCATCGAGATCGCGGCGACGGGCTCAGCGCCGGTCGACCCGGGTGACGGCCAGCAGCACCACAGCGGCCACCTGGATGGCGATGACCACCGTGATGAGCACGGGGACCGAGTAGCCGTACAGGCCGCCCGTCAGGGCACCGCCGGCCAGACTCGCCGCACCCACCACGCCCGCGAACAGGCCGTACGCGGTCGCCCGCCGTCCGCTGGGCACCAGGTCCGCGACCGTCGCCCGCAGGGTGGACTCCTGGATGCCCATGGCGGCGCCCCACACCAGTGACCCGGCCACCGCGATCGCGACCATGTCGGAGAACGCCAGCACCACGACGCCCGCGGTCAGTACCGGCAGAGCCACCAGGACACGCGGGCCGATCCGGTCGTAGGCCCAGCCGGTGGCCAGCGCCGCTACCGCGTCCACCGCCATCGTCGCGGCGTACAGCACCGGGACCCAGGCCGCGGTCAGCAGGTGGCGCTGGACCAGGTGGTAGGAGAGCACGCCGAAGGTGGCGAACCCGGTCGTGGTGGCCGCGGTGAACCCGGCGTAGGTCCAGAACGCCCTCGGTAGCCGCCCGGCTCGCCTCTGCGGCGTCTCGGGCGGGGGTGCCGCGGCGGTCACCCCGCGTTCGTAGGCTTCCGGGTCGGGCACCCGGGCCCGTAGCCGGAACAGCAGCAGGAGTACGACGATGCCAGGGACGGCGAGCACGCCGAGCGCGGGGCCGTAGTCGTTCCCGGTCAGCGCGAGCACGCCCGCCACCAGCAGCGGGCCGGCGATGGCGCCGATCTGGTCCAGCGCCTCGTGGACGGCGAAGCCCCGGCCCCGGCCGGTCGCGGCGGTGGCGTGTGACAGCAGGGTGTCCTTCGCGGGCGAGCGCACCGCCTTGCCGACGCGTTCGGCGATCACCAGCACGCACGCGGCCCACAGCACACCCGCCACGCCCAGCAGCGGCACCGTGACGACCGTCAGCGCGTACCCGGCGATCGCCAGGCCCCAGAACCGGCGGGTCCGATCCGCCATCGGCCCGGAGACCAGCCGCAGCCCCAGCGCCGCCGCCTCCCCGGCTCCGGTGACCGTCCCCACGACCAGGGAGGAGGCGCCCAGCGAGGCCAGCAGCGGGCCGGTGATGGAACGGGCGCCCTCGTAGACGACGTCCGCGAGCAGACTGACCGTGCCGAACCAGACCACGAACCGCCACGGCCCCATCCCCGCCGACGACCGCTCCGGCCGCCGCTCCCCGGACCCCGGCCGCGTCAGTCTTGTCACCGCTGCCTCCACGACACCGAGCGGCGCGTCACCGCCGCCGCGAGCCATACCGCCGCCGGCGCCGCGCACGGCGTCACGGCCAGATACACGAGCCCGGCCCGGGGACGACCACCGGCCACCAGCTTCTGAATGTCCACGGCATACGTGGAAAACGTCGTGAACCCGCCCAGCACCCCGGTCCCGAAGAACGGCCGGACGAGCCGGTGCGCCGCCCACACGTCCGTGATCAGCACCATGAACACGCCGATCACCGCGCAGCCCACGGCATTGACCCACAGCGTCGTCCACGGGAAAGAGCCCGCCGCACCGGGCCACACCAGCGAAGCGCCGTACCGCGACGCCCCGGCCGCCCCTCCGAGCGCCGCCACCGCCACCATCGGGCCCTGCGCCCGCCACGACTGCCGCCGCTGCGCGCGCACGTGCAGATCGACGTCGGGGTCCGTGGGCTCGTCCGTCACCCTGGAGTCGGGGGCAGTCATGTACGTACGTCTCCTACTTGTCGGTGCCCACGGACATGTGGGCACACTCGCGCCGCCCGAGGCGAATCCCTAGCCGAGAAAGCTCAACCGGACCTGGCGGTTGGGGTTGTCCCGGTTGGTGTCCACCAGGCACACCGACTGCCACGTCCCCAGGACCAGGCGCCCGCCCAGCACCGGCAGGGTGGCGTGCGGGGGGACGATCGCCGGCAGGACGTGGTCGCGGCCGTGGCCGGGGCTGCCGTGGCGGTGCTGCCAGCGGTCGTCGGCGGGCAGCAGGGTGTGCAGGGCGGCGAGGAGGTCGTCGTCGCTGCCGGCACCCGTCTCGATGACGGCGATACCGGCGGTCGCGTGCGGGACGAAGAGGTTCAGCAGACCGTCGCGGCCGCGGGCCGTCTCGCGCAGGAAGGCCTCGCAGTCGCCGGTGAGGTCGACGACCCGCTCCCGGGAACCGGTGGCGACGTTCAGCACTCGTGTCGTGAAGGCATCTGACATGCCACCATCCTGACCCGTCCGCGCAACCCCGTTGACCGCCGGGTCGCCGCGCGCGGTTTCGCGTCGGGAAGATCCTCGGCCGGCGCCCTGTTGGCAGAGGCGTGAACAACACGCGCGAGGTCGAGGTAGTCGTCATAGGCGCTGGACAGGCCGGTCTGTCCAGCGCCTATCACCTGCACCGCACCGGCTTCGAGCCGGACCGCGACTTCGTGGTGCTGGACCACGCCCCCGGTCCGGGCGGCGCCTGGCAGTTCCGCTGGCCGTCGCTGACGTACGGCAAGGTCCACGGGATGCACTCGCTGCCGGGCATGGAACTGACGGACGCCGATCCGTCGCGGCCGTCGGCCGAGGTCATCACCGAGTACTTCGACACCTACGAGCGCACCTTCGATCTGCGGGTACGGCGCCCGGTCGACGTACGGGCCGTGCGCGACGGGGAGGACGGCCGGCTGCTCGTGGAGACCTCGGACGGCACCTGGTCGACCCGGGCGCTGATCAACGCGACCGGCACCTGGGACCGGCCGTTCTGGCCGCGCTGTCTCGGCCAGGAGACGTTCCGCGGGCGGCAGTTGCACACCGCGCAGTACGCGGGGCCCGAGGAGTTCGCCGGGCAGCGGGTGGTCGTGGTCGGCGGGGGTGCGTCCGGCACCCAGCATCTCCTGGAGATCGCCCCGTACGCGGCCGCCACCACTTGGGTCACCCGGCGGCCGCCGGTCTTCCGCGAGGGGCCGTTCGACGAGAACGTGGGGCGGGCGGCCGTTGCGCTCGTGGAGGAGCGGGTGCGGCAGGGCCTCCCGCCCCGGAGTGTGGTCTCGGTCACGGGGCTGCCGCTCAACGACGCGATTCGGCAAGGGCTTCGGGACGGGGTCCTGGACCGGCTGCCGATGTTCGACCGGATCACAGCGGACGGGGTGGAATGGGAGGACGGCCGGCACGTGGACGCCGACGTGATCCTGTGGGCGACCGGCTTCCGGGCCGCTCTCGACCATCTGGTCCCGCTGCGGCTGCGCGAGCCGGGCGGCGGGATCCGCATGGAGGGGACCCGCACGGTCGCCGACCCGCGGGTCCATCTCGTCGGCTACGGCCCCTCGGCGAGCACCATCGGCGCCAACCGCGCGGGACGTGCGGCCGTACGGGACATCGGGCGGCTGCCGGCCGAGGAGCCTGTCGCCGCGTGATGTCCCGTCGGGTCGTCCACCGGGTCATTTCGGGGGCTGCGGGATCGGGGACTGCTGCGTCGGGCTCTGGTGCTGCTGCGGACTTCCGCTCCGCTGCGGGCTCTGGCTCTGCTGCGGGCTCTGGCTCCGCTGCGGGCTCTGGCTCTGCTGCGGCTCGCTGTTCTTCAGGTGTGCGTTGAACTCGGCCACATTGCGCTGGTGCTCCGCGTAGTCGGCGGTGAAGCGGGTGTCGCCGGGCTTGACCGTGACGAAGTACAGCCAGTTGCCCTGCGGCGGGTTGAGCGCGGCATGCATCGCCTGCTCACCGGGGTTGTCGATCGGCGTGGGCGGCAGGCCCCTGCGCTGGTAGGAGTTGTAGGGGCTCTCGATCCGGGTGTCGTCCGTACTCGTTCTGAGCGTGCTGCGGTTCAGCGCGTAGTTGAGGGTGGAGTCCATCTGCAGCGGCATGCCGCGCTCCATCCGGTTGAAGACGACCCGGGCCACCTTCCCCATGTCCTCCTTCGTGGCGGCCTCGGCCTGGACGATGCTCGCGATGGTGACCGCCTGGTAGAGGTTCATGGCGTTGCGCTGCGCACCGGCCGCGAGCGGCGCCCGGTTGAAGCGCTGGTTCGCCGTGTCGACCATGTACTGCAGCAGCGACTGCGGCGTGGCCTCCTCCCCGACCGGATACGTGGCCGGGAAGAGGTAGCCCTCCGGGTTGCCCTGGGCGTCGCTCGGCAGCTTCAGGCCGGCCTTGCCGATGGACTTGTGGGTGGTGCCCGCGGGCAGGGCGAGGACCTTGTCGACGGCGTCGTAGACCTGGCTCGCGCGCCAGCCCTCCGGGATCACCAGGGTCTTGGACGTGGCGTTCCCGCCGCCGGCCAAGTGCAGCAGCGGCACCGCCACGGCGGTGCCGGCCACGACGGCGCAGGTCACGAGGAGGACGAGCTTGCCCCGGCGCGTCAGTCGAATCGTGCTCCGTGGCGGAGTGTTCTTCTGCATGCGGGCACGTTAACCCGCATATCTCAGCAAACCCGGCATATCGTCAGCTTGTCGGTTCCAGTTGCGCGTCCCGTCGGACCAGCGCCGCATACCGGCCGTCCGCCTCCAACAGCTCCTCGTGCGTGCCGCGTTCCGCGACGCGCCCCGAGTCGAGGACCACGATCTGGTCGGCACCGCGAACGGTGGACAGCCGGTGCGCGATGGTGAGTGTCGTCCGGTTGGCCGACAGGGCGTCGATGGCCTCCTGGACGGCGTGCTCGGTGCGGGTGTCCAGGGCGCTGGTCGCCTCGTCGAGGATGAGGACCGGCGGGTCGCGCAGGATGGTGCGGGCGATGGCGAGGCGCTGCTTCTCGCCTCCCGAGAAGCGGTGGCCGCGTTCGCCGACGACCGTGTCGTAGCCGTCGGGCAGCGCGGCTATGTGGTCGTGGATCTGGGCCGCCTTCGCCGCCGCGTGCAGTTCCTCGTCGGTGGCGTCCGGCTTGGCGAAGCGGAGGTTGTCGGCGACCGAGGCGTGGAAGAGGTACGTCTCCTGCGAGACGACGCCGACCGCTCGGGCGAGGGTGTCGAAGTCGAGGTCGCGGACGTCGACGCCGTCCAGGGTGACGCGGCCGCCGGTGACGTCGTACAGCCGGGGCACGAGATAGCCGAGCGTGGACTTGCCCGCGCCGGTCGGGCCGACGACCGCGAGGCTGTTGCCCGCCGGGACGGTGATGTCGATGCCGTCGATGACCGGGCCGACCGCGTCCTTGCCGCTGTCGTACCGGAACTCGACGCCCTCGAAGCGGACCTCGCCCTTGATGTGGTCGAGGTGGACCGGCTCGTCCCGCTCGGTGATGTCGATCGGGAGGTCGAGGTACTCGAAGATGCGCTGGAAGAGCGCCAGCGAGGTCTGGATCTGGACGCCGGTCGACAGCAGGCTGACGGCGGGGCGGAACAGGCCCTGCTGGAGCGAGACGAAGGCGACGATGGTGCCGAGCGAGACCTGGGATCCGCCGGTCTGCAGGGCGACGCCCGCGGTCCAGTAGATGACGGCGGGCATGGCGGCCATGACGATCGTGATGACGGCCATCCGCCAGCGGCCGGCCATGTTCGACTTCACCTCGAGATCGACCAGTTGCTCGGACTCCTCCGCGAAGGACGCGGTGAGCGAGTCGGAGCGGCCCATGGTGCGGCCGAGCAGGATGCCACTGACCGACAGCGACTCCGTGACGGTGGCGGCCATCGCGGCCATCTGCTTCTGGCGCTGGGTGGTGATCTTCTTGCGCTCGTTGCCGACGCGGCGGCTGATCCACACGAACACCGGCAGCAGGAGCAGCGAGACGACGGTCAGCCGCCAGTCGAGGGCGATCATCGCGACGATCGTGGCGACCACGCTGGTGAGGTTGGAGACCAGGGAGGTGGCGGTCGAGGTGACGGTGGCCTGCATGCCGCCGATGTCGTTGGCTATCCGCGACTGCACCTCGCCGGTGCGGGTGCGGGTGAAGAAGGCGAGCGACATGCGCTGCAGGCGGCCGTAGACGGCGGTGCGCAGGTCGTGCATGACACGCTGGCCGACGGTCGTGGAGATCAGCGTCTGCAGCACACCGAAGACGCTGGTCAGGACGGCGCTCAGGATCATGCCCAGGGCGAGCAGGCTCAGCAGGCCGGTGCGGCCCTGCGGGATCGCGATGTCGAGGGTCGCCCTGAGGAGGAACGGTGTGGCCACCGAGACCAGCGACGAGGCGCCGACCAGCAGGCCGACGATCGCGAGCCGGCCGCGGTAGGGGCGGAAGAGCCTCAGGATGCGGCGCACCTGCCGGGGCTGGTCCCCGGCGGGGTCGGACGGTGTCCAGGAGGGTTCACGGTCGGGATGCATGGGCTCCTACGGAGGTGTGCGGGCGTCGGCGCGGACGGCGGCCGACGATGACTGACGGAGCATAGCTCATTGTTACCTATGCTCACAATGAACTAGGTCCTGATATTGTTCCCGCATGACCACCCCCGATCCCGAGGGCCAGCTCGCCGAGCAACTGCTGCGGCTCACCCGCCGGGTGCACCGGATCCAGAAGCGTTATCTGCAGCAGCGCGAGCTGGGCATCACCCCGGCGCAGTCCCGCCTGCTGCGCACCCTCGCGCACTACGGCTCGCCGCCGCGCATGGCCGACCTCGCCGAGCGCCTGGAGGTGGTGCCGAGGGCGGTGACGACGCTGGTCGACGGGCTCGAGGCGAGCGGCAGGGTGCGCCGGGTGCCCGATCCGACGAACCGCCGGGTCACCCGGATCGAGCTGACCGACGACGGACACAGGACGCTGGGTGAGCTGCGCCGTGCGCGCCGGTCGGCGGCGCAGGAGATCCTGGCCCCGCTGTCGGACGAGCAGCGTGTGCTGCTCAGCGGGCTGCTGGACACGCTGATCGACGGGGAGGCCGTGACGCGCTGCTGATCGGCGGACGTACAGATGTCCAGAAGGCCGCGGCTCCCGCTCCCTACCGGTGGAGTGGGAGCCGCGGCGCGTCCGGATACCGTCGGCCGGCCTCAGCAGCCGCTGTCGTCCCGCGTGAGCACCCCCTGGACGGTGGTCAGCGAGCGGTCGTAGCAGCCGTCCGAGCCGTACAGCCGGTAGCGCTCGCTCGTCGTGCCGACCGCATGGCGCTGGGCGCGGGGCACGTTCACGGTGTACGAGGCATCGCCGGTGTAGGTGTCGTCGAACCGCGACCACGCCAGGCGCCGGCCCTCCCGCGTCTCCACGACCGCCGCACGGTCGCCGAGCGTCAGGACGGTGCGCAGCCGGTCGTCCGCGCCGAGGGTCGTGGTGCCGTCCATCGTGTAGGTCCGGTGCGTGTGTGCCGTCCGCGCCGGTCCGCGTCCGTCGACCGTGACGGTCTCGTCGTCCGTCCAGGTGGCGGCCAGTCCGTCGGTCGTCTCACCGTCGGTCCAGCGGTGCGCGGATGTGTTCGCCAGCGTACGGCGGACGGTGGTCGTGACACGGCCGTGCGAGGTGTCGACGTATCCGGCGACGGTCAGCCGGTGACCGGCCTCGGTGTCGACGCGGTGCTCCGTGGAACCGGGCGTGTACGTCGAGGAGTCGGCGAGGTCGCCGGCCTTGTCCACGGTGAGCCTGCCGCTGACGTGCGCGCGATGCGGGTCCTGCCACACCAGCACGTTCACGGGGGCGCTCCAGCCGGTCTGCCCCTCAAGAACACCGACGACGGAGACGTCGACGCGGTGCGGGCGGCCGTCGTTGAGCAGCCCGGCGAAGGGGGTCAGGTCGTATTCGATCGGCTTGACGTCGAAGGCGCGCGGGCCCGGAATGACGTACCAGAGGAAGGGGTTGGACCAGCCGCCGGTCCATACGTGGGGGAACGGCGCGGCGATTCCGGCCAGTTGGCCGTCGACCTTGATCTGCACCTCGCGGTAGGGGCCGTGTTCGGCCTTGCAGGAGTACGGCGCCGGGTCGGCCACCGTGAGATACCAGAACTCCTCGCAGCCACCGCCGGATCCGGTGGCGTACACCTCGGCAACGATGCGCTCGCTGTTGCGCGGAGTGGTGACGGTCGTGCCGCCGGCCGTGTCGGTGAGGGTGAGGACGCGGTCGGGGGCGGTGGACCTGGCAGCGCCGCTGCCCTGATAGAAGGTCAGCGTGACCTTGACGTCGATGACGCCGGTGTAGGTGTCGTCGACGACGTTGCCGATGAGCATCTCGACGTCCTGCGGGCTGCGGAAGGTGTCGCTGTAGCGCGTGACGTCCTTCTCGACGGACCACTCGATGCCGTCCGGGGACGGCTCGGGTGTCGACGTACGCAGCACCTCCACGCCCCCGACGTGCAGATAGCCGAGCCGGTCGTACTGACGGCCCTTCACCTTGCCGTCGAGACGAAGGACGACCTTGCTCCAGCGGTCTCCACAGCCCTTCGGCGGTGTGTACGTGCCCTTGTACGGGGTGAAGTCACGGAACCGCGCCTCGGCGAGGGTCACCCGGCAGGACGTACCGCCCGGCTCGGCGACGGGCGGGGCGGCGCTGACCGGGTCGTGCCAGTCGGTACCGAACTCGGCGGGGGCGTCGGAGGACCGGGCGGTGACCGAAGGGGCGGGGGCGGCCTGCGTGGAGGCGGCCTGCGCGATAGCTGCCTGGACGGGGGCAGCCTGCGCGGGGGCGGGTCTCGCTCCGACGAGAGTGCCCGCCAGGAGGGTCGCTCCGGCGAGCATGGACATGACTATCCGGCTTCTCATGGCCGGTGTTCTACGGGGATCGAGGCGCCCGCCGCAATGAGGCCCCGCGCGATCAGGCCGCCAACTCGCCCCTGTCCCCCATCACCACCACGGGGTGCCGGTCCGGATCGAGCGTGCGCAGCAGGTACTCCATGTCGGACTTGGACATGCTGACGCATCCCGATGTACCGCTGCCGTGGTCCATGTGCAGCCAGATGCTGCCGCCCCGCTCCTCGCCCTCGGGGCGCCGCGGGTCGTTCGGCGGGGTTCCCTTGACCCGGTTGTAGTCGATGGCGATGACGTAGTCGAAGTCGTGCCAGTGCGACTCGGCCCACCAGCGCGGGGCGGCGAAGGACGGGTCCTGTGTGTACGGCAGCCCGGCACCGGGATCGTCGAGCACACCCCCCGCGTCGGTCAGCGTGAACACGCCGACCGGGCTGCGCCGGTCACCGGAGCGGTGATCGGTGGTCCAGCCTCTCTTGCCGTTGTGCCCCGCCCAGCTGCGGGTCCGCTGCCAGGCCGTGCCGTGCCTGGTGTACAGCACGACCGTGGACTGCGCCGAGTCCCTGCCCTCCCCGTAGACCGCCACCACCTGCCCGGACTCGGCCGGAATCCGCCGCTGCAGACGGTCACCGACGTTCGGAATACGGGTGGGGTCGTGACTTTCGGCGCGGGACGGCCCAGCGTGTCCGACGCCCTCCGGTTCACCCTCGTCGCGCACCGCCGTGCCGCACGCGGACAGAGCCGTCAGAAGGGTCCCGAGGGCCGCCACCACGACCACCACACGCCGCACACCGTCGATCCGCACCGGGCCATCCTGGCACTGCGCACCGGAACGGGGGTCCACGGGTACCCCCTTGGTGTGCAGCCGAGGGCGCCCGCGCCGCGATGAGTTCCGGCCGGGTCGCGAGTCTGTTCTGGTGACCGTAGGAGGACGGCGTACGACGCTGCCCGGCACGAGACACCACGGAGGACACGATGACGACCACGCCGAACGACCCGACCCCGGCGCCGCCCGGCCGCCCGCCCGTGGTCGACCTGGCCACCTGGCAGACCGCTCGTGACGAGCTGCTGGTCCGCGAGAAGGCCCACACCCGTGAGGGCGACGCCCTCGCCGCGGCCCGCCGCCGGCTGCCGATGGTGGAGTTCGACGGGACGGTCGAGGTCGTGGGACCCGACGGCCCGGTCCCGTTCCTGGACCTGTTCCAGGGCCGCGACGAGCTCGTGGTCTACAAGCACATGTGGTACGACGGCGCGCCGCACCAGGGGCAGTGCGAGGGCTGCACCACCACGGCCTGGCACCTGAAGGACGCGGTCTACCTCAACGCCCGCGGCGTCTCGTACGCCGTCCTGACCACGGGCCGGTGGGACGAGGTGGCCTCCTACGTCGAGTTCATGGGCTACACCCAGCCCTGGTACTCGGTGCGCGACGTGGAGGCGCCGGTCGGCGGCGACATGGGGTACATCACCTGCTTCCTTCGCGACGGCGACCGCGTGTTCCTCACCTACTCCACGACGGGCCGTGGCAACGAGCGGGTCAACGGGTCCCTCGGCCTGCTCGACATGACGCCCTACGGCCGGGGCGAGGCGTGGGAGGACAACCCCAAGGGCTGGCCCGAGGGCCTCGGCCCGTGCTGGTCCTGGCGCTCGGACGCGGACGGGAACGCCACCTGGGGCCCGACCAGCCGCCCCGTGCCGCAGTGGACCCGCCCCGGCGCGACCCCCGTGGAGACCCTCGGCCGACACGGCCACCACCACTGACACGGCCGGGGGCTCCGCATCGGGACGACGGCGGGGCCCGTGTGGATACTTCGTGGCTGATTCGTGGCGCCGGCAAGCGCGTCCCCTCACACCGGTGTTGACCTGGAAACCATCAGCAATCCCCAGTGACACTCCTGACGCTCGGGCCGCTGAAAGAAGTGACCCCGGGCGGGGTCACAGGCGCTTGCCACTCCGAGGGGAGGCGAGTGGGCGCCGACGTGCAGGGGCAGGCCCGTTTGCCTTCCGTGACGGGTCTGCCCCTGCACGCTTTTCTTCCGACGCCGGGGTGCACCCCTGACCTGGCTCGCCGCCGAGGTCCGCGGAAAACCGTTTGGAGACTGCCACCTGGCCGTAGCAGTGAAGACACGGCCGCGCCCGGCAGAACGGGCCAGGTCACAGGCGGACTGGCCGCCGTCCCGCACGCAGGATGTGAGATATGTGTGAGACGGCGGCCGTCCCGCCCGGCACCAAAAAGCCCCGCCGCGGGAGATTTTCCGGGACCTCTGCGCGGCGGGGCCGGTCGTTCGGGTCCCACCTTCGTAGCGGAACCGGCCATTCAGGACCGTGCGCGCGGCATATGCGCGTGCATCCCGGTCACACGGGGTGCGAAAGGCCCCGCCCATCCGCCACGGGGGAGGCGGACGGGCGGGGCCGGTCTCAGGCCGGTGCTGTCACTGCACCGGCACGCGCCGGTAGTTGACCCATGCTTCGGCGGTTTCCACCATCGCCTCCAGCCAGGGTGTGCCAGGCTTCCGCTCGGCGAAGAGACGGTACATGCGCAAGGTGGCGGCCGCGAACGCATCGATCGCCCTCGGGTCCGCTTTTACCCATGCCGTGCAGTTGGACGCCCACGACTCGGCGGCCCGGACACTGTGCCCGGCAGCAACCAGCTGCAGGACGAACAGGCACGGGTCGATGAATCCCGCGCCTCGCGTAGGCCACGCCCAGTCGACGGCCCAAAGCTCCTGCTCTGCGACGATCAGGTTGCTCGGGTTGATGTCGGTGTGCAGTAACGAGTCGCCGCGGAACAGCTCGGCTTCGGCCGCGTCGGCCGCGAACCGGTCCCACCGGGTCTCTGGCCAGTCCCGGGCTACCTGTGGGAGGTCCAGGGTTCCGATCCGGTCCAGCAGGCCGGCGATCGCGGGCAGGTCCGGCGAGCCCGGCTTGAAGTCGGACAGCCTCCCGGTGACCCTCTCGAAGCCGAGCACGACCCAGTCGTCGTCTTCCGCTGTCCACCGCAGCGATGGAGCGAGCGGGCGTACGAAGGGATTGATCTGTCGCTCGCGGGTGAGCGAGTCCCGGCGGCCGCCGGGACGATTGCGGACGGCCTTGACGAAGAACCCCCCCTTCTCGCCTTCGACCAGGGCTGTGAGATCCGAGCTGAACCCGCGCTCGGTGCGCTGAAGGCTGCTCAGCTCCCCCGTGTGCTGATGGATCAGGTCCTGAATCTCGGATGCGGGAAGGGTGGGGTTCATGCGTCCTTCAGTTCCTCGGGGTGCACTCACTGCCGGGTGTTCCCGGGGAGCACTCGTCGTCGGTGTCGGGCGTGCAGGCGGCGAGGCTTTCCGGGTTGCGACGGCTGCGGATGGAGGCGGTGGTCTGCGCCATGGCGGGACCGGTCAGGATCGGCGCCAGCGGAGCGTCCTTGACGTTACCCACGCTCAGCCATCCCGAGAAGACACACGGGGAGACATCGCCCGTGGGGCTGATCGCGGCCCGGTTCGTGCCGCATCGTCCGCACAGGTTGCCCATGTCCGGCATCACGCCCTGGCCGCCGCGCCCGAATGCCCGGACGTGATCCACGCGGACCCGCGTGACCCCCAGCGATTCGAGGTCCTGCCGCGCCTCACTGACGCGCTGCGCTTCGCTGCCCGCGATGATCCCGACGCGTAGCGGGATGCCGCGGCGTACGGCTTCGCCGATGTTCGTCCGGGTCCGGCCGTGGCTGGGACGCCCCGTGATCGCGTCGTGCTCCGCACTGCTGTCGGAGTAGTACGACGTCGCGAGGCGCAGACCCTGCCGCTCGAACAGCTGCCAGCATTCGGCCGAGACGTGCACCAGGTTGCTGTACACCTCGACGCCCAGGCCGCTGTTCAGGGCGTGGTCGACCAGTGCCGGGAAGTCGGGGTGCATGGTCGGCTCGCCACCGATGAACTGGACCTCGCGCACGCCGCAGGCTGCCGCCTGGTCGAGTAAGGAGAGCCAGTCCTCGCGGCTCATCGTGCCGTGGCCGCCCGCCGGTCCCGACTCGTTGTAGCACTGGATGCACTCGAGCTGACACTTGCGCGTCAGGTCCAGCCACAACAGCTCGGTCGCGGTGCACGTAGGTAGCTCTTGGGCGATCGTGGTCACTGGCGCCCTCTCCTTCTTTCTCGTCTCTTGCTGCCGGTCGCCGGCAGTTGGGTGAGCTCCGGATTCCCGCCCCGCCGAGGTCTTCCAGAACCTGCGACGGTGCAGGGGCTTTGTGCTGCGACCCTGACCCTGCGGTCGTCATGGGGCCCCGCATCACAGGGGGCAAGTAACTGCTCGTCAGCGGCTGCGGCGCGCGCGGTTGACGCACGCGTCATGAATGCGCCCGGATCTGGTGGCGCCGCCGGACGGGCTCAACTGGTCGTACTGCACAGTCTCATCGCCGTCTTGGACCGGCTTGTCGCAGACTAGGCACATCGTGATTCCCGACAGCGTCTCGACGTGGTCGCACAGGGCGAGCACCGAGCAGGCAAGCTTCGTCACGCGCCGCTGTTCGCCTTGCAGCCCGGGACGCTCCATCAGGCCGAGTCGGCGCTGCGCCTCGGCGACGCCGGCCATGGCGACCTTTGCAACCGTCTCCGTCGGCTGGCGCGCGGCGAGTTGCCCGATCCGGTCGATCAAGCCCCACAGGTTCTGGCTGAACTCGGCGCTCTTCTGCTTCAGGTCCTCGTTGCGCTGGAGCACATCCCGGGCGCGGATGAAGGCATGCGCCGTACCGCGCATCGTCACCGTGTCGAGCGGCGCCTTCTCTGCGTCAGGGCGGATGGCGGTCATCGCGTCGCGCCCGCCTTGGTGTGCTGCGGGCAGGCACAGGGCGGCAGTTGGGTGCCGAGTCCCTCGGGGGGCGGCACATAGTCGTGGGGCACGCTCATCGAGGCGTGCGGCGCCGTCACGATCCCGTCGCGGGTCACCGTGTAGACCTTGATCGTCATCTTGGCGCCCCGTTTGCCTCTCTGGGGCCTGGCGCTACTGTGCATCGGGTCGACGCTCCCTCGGTGGGCGTTGACATGCCCCCGGGTCGTGGACGCGGCCCGGGGCGCTCGTCTTGGTTGGTAGCTCTCACCCGCCGAGTCCCCGGTGGGCGCTGGTTTCCGTGTTCCTACGGTTCCAAGAGGGGCGCTCCGCGTCACGGGCAGCCGTGCCCAACTTTTTTGGACACCCCGATGCCGCGTGACCTGCGGCAACTTGATTTCTTGGACAACGGGTTGGTCGGTGTCCAACGCCGTTTCCGGGCTCTCGTCACTCAACTAGGCGATGCCGCCGCTAACTTGGGTCCACGACGCACCACAGGGAGCTTGCCGATGAGTGCCCCCATCAAGCCTGGTTCCAAGCAGGACCGGGACGCCCTGCGTCAGAGCATGACCGCCGCCGGTTGCACTACCGCGGACGTCTCGATCGAGATGCGCACCCGCTACCGGGTGAGGCCTCGCGAGGCATGGCGTCATGCCCTCGGCTGGACCCTCCAGGCGGCAGCCGACCGGATCACCCAGGCCAGCGCGCGCCACGCCGGGGAGGCCGTCGCCGCAGACGCCTCACTCGTCGGGAAATGGGAGAAGT
Organism: Streptomyces sp. NPDC001406; assembly: GCF_042895285.1. Taxonomy (NCBI): domain Bacteria; kingdom Bacillati; phylum Actinomycetota; class Actinomycetes; order Kitasatosporales; family Streptomycetaceae; genus Streptomyces; species Streptomyces sp. NPDC001406. The sequence continues at coordinate 406,372 of NZ_JBIAWG010000009.1, forward strand.
GGCCCGGCCCCTCCGCGCGACGCCCCAGCATGCCCGTGCTGTTCGCCATGGCCGCCGCTTACGGGTGCCGGCCCGCCGATCTCCTGGACCTGGAGGACCGGCAGACCCTGCCGGACACCGACCTGCGCGCCCTCACCAGTGCGCAGTCGGGGACCACTCCTGCCGCCGCCCCGGCCTCCGCCGCTCCCCTCGCCCCGACCGGGCCCGATCTCGTGCGCCTGGCCGCCGACGAGTCAGCGACGTGGGCACAGTGGGCAGAAGCATCGAACGTCGGCGACATCGCCATCGAGCAGGTCATGGCCGAGACCCGTGCCCTGGCGGACGACTACCTCACCTCCGACCCGGTCCTGCTGTTCAACCGCACACGGCAGCTCCGCGACCGTACGTTCGCGCTGCTGGAAGGTCACCAGTACCCGCGCCAGTCCGCCGACCTGTACATGTCGGCCGGCTACCTGTGCGGCCTGCTCGCCTGGATGTCCTCGGACCTCGGCCAGCTCCGCGACGCGGACACGCAGGGACGCACTGCCTGGCTGTGCGCCGAGCTCGCCGGACACAACACGCTGCGCGCCTGGGTGCTGTCGACCCGGTCGAAGATCTGCTTCTGGGACGGCCGGTTGCGTGACGCGATCGCGTACGCGCGCCGTGGCTCCGCCTGCCAGCCGACCGGCACCGTGGGCGTCCTGCTGGCCTGCCAGGAGGCGGACGCCTGGAGCAGACTCGGAGCGCACGACGAAGCCATGACCGCGCTCGCCCGCGCCGAGGACGCCCGGGACTCGGTCGTCGACGTCGACGACATCGGCGGTCTCTTCTCCTGCCAGCCTGCACGGCAGGAGAATTACGCGGCCGCCGTGCATCTCCGCGTGGGCGAGCCTGCCCAGGCGCTACACAGCGCAGACAACGCCCTCGACCTGCTGGCCACACAGCCCGTCCGGGCGTACGGCACTGAGGCACAGATCCACATCAGCAAGGCGGCGGCGCATCTGACGACCGGGGAGGCCGAAGGAGCACTCGAAGCGCTCGCCCCGGTCCTCGCCCTGCCGCCAGACCACCGGCTCGCGCCGGTCACCCAGCGGCTGCACGAGCTGATCCCGGACCTCGGACACGGCCGGGCCGCGGGATCGGCAGGCGTAGGCCTGCGCGGCGCGATCGAGGACTTCTGCCTGGACTCGGCTCCTCGGCAGCTCGCACTCTCGCCAGGCAGAGGCGCCGCCTGATTGGATCTCGGGTCATGACATCTGACACCGAGACCATGCGGAATCACTGGTGGTGGCGGCCCGGCTGGAGCGTGGGCCGCCGCTTCTACACCTGGCACCTGACCTTCGAGCACCAGGACGACGTCCACCGTCTCGCCGCCAAGTATCGGGCGGCACTCGCCCCGCTCGGCGACTCTGTCACCCTCATCCCGGACCAGTGGCTACACCTCACCATGCAGGGCATCGGCTTCGTCGGCGAGGCCACGGAGAAGGACGTCGACGCCATCGTGGCGGCGGCCGAGCAGCAACTCGCCGCCGTGCCGGCCTTCGACGTCGAGATCGGCCCGGCTGTCATCGACCCCGAGGCGATCCTGCTGCACGTCCACCCGGATGAGCGCGTGCGCCGGGTGCGCAACAGCGTCCGGACGGCCATCGGCGACGTCCTCGACGAGGTGCCCGAGCGGGCCGACAGGTTCACCCCGCACGTCTCCGTCGCATACAGCGCCTCGGACGGCTCGGCCGCACCAGTGGCAGCGGCGCTCGCTGGCCTTGACCTCGCGCCCGCGCGGGCGCAGATCACCAGCGCTGAGCTGATCGTGCTGCACCGCGACCATCAGATGTACGAGTGGGAGACCTACGCGACGGTCTCACTGGGCTGACCTCAGGGCGCTGTCGTCAGGCGAGCCGGATGCCGCGCGGGCGGCCGGGCTCGCGGACGATGGCACCCTTCGCCACCAGCTCCCCGAGCTCATAGTGCACGGACGCCCGGCTACGCATCCCCACTTCCCTGGCCATCTCCGCAACGCTGGGGGGCTTCGCCCCGATTGACGATGCGCCGGCGTATGACGCCGAGGATCCGCTCCTGGGTGTCGGTGAGGTGGTCCACTCCGTGCATGCCCCCGATTGGAGCGCTTGTTCGATTCCTGAGGCAAGCGGGACCGAAAACATGACGAAGCCGCCCGCCCAACTCCCCCGTGGCGGACGGCCCGTGACTGAATGTCCAGAGATCAGAGTCGGCGGCGGCGACGTTGGTGTCCTCGGCCACGACACGACGCCGGCCAACCGGCGGCGGGATTCGAACCCGCGTCTCCCTCTTGACAGGAGAAGTAGCCGCAGTCTGCGCACCTGGACGCCCCCACCGTAGCCGCCAGGGTCGCACCCCGGCATGCGAATTAGCCCCGCCGTACGAGGCGGCGGGGCCGTGCGCGATCAGACTGCGCGAAGTCCGCGGGCCGCGCCGTATTCGGCGTGAAACTCGCGAACCCGCAGTCCTACAACCTTGGCCAGCTCGGCGTCTGAGTAACCGTGCTCGCTGCGGTGTAGGTCAAGCATGCCTGGGAGGATGCGGGGCTCTTCCTGTTCCGGTTCGGCTGGTTCGTTGCGGCGGTAGCCGAGCTGGGAGATTTGCACCTGGAGGCTCTTGAATTTGCGTTCGTCGATCTTCTCCAGCCGACGGGCGGTCTGGATGATCGCAGCCATTGATGCCTTCCAGTACTGCTTGAGTTGCACCGCGCGCTGGATGTTCAGGCCGGTCAGTTGCGGTCCGACTAGCCGTGCTGGCATGAGGAACTCCGACGCGAACCGGTCGGCCTCGCGCTCGCCGTCATCACTCGGGATCTGATGCATGATCAAATGTCCAAGCTCGTGAAGTACGGTGAATCGCTCCCGGGCCGGTGGCATCCCATTGTTCAAGATGATCACAGGGAGGCCGTTGGGCGGGCGGACACTGAGACCGGAGATCTTCGGGGATTCCAGGTCCCGCCGGACCACCACAATGCCGGCCCGTTCGACAGTGCGGATGACGTCGTGCACCGGACCGTCCGGAAGCATCCAACTGGCGCGCACCTTGACGGCCACATCCTCCGGCTCGTGCTCCTCGATATCTAGCACCGGCAAGCGGAAGGGAGGGTCGATCTCCACGCTTGCTTCCAGCCGACGCAGCTGCATCAGCAGGAGGTTCACTTCAGCCTCGATGCGCTGCAACGCCGTCTTGCCCAGCCCGGACTGCTTGCGGTGATAGAAGCCGGACGGCCCCAGGCCCACCGGCTCATCGGGCCAGTCGAACAATTCCGGGGGGTAGCCCAGTACGTCTGCGATCGTGGCCAGCCGTTCAGGCGACAGGGGCCCGACGCGGTTCTCCGCCTTTGACAGCGCTGCTTGGGAGATGCCTGCCAGGCTGGCCAGTTTGGACTGGGACAGTCCGCGTGACTCCCGCGCTAGTTGGAGCAGGCGCGGGTTCATGGTTGTTACCTCTCGTCCGAAGCGGTCTGGCCTGTGTCGTCTGCGTCCGACTTGGGCCGGAGGATGGTATCCCGTTGATCTTGGGCGTTCCCGAGCGGGATGGGAATTGGCGTGACCGGCGCAGCCTGATCGATCCCCAGGTCCAGGTCAAGAACCCAGAGCTGATCTCTGTCCAAGGTGCAGGTGATGGCTGCAAGGCGCAGGTCAAGACCCGATTCGTCTGGCAAGTAGCCAGCCACGAGGTGCGTCAACTCGTCCATGCCGGGGAGCACCTGGTGGGCGTACTCGATGCTCTGCTGGGTCGGTATGCCGCTGGTGCGGAGGCTGCCGTCGCGGAACTTCTTGAACCGCATCACGATCTTGTCGGCGAAGGTGAGGAGGAGGAAGCCCCTGCTGTCGCTGACCGTTACATCCGTACTTGTGTCGAAGGTGTTCAGCGCTTCGTAACGGATGAAGTCGTACACGAGACTGGCACGGGACCGGTTACTGATGACGATGCCCAGCTCGGCGTCGAGAGCGAGCAGCGCGCGCCAGCGCTTCCAGCCTCGGTCGATACATAAACCGATGCTGTTGAGGTGCGGGGACAGGATCTGGGTGGCGTCTTCCGCCGAGATCGGTTGCGTCACACGGGCATCCTGCCGACTTAATGATCCCCTGTCAATTATTCCGCGGACTATTCCTCTTGCAGTTCAGTGGGACCCGATGGCCGCGCACAGAGCGGCCCCCGCCGCCATAAGGCGGCGGGGGCTCGGCGTCTGTTCTCAGCGGGTGAAGAGCGCGACGACGGCCACGACCACGGCGGCGAGGGCGGTCAGCGCGCTGACCACCGGCAGCGGGAAGCGCCGGTTCTTGAGCGCCTCGACCTCCGTCCGCAGGGCCTCGATCTCCTTCTCCGTGTCCTCGCGCAGCTGCCGCAGGTCGGCGTCCGAACGGTTCGAGCGGTCGACGAGCAGGGCCAGGCTGCCCTTGACCTCGGCCATGCCCGTGCCGAGCTCGCCGCGCAGCTGCGCCAGTTCCACGGCGACGACGGCCGACGAGTCCGGCAGCGAAGCGGTCACACCTGGCCCTTCGGCTGCCGGTTCGGCACGGCCCACGTGAGGCCGGACGCGCCGAGCACGGCGAGCACCGCGGTGACGCCCTCGGATCCTGTCACGGTGCCGTCGTTCATCGCCGTCGCCAGCGACGCGGCGCCAGCCGCCAGCCCGGCGACGACCGCCTTCAAGAAGCGGGAGATCTTCACGGTTCAGCCCTCCTGGGTGGTGACGGACAGGTGGACGATGACCTCGTTGGTGAGGGCCTGGCGAACAGCGGCCGCCAGCGCCTCGGGGGTGACCTTCGCGGCGAGGTCCGTCGCCAGCTGGACGGCCTTGGCCGCGTCCGCGCGGGCCTCGCGGACCGTGGCGGTGGTCGCCTGGACGTGGCTCTGGAACGTCCAGAACTTGTTCGTGGCGTAGTCGGGGGCGCCGGCCGGGGCCGCGAGGACGTTGTCGGTCTTGAAGAGCTTGGCGAAGACGGCGTCGGCGACCTTGGGGACCAGGGCGTCGGTGATCTTCTTGACGTCGGCGTCGGTGAGGGGCATGTCGTCCTTCTCTCCCGCCGCCCAGGCACGCAGCTGGTCGGCGGACAGGTAGCAGAGGTTCAGGTCGATGCGGGGGCTGCTGCCCGCAGGGTCCGAAGTGAACTGCCAGATCAGCGGCTGCCGTCCGGACGGAGACGGGCGCAGGCGGGCCTCCGCCTCCGCGTAGGTGTCGACGCTCGTGCCCTGATAGGCCGGGTACCACAGCGGCACCCCGGCCGCCAGGTGGCCCTTGGCGATGTCGTCGGCGGAGGTGTAGACGCCGACACGCTGCCGCGGGAACGCCGCCTGCACCCGAACGATCCACGCCTTGGCCCACTCCAGGATCTGCGCGTCCGTACGGCCCGCGTAATTACGGCCGTCCGAGTATCGCTCCAGGTCGAGCCAGTGCACGAAGTCGCGGGCGCTCGCGTACGGCTTGACCGCGCCGATGTAGTTGTCCGCCTCGGCGACCGGGTCCTGGTTGGGCCACGCGAAGTGGTAGGCGCCCGGCACGAGTCCGGCCTTGATGATCGCGCCGATGTGGGCGTCGAACCGCGAGTCGCGGGAACGCTGCCCCTCCGAAGCCTTGGACCACGCGAAGACGACGCCCGCGCGCTGGTGGGCGGCCCAGTCCTGCGGGGCCTGGAAGCTGGAGACGTCGACGCCCCGGCAGGTGGCCATCACGCACGCTCCCCGGACTGGTCGCCTGCCGCCGCCGGGCTCATAAAGAACGGCAGCACGTAGAAGCGGCCCGGGTAACCGACCTTGATACGCCTGGAGTTGTAGAGGTCGACGAATTCGCGGCACTGGGCTTCGGAGAGATGCTGGAAGTAGAACTTCGCCTCCGTGCTGCCGCCCTCGGTCGGGGCTACCTGTGAGTCGTACACGGCCTCCAGCCCCGCCCTGTATTGGTCGGCTGTCTCCCCCCTTCCCTCGGCAGGTGCCTGGATCTCTTCAGCGGTGAAGCCGTCCAGCCAGCGGGCCTTGCGCTGGGCCTTCTCTTCGTCGGTGAGGGGGCGGGACAGGTACGCCTTGTAGGTCTTGTCGGTCGGGCCGACGATCCAGCCTTCCCGTAGCAGCTCCATGAAGCGGTCCGGGTGCAGGGAACCGCAGAACGAGCAGGAGGCGCCGACCGCGTCCTGGCCCACGAGCCCGTGTCGCGTCGTCCAGGCGTCCTGCCCTTCCTCGCGCGGCCAGGGGCCGAGATCACTCATGCGGCGCGGGCACGTCTGGACTTGGCGGCGCCTCAGTAGCCTCAGCATGGTCAGCCTCCGATCAGGTGGTGGGCGAGCCAGGCGCAGAACGTGGCGACGGCGGCGATACCGATCGGCTGCCATGGCCGTGCGGGACTGATCCCGGCCGCTCGCCGCAGCAGCAGCAGCAGCAGCAGCTCGGACGCGGTGTCGCCTTGGTGCCGGTTGCGGATGGCGAGCGTCTCCAGGACGGCGAAGCTCCCGGCGGGGATGGCCCACAGCCACAGGGGGAAGTCCATGACGTGCTCCTTCACGGCGCCGAGACGGTGATCGCGGTCAGGTGGTACTCACCGCACAGCGACGGGCAGTTCGTCGCGTACGTCAGGGCGAGCCGGCCGGTGCCGGCGCCTTGCTCGGGGTGGGCCTCGACGGTGTACGTCCAGCGGCCGCTGTCCTGCGGGGTGGTGGTCACGGTGCGGCGGGATCCCCACGGCCCGTACGGGGTGGCCGAGTCATACGCGAGGATCTCTTCTGACCACATGTCGAGCCGTTTGGAGTACAGCCGGTATCCGCCCGCGGCCTTCCGCACGACGGAGACGACCGTGCCCAGTTCCATGGACGTGCCCATGCGGGTGCCGAGGTAGCGCCAGCACGAGACGCAAGAGACGGACCCCGAAGGCACGCGGGCCACCTCCACGGCCTTCCCCAGCTGCCCGGTGACGGCGTACGAGCCGTAGGCGTAGGTGTAGCCGTCCCGGGCCGCGTGCAGCTGGGACCACATCGCCCCGGAGGTGCGGCGCGGCAGCGACACCCTGCCCAGGTAGGCGAGGTCGGGCAGCCGGTAGGTGAGGACGTCGGTGCGCTCGTAGCGCATGTCCCACGCCCCGCACGGCTCCGCGCAGGTGAAGTCCATGGCCAGTACCCGCAGCCGGGTGCCCTCACGTACGGCCTCGCCGGGCCAGTACCAGTGCCCGGCCGCCGACGCCTTCGCGAACGTGCCGGAGCGGGGCCGCACCACGCTGTCGCTGCCCTGGACGACGGCGCTGTTGCGGCGGAACGTCCCGGCCGGGGTGAAGGTGTCGCCGAACAGCCACAGAGTGCGGCCGTCCCCGAGCGCCACCGACGAGCCGGTATCCGCGTGGTACGAGGCGAAGAACGCGTTCAGGCCGGCGGTGTCGCCGCGGGCCGGGGTGGCCGTCGCCAGGAAGCCGACGAGGGCGAAGACGAGCGCAACAAGGGCAGCCCAGATCCGGGCCATGGGTCCTCCAGGAACAGGGCGGGCGCGCTCAGCGGGGCGCGATGAAGGAGGCGATGCGGTCGGCGACGTAGGCGCAACCCTTGTTGGACAAGTGCGCGGTGTCCGCGTACAGGCCGTGGTTCGGCGTGTCGGCCTGGTTGGGGAGGCGGGGGCCGAGGGTGAGGTCGAGGACGGTGACGAGGGGGTCTCCGGCCGCGACGGTGTGGGCGGCGTTGACGTAGTCCGACCAGGGGAAGGTGAAGGTGCCGCCGCGGGCCGCGTGCATCGCCAGCAGGATGGGCGGGAACGGGAACGGCGCGAGGGCCGCGCCGCGCAGGCTGCCGATCAGGCTGACCAAGTTCGACTGGAACGCGGACGGCGCCGAGTTGAGGAACTGGTCGTTCGCCCCGAGCATGATGACGATCAGGTGCGGGTTCAGGGCCGAGATCGCCGACGGCCAGGTGTCCGCCGCGGTAATCGCCGAGATCCAGAAGCTGGTGTCCCAGCCGAAGTGCCCGGCGTCGTGGACGGTGATCCCGGCGTTCTCGTCGCCGTCGTACTCGACGACCCCGGACACGAACGCCTGGAACCCGGCACTGTTGGCCTCGATGTCCAGGCTGTGTGCCCCGGACGCACCGAGGGTGACGCGGGTGAGCATGCCGTCCTGCTGCACGCCGCCGGTCGCCGCGGTCGTCCACGCGCCCGCGTCCACCCGCCACTGGAAGTTGCCCCCGGCTGCGAGCCGGGTCCACATGATGTCGGCGGCGGTGCCCTGGAGCGCCGCGTACGCGATGCGGTCCGCCGGGGCGGTCGCATCCAACTGGCAGGTGAGCCGCTTGGGGCCCCAGTCGTCGTTCTGCGTGGGCCCGCCGGCGACGACAGCGGGCCAGGTGAACGAGGTCTCGCCGGTGGACAGGGCGCCGATGTAGCCGCGTCCGCCCTTGGGGTTGCCGTCCGTGGGGAAGCGGGAGCGCAGCAGCTGCCGCAGCCGGGCGGGCCAGGAGTTCGCGAAGGCGGTGGCGCCCTGCCCCTCGGTGATGCTGTCGCCGATGCACACGATGTTGCACCGCTGGAAGTGCCGGTTGGCCAGGCCCGCGTGGAAGCCCTGGAGCGCCTTCGACGTGCCGTCGGGGCGCCACTTGCCCTGGGTGAGGTCGTAGGTGAGCAGGCCACCGCCCTTGACGTCGGTGGCGGGCTGGGCGACCGAGGTGTCCGTCAGGTCGGCGAGCTTGCTGTTGTGGCCGTTCGGGGAGGCCGCGTGTGCGTTGAACGAGTTGGTCAGGGTCGTGACGTCGGCGCCGGTGTCGACCGCGACCATCAGGGAGCGGTAGCCGCCCCCGGCATCGGCCCACATGGAGGTGATCCCGTCGGGGCCCTGGAAGCGCGGGATGGTGCCCTTAGGCAGACCAGTCGCGCCGGTCGCGGACACCACCTGCGTGATCGGCGCGCCGGTGGAGTCGAGCAGGTCCGTGTGCTGGATGCCCGCGGTGGGCTGGTCGTAGAACTTGATCGTGACGCCGCCGGCGAGGGTGGCGGCGTCCGCCGCACCGACAGTGAACGTCCAGTCAGCCGGGGACTGCCCGAAGAAGTGGCGGGCCATCAGGCAGGCTCCATCATCAGGCGCCCGTAGCGCAGGTAGGTGACGTTGGCGTCCGCATTGGCGGACGACGCGAAGTAGATCGGGGTAAGGGTCACGGAGGCGCCCGGGGTGAGGCCGGTGAACAGGACGCGGCGGGAGGCGGCGGTGCGTCCGGCGATGGCGGAGACGCCACGCGGGTCCGTCACGGTGGAGTCGGTGCCGGTGGCGAAGCCGCCGCCTGAGGCCCGGTAGCTCATCCAGATCACCGACGCGTTGCTGTTGGTGTTCTGGACCCAGCCGCCGATGGTCACGAAGCAGCGCCCGGACTGCGGCACCGTGAAGGTGAGGGCGGGCCACTTCGCGCCGGGGAAGTCGCGCCAGGTGCTGTCGCCGGTGATGTCGGCGCTGCCGCCGAGGAACACCGACTGCACGGACTGCTGCGGGGCGGCCGGGTCGGAGATGTTCTTCCAGATCGAGCCGGTCCACACGTACTTGGCCCCGGCCTCGGTGATGACGTCGCCGACGTCGGGCACCCCGGGCCGTGTCGTGGACGTCGTCCAGGCCCCGTCCGGCCGTACGTACCAGGCGCGCGGGGTGACATTGCCCGCGGTGATGACGCCGGCCGCGTTCGGCACGGTCACCTCGGCGAGCGGGATCTCGAAGATGCCGGTCTCCCCGGTGTCCCGCTGGAGGGCGGGCGGGCCCGAGCCGGGGGTGCCCGCCTTGACGTACGAGGTGACCGCCCACGTCGACCGGCTGAGGCCGAGCACCACCATGTCCACGCGGGTCTGCCCGGAGCTGTTGGCGCCGATCGTCTTGGTGACCTGGGTGGTGCCGGACGTCCAGCCGTGGCCGCGCAGCTGCGCATAGCGGCTCGCGCGCAGGAACACGGACATGGCCGTGCCATCGGCGAACACCAGCGGCAGATCACTGGGCGTGCCGAGCAGCCCGTCGACGTACTGCGGTGCCGCCAGCTTCTCGTACTGGAGGTCGTTGAGCACGCGGGCGGCTGCCGGATCGGGCCAGGAGGACTCGGCCATGTCACCTCACTTCGCTTCCAGTCGGCCGAGACGCCGGCCGAGTTCGCGGATCAGGCGGACCATCTGCGGGTCGGACGTGGCCTCCGGGGAGCCCACCAGCGAGGTGACGTACTCGCCGCCACGAGGGCTCGCCTGGAGGTGGATGGAGCGCACCACGTCGGCGACCTCCAGGCCGGTCGGCAGCTCGATGGTGACCTTGTCGCCGAGATCGAAGTCCCGGCCCGCCTTGAGGTCGTCGGTGTCGACCGTGACGGTGGCCAGCTCGACCGGGCTGGAGCCCTCGGCGAGTTCGACGTTCCCGGCCGAGGTGAGCTCGCCGTTGGTGTCGTTGTCCGGCGAGGCGTCGACGTACTTCTCGACCCGGTACCAGGTCGACGCCGCGGTGGCGTTGGCGACCTCGACGAACGCCTGCGAGGGGGAGGCGCTCTCGTTGCCCGCGACCAGGGCGTGCGTCACCGTCGGCGCGGACTGCTTGTAGGCGATGGAGCGCAGGTTGCCCAGGCCGGTGGAGAACCGTGCGGTCTTGGTCTTGTCCGCGGGCGCGTAGCAGCCGAACTTGATCTGGTTGGTGGCGGTGTCCTGCCGGGTGCGGAAACCGATCTTCCCGCCGTCGATGGCGACGCGGCGGCAGCAGTCGAGGAGGGCCTCGAACCGGGTGCTGACCGACGTGGTGGTGCCGACTCCGGCCACGGCGTCCAGGACCAGGGACGGGATCTGCCGGGCGGCGAGCGCGCCGGGCCCGCAGTTCTCGTTGACCAGCGTCCGGATGATCGTCTCGCTGTTGGTGGTGAAGATCTGCCGCTGGGATGCGGTGGGCTGGGCGGTCCAGGCGTTCGCGGGCAGTGGCCAGGTGACGTATCCGGCGATGTAGGCGAGGTCGTCGGAGAAGTTGACGGTGACCTGGCCGGGGTCGGGCTCGCTCGACGCGCCGATGGACCAGGCCCAGTCCTGCGGGATCTCCATCGGGCCCGCGCACCAGATCGCCCCGTCCCGTACGACGAGCAGCCGGTTGCCGGGCTGCAACAGGCTCATGATTTCGGGCCGGGCGGGAAGCTCGACCGAGCCGGAGGCGGGCTCGTTGAACCGCTTCGTGCAGTCGAGACTGGTCCACCCGTCGATGGGGTCGCCCTGGATCTGGAGGTTCCGGTTGGTGACCAGCAGCTGGATGGCCAACGTCCCTCCTGCGATAGGTACTTACGGGATCACCTGATGCGCTAGGGCGCGCCGACTGAGAAACTCAAGCCGTGACTCAAGGCGGTGGAACCCCTCCGATCAGGCGCACTGACGAACAGAGGTCACGTCTGCGCGCAGAGACTGAACGACTGCTGAGGGAGGCAGAACGGCGCATGCAAGGCGCCGATCGACGCGTCCACTTTTGGAGCATCCTCGACGTTGCGCTCGGGTTCCCGGCTGCGGTGCTCGCGGGAGTCTCAGGAGCTGCGGGCCTGGCATCAGCGGACGCGCGTGTTCCGGCGGCCCTGCTGGCCTTGGCTGCCGCGGGGCTCTCGGCAGGGGCCGGTTTCCTGCGCAGCGATGTGCGGCGCATTGCGAACCGTCAAAGCCGACGGGCATGGGCAGAGGTTGAGGCCCAGGCCCGACTGCTCCTTGCACAAGAGCCACACCTGGAGCTTGAAGGCCTTCAGGAGAGGCTGGAGGCCCTCTTCGCGAGGCGAACTGCTGCCATGACGGCGTATGGCCGAACTGCTCCCGAGTGAATCCGCAAATCGCGAGCTGAGGCGGGATCAGGCCGTCTCATAGCGGGGGTTGAAGGCGACGTCGACAGCGCTGCCGGTGGCCGATCCGGACACGCTGAAGGTGACGGGGTTGACGCCCGGGGGGAGTCCCCACAGGCGGGCGCCCGGCCAGTTGAGGGCGCCGACCCAGTTGGCGGTGCCGCCCTGCACCGTGGTGTTCACGGTGACGGTGCCGCCGGTCAGCCCGGTCGGCGTGACCGTCACCTGGGAGACGTTGACACCCAGGAACTTGCCCGCGAAGGTCAGGGTGATCGTGCCGGGCAGCGGGCCGCCGGTGACGAAGATGTTGCCGACGCCGATGTTCGGCAGCGCCTCCAGCGCCGCCTGCACCGTGGCCGCGGTCGCGTTGAACGCGATGGAGGCGGTGGTCTGCCCGTCGAAGGTGATGGTGATCGTGCCCGCGGTCGCCGCACCGAGGTTGATCGTCTGCTGTTCGGCCGTGTACTTGGTGACCTTCGGCGGGTCGGTGGCGACGATCACCTTGTCCTTCGCGGCGAGCGTGCCCCCGACGGAGGCCGGGGTGATGAGGAAGGACTCGCCGGTGCCGCTGTGGGTGACGGTGACCGCCGTCCCAGGGCCGGTGATCGTCCACGTGGGCCAGGCGGTCACCTCGCCCGGGTTGGTCAGCGAGGTCGCGCCGAGGACCTGCGACGAGGAGATGGACGGGTACGGGCTGAGGAAGTCGACGGTGCCGCCGGCGTCGATGCCGCGGTGCTCGCCGATCGCCACCGAGTCGTACCAGAACGGGTCCTCGCAGTACAGGGACAGAATCGCCGCGTCGGAGACGATGCCCGTGCCCTGCTTGCCCTGCCCGTCGAAGCCCTCGGAGTAGTAGACCTTGATGCGGCGGCGGGTGCCGTCCGGCCGGGCGATCTCCAGGATGCCCGGGATGCGCGTGCCGTCCTGGCGCAGCCGCACGGTGCCGGTGAACGCGGACGCCAGCTGCCGCCACCGGGTCACGAACTCCATGTGCGTGGCGCCGAACACGTGCAGCGGCCAGACGATGGTGCGGGAGACGGGCTGGACGTGCCGGAGCCGGGAGCCGCCGCGCGGATGGTCGTCCTTCGTCAGCTCGCGCGGCGCCGCCCCCAGACCGGACACGCCCTCCGCCAGTGTGAAGAACCCGTTGTCGTCAGCGGTGTCGGTGAGCGGCCAGGTGACCCCGTCGGCGTCGATGAACACTGCGGTGGCGAACCCGACCTGCGGCAGCAGGACCGGTATGACGACCTCTGCGGGCCCGGCGAGGATCGGCATCTACCGCGGCCTCCCCACCCGGGCGTCGGCGTCCTTGCGCCGCTGCAGCGTGTCGAGGTCTCGCACCGTCATGTCCAGGGTGCGCGGGTAGAAGTTGTACGTGTCCCCGCCGCCGTCGCCCCCGCGCGCAGCCGCGAACAGCGCCGACCACTGCCGGTCCGTGAGCACCGCCTCGGGCCTGCGGGTGCCGTTGTAGGCCAGCGACAGGCCCGGCGGCAGCGCGCCCCCGCCGTCGTACCAGTGCGGCCGCCTGCGCAGCCACGTCGCGTACGCGTTCGCCGGGGTGCCGTACCGGCCCCGGATGTAGCTCGCCATCCACCGGATCTGTGTGGCCGGGTTGGTGCGCCAGTCGGCCCCGGCACTGGCCATCTTCCCCGGGGGCAGGGAATTGCCCGTGAGGAAGACCTCGTTTCCCTGCCGTGCGGTCCAAGTGCTTAGGTCGGTGGTGACACACCACACTTCCTGGACGCCGAGCGACTCATCCGTCCAGCAGCTCTTGCCTCCGACCGTCGCACGAGGCTCGCCTGTGCGTGGCGACGTGAGAGTGATGGTCCACACCGGCACGGCGCCGTGCCAGCCTCCGGTGCGCTTGCTGACGTACACGCTGGGGCGGCGGCCGGACAGGTAGACGGCCAGCACGATGGCTTCCGCAAGCGGCCCCGCTTTCTGGCTGATCTGCGTAATGGACGCACGATTGCCACGCTGCGACACGTGTCCTTCAGCCTGGATGATGGCCGCCAGCCAAGCCTCGCGCTGCTCGGTCGACATCGCGAGCACCTGCTGGAAGCAGTCCGTCTTCGGGTTGCCAGCTCGTTCCGTCAGGTCCCGGGCATACGGTGCCGACAACCGCCATTCCCGGTCGCGACGTAGCTCGCCGTCGACCTGCCGTTCGCGGGTACGTGAGATTCGGCCGTGGCCGTCGATGGCCGCTTCAATGGCGGCCCAATTCTCCTTCTTGGTCTGGCCTATGTAGTACGTCATCGGTCGGGAACCGGACTTGTAGCCCTTCTCTGCATTCCTCCCGCGCACAGGGCGGTGCTCTACCCGCCACCCATCTCCTGCGATCCACGCAAGCAGCGCCGCTTCCTCAAGGGTGATGTCGAGCCTGGATTCAGTCGCGGCTGGCCGGGCTAGAACGATCTGCTGTCTGCGCTGAAGCGCCTGCTGTTCGACGAAGTACTCGTCCGTCGCGTCTGGATCGCGTCGCTTCCCACGTGCATGGTGGCCGTGCAGGTAGAGGTTGGGCATGCCTCGCTTGATGCCTTTCTCAGGCACCGGGTTCTTGGCGAGCGTGGTTGTCCCGCCGCAACCACACAGGCACTTGCCGTAGGGGATGGTCCCTGGCTCAGGCGGCAGGTCGCACAGCGGCTCGGTGCGCTCTACGAGCCAGCGGTGATTGGGCGTTGAGACCGCAGACCACTGGGAGGTACCGAAGCGGCGCAACTCCCCCACACCGTGGTGAACGGCGGTGATGCGAGTCCACTCGCTCTCACGGGTTTGCGAGTTGTAGCCGATGGTCTCATCGCCGACGCGCACTTCATCGTGGCGGAGCCATCCCCGACGTGTGAGGATCATTGTGTCTTTATCCATACACTGAGGGATACCGTACGCCCCTGACACTGGGTTCCGCGCGTTCCACCGCCACCCGGACTCGCCCATACCGAGCGACCGCCAGGCCGGCCACTGCACCATGCTCCAGCCGTAGATGCGGGCCCGCAGCAAGTTCTGCGCGTACGCCATGGCGGCCGCCGCGCTCGCCCCGACCTTCGCGCCCAGCCCGGTGAACGACGGGCCTGCGGAGATCATCGACATGTAGCGGTTGAAGATGGCTCGGGCGCTGGCGCTTGTCAGGTCGAGCAGCATGCGGTTAGCCGTGCCGGAGATAGCCTTCGATGATGGCCGGTGCGGGTGCACCGACACGGCGCCGCCCGAGGCGTAGCCGCGGAATGCTCCCGTCCGGGCCTCGGCGCGCATCCGTTCCATGGCGCCGTGCCCGCCGACGGCCTGTACTTCGCGGGCCGTCCACATGTGCTCGCCGTCCGACGCCCAGATGGGCACGGAGTCCGAGGTTCCCGTGCCGGGCCCTTTGACCCTGCCGCCGGTGGCCATGCGCCCAGCGCTGAACGCGCTGATCGACTTCCCTTTGAAGTTGACGAAGGTGTTGACTTCCTTGTTGTTGATCCCGCCGAGCGCCTTGTTGACGTCGTCGCGGAAGGTGTCGAACGCCTTCTTGGCCTGCTTCAGTTTCCCGCCCACGCCGGGCACCCAGCCGAACAGCTTGGCCGCACCGCCGATGATCGACCCGAAGGCGTCCAGGACCCGCAGCGCCAGCCAGCGGATCGCGCCCACCACGATGTCCCGCGCACCCTTGGCCGCGTTCGGCAGGGTGGTCCCGAAGAACAGCAAGATCGGGTCAATGGCGTTCCGCTTGATCACGCCCCACGCCTGGCCGAAGAAATCCCGGACCGTGGACCAGTGCTTGATGATCCATACGACGGCCAGGCCGATCGGCCCGGTCAGCGCGCCCAGCAGATAGGGCCAGTTGGCCTTGACCCAGTTCAGCACCGCGCGGAAGGCGCCCGGGATGGTGTCCGTGAAGAAGCGGACGAACGGCCCGGAGAACCAGGAGCCGATCGCCTTGCCCACCGCGAGGACGCCATTGAACGCGCCCTGCACGATCGCCCGGAACGTCTCCGACTTCTTGTACGCGATGACCAGGGCCGCGACCAGCGCGACGATCGCCACGATGACCAGGATGATCGGGTTGGCGGCCATCACCGCGTTGACGACCGCCTGCGCCGCGGCGAAAGCCAGGGAGATCCCCCGGGCGACGCGCATGGCGACGGTCACCGCGCCGATGGCGAGCGCCTGAGCACCGGCCGCGATCGCCGACGTCGACATGGCCAGGGCCAGCCCGCCCACGGCGATCGCGATGGGGATCAGCCAGGTGCCCATGTCCCGCAGCCAGTTCACGACCCCGCGGCCCGCCTTGAAGAGCCCGCCCAGAGCGGGCACGAGAACGGCTGCCATCACCGACGCGACCGTGCTGATCGGGGGCAGCAGGTAGGTGTTGAAGAACTGCCCGGCCTGCGTGATGATCGGCAGGACCTTCCCGCCGAGGAAGTCGACGAACCCCTGCTTCAGGGCGCGGGTGAACTTCTGGATCTCGTACGACGGCCCGGAGCGCAGCGTGTCGCCCATGCGCTTCGTGGACCCTGCGAAGTCGCCGAGCTTCTTCGCCGCGGACGACGGGTCCATGGCGAACAGCGCGGCTCCAAGGTCCTCGGCCTGGGTGCCGAACAGGGCAACGGCGGCCTGGGACTGCTTGACCGGGTCCTTGATGTTCCGCAGCCGGTCGAGGGTGGTGTCGAGGGCCGCGGTGGCGTTCTTGCCGCCCTTACCGAACTTGGCAGCCATGTCGTCGGCGTTGAGGCCGAGCAGCTTGAAGCCGTCCGACGTAGTCTTCGACCCGTCCACGGCACGGATCGAAAATTCCTTGATCGCGTCGGCGGCGATGTCGGCGTCTCGCGCGCCCGCCCCGATCGCCTGGTTGAGGAGCCCAACCGAGGTGGCACCGTCCAGCCCGGCCTTGCGGAACTGGGTGCCGTACTCGTTGATCGTGTCGAGGAAGTCCCCGGCCTTGTCCGTGCCGCCCTGGAAGCCCTTGGTGATCAGGTCGAACGCCTCGGTGGAGTTCTTGGCCAGGCCGGTACGGATCGCCTGTGCGGCGACGTTCGCCACGGCGGGCATGTCCTGGCCGAAGACGTTCGCGACGTCGGTGGCCTTGGTGGCGATCGACGTCAGCTGCTTGTTCGTGGTGCCGGGCGGGGCGAGACCGGCCTGCACAGTGGCCTTGATGGCGTCCGCGGCCCCCTGGAAGGAATCCGAGACGCCCGTGCTGTAGAGCTTGCCCGCCACCTTGCCCTGCGCGGCGGCCACCTTGTTCGAGGTGCCCAGCTGCGCCTGGAGCGTCGACGTGATGTTGGCCTGGTCGATCGCCTCGCCGATGCCCTTGACGAGGATCGCCCCGGCGGCGATGCCTGCCGCAGCCGCCCCGGCCTTCAGCTTGCTCTTCAGACCCTCGCCCGCAGCGGCGCCCGCGCGATCGCCAGCGTCCCCGGCGGGGCCGACCAGCTGGCGGCGTAGCTCGTCGGAGATCCCCCGGACTGAGGGGATGACCTGGAGGACCGCGTATCCGGCGCTGGGGTTGGCCATCGCGCACCTCCTGTCCGGGTGTCAAGGGGCGCGGGTGGTGCGGCGGATCAGGAGGCAGCGGGCTCGGCGGTCTCCTCGGACTGGCCGTCGAGCGGGTTGCCGTCCTCGTCGATGCGGCAGTGCTCGCGATAGGCGTCGAACAGCCTGCGCAGCTTGTACTGCGGCATACGGATCTTCCGGAAGTCCCCCCACTGCTCGCCGAGCGCGGCCCGGAACGCGCCCACCATCGCGGCCACGTCACCCGCGTCGGCCAGCTCCAGCACGTCCCACACGTCCAGCTCGGCGAGGTGCATGAACGTCCACCGCCTGCCGCCCCAGTGGACCCGGAACGGCGGGTGGTCCTGCTCAGGCTGGACAGCGTCCAGGTTGAAGTCGAAGGGCTGGCTGTCGGCTGGTTTCGCCGCAGCGCGCTTGCGGGGCTGGCTGGCGGGCATGGGCGGGCTCCTTCGGTGCGGGGATCAGTCGCGCGGGTTGTATTCGAGGCCGGCGGACTCGGCGGCGCGGCGCATGAGGCCGCGCTCGGCGTCCCACTGGCGGGCGCGCGGGTGGCGGACGACGACGGCGGCGGCCTGCCGGTCGGTGGTGTAGGGCCGGAACTCGACGGGCGCGTTCTCGGGCAGGCTCGCGCGCACATTGGCGGCGACCTGGACGGCCTTGCCGTTGATCAGGTCCCGGAACTCACCGGACTTCAGCACCTCGGCGATGCCCGCGGTGTCGAGCCGGAATTCGATGAGCGCCATAGCTACTCCTCACGTCGGCGGGGCACATCGGCCATGGAGCGGGTGTCGGCGACCGTGTCGGCCATGGTCGGCCGGCCGGTGTCGGCGGCCTCTTTGAGCCGCGCGAGGATGAGGGCGTGCCGCATCTTGCGCCGCTTGAGCCTGGCCCGGTCGCGGGCGGTCTGGGGGCGGCGCTGCGCGCGGGGCGGCTTCTGCTTCTTCTTGGCGTAGCCATTGACGACCGCGGTGAAGACTTCGCCGAGCCGGTCGACGACGAGGTCCAGGCGCTCGACCACCGGCGAGTATTCGATCAGCGACGGGTGGGTGTCGCCCTCTGGCTCGGGCAGCTGCTCGGCGAGCTCGTCGTCATCGGCCATGGCAGCCACGAAGTGAGAGGTGCGCGGCAAGTGGTCGATCAGATTGAGGAGGAACCGCCAGCGGCGCGTGCGCCACAGGGCGGCCAAGTCCCAACCGAACGCGGCGAGATCGGCTTCGATCGGCCCGCCGTACCTGCGGATCAGGTAGACGAGCCGTCGGCTTCCCCCGGACTGCCCAGCCCGTAGTGGGCGCGCCAGGCTTCCATCAGCTTCTCGAACTTCCAGCCGGGCAGGGACAGCTTGCGGAACTCGGGGAACTGCTCACCCAGGAGCAGGCGCAGGTCGGTCTCGGCCGACACGGTGCCGAGCTGGTCGAGCTGCTTCCAGTCGAGGTCCTGCGGGTCGGCCAGCTTCCAGGGACGGCCGCCGAGCTTGACGGTGAACGGGCCGGGGGTGCCCTCGCGTTCGAGGGTGTCGAGGTCGAGCATGGGCGGGCTCCTTGGGCGGGCTACTCCTTGGGGCGCGGCGTGCGGGGCTTGGGCGGCTTCTCCTTGTTCGCCTCCCGCTCCGGGTCGCCGTCCTTGGCCTTGGGCCTGGGCGCGAACCTGGCCTCCCGCACCTCCTGCTCGGCCAGCTGCTGGCGTTCGTAGGCAGTCGCGCGCTCCAGGTGCTCGCGGGCGGCCTCGTCGTCGGCGCCGGCGAGGGTCTCCAGCTCGGGGCGGGGCCGCCATCCGGCCGCCTGGAGCCGGTACATGGTGGCCGGGTCCTCGACCAGCTGCACGGCGCCGCCCGGCGCGACGTACTCGACAGGCTCCATGACCCTCCTCCTTCGCAAGCCACGTGCTCGATTTGCGAGTTAACGACCGAGACGGACAATATGACCGTCATGATTTCTTGGAGTGAGACCCTCTCCGATCTCCTGAGCGCCGACAGCCTGGCGACCCTTCTGGCCACAGGCATCGCCGCCGGGGTCGGCACCTGGGGCGGTGCAGTGGTGACGCTCAAGCGGCAGAGCAAGATCGCTGAGGAGGACCGGAAAGTCCAGCAGAGGTTTGCGGCCGAGCAACGGGACCTCGACCAGCGTGAGCAGCGTGCAGCGATCGCCCGCAATGCTGCCGCCGAGTTGCTGGAGCCAGTCGCTGCTCTGCGCATGGTCGTTCCGCAGCTGCCGATGCTGCGAGAAGCCGGGTCGCTGGGCGAACAGACGGCAACCCCCATGGGGAAGCGGAGGGCAGTGGTCAGGGAGGTCCTGGACGACTACAAGCGCGCCATGTGGACCTCGCTGATGCGCCTGGGCGATCAGGAGTTGGCGGGCCGGTACCGAGCCCTGGGGACGCTGGCCTCCGACCTTGCCTACGGCGGCATCGAGACCGACAGCCCGATGATGAACAGGGCGTTCGGTGACATCGAGAACTACATCAAGTACCTGCTGATCTCTCTGGCGTACTTCATGGACGACAAGCCTCTGCCAGATCACGTTCCCGCGCCCTACCTGAAGCGCACGGACGGGGCCAACTGGTGTCCTCCGGGTCCGCTGCCCGACGACTGGGACCAGGTCTGACCGAAACGATGGGACCGCGACGGCCGCCGCCCGCCCAAGGGGCAGCCGCCGCGGCGATCAGAAGCCCATCGCGGTCAGCAGCGCCGACCAGCCCGGGCCGCCGAAATAGAAGCGCTCCGAGTAGCCGAGCGTCGAGTCCAGGTAGGCGGTCAGGGTCACCGGCCAGCCGATCGGGTTGTCGCTGTTGGTGAACGCCTGGTCGCCCTTGTCCGTGACCGACGCGCGGGGCAGGAAGCGGGCAATGTAGATCTCGCCCGCGTCGTCGAGGTCGATGCCGATCGTGAGGACCCGGTAGAAGCGCAGCGGCGGCCGGTCCGGCTTGGTCACCGCGACCTCGCCGGAGGTGGCGTCCGGGATGACCGCGGTCATGTCGACGCCGGTGTAGAGGCCGATGGTCTGCTTGTTGGTCTCCTGCACCTGCACTTCGAGGGTGGTGACGTCGGCGACGATGTCCCGGCGGGTAGGCTCGACCGCTCCCCAGGAGGTGACCTCGCTGGTGTCGACGTTGGACGAGAACTGGGGGCCGTCGTCCGACATCCAGCCGAGGTCGTTGTACCCGGCGGGCAGGGCGAGCAGCGCCTTGTCCGTGCCGGTCAGGGCACTGATGGCGGACGAGGTGGTGGGCGCGATGAACGTCGAGCCCTCCAGCGCCTTCCTGATCAGGCGGTTCTGGTGCTTCCGGAGCGTGCTCCAGGCGGGCATGCCCGACTCCTCTCCTGCGGGACTCCATACGGGGCAGAGCCCCGCAGCTGGCGGGGCACAGGGGCGGGCGGGCTACGCGCTACGGCGCGTGTGGCACTCGTACGTGGCGACTATGTGCCGGGTGTGCGGGTCGGCGTCGGTGACCTCGTTGGGGCCCATCTCGGTGCGCGCCCGGTCCATCAGGCCGACACCCGGCACCAGCAGCGGGCCGGAGATGAGGCGTTGCTGTACGGCGAGCGCGATCCGCATCGCCTCGGCATAGGTTGTGGCCGCCACCTCGACGTCGACACGCGGCTTGTCGGTGCGCAGGTCGTCGCCGCCGCCGAGGCGCCGCACGCGGACGAACGGCAGCTGCCCGGCCAGCTCGGCGGCCGGCGGGAAGGTCTGTCCGCAGCTACCGAACTCGCCCAGACCGGCCACCAAGAGCGCTTCGATGTTGGGGTAGGGCTGCAAGTCGGCCACCGGCTGACCCCCTCCGCTCAGCCGGTCACCCGGCGCAGCCTGACCTCGATGTGGTGCGGCCGGCCGCGCTCGTCGTCGATCGGCGGCGGGTCGCCGTCGACGTCGTACACGGCGCCCCGCCACCGCACCTGATCCGTGGCCCGCACGTCGGTGCCCGGGGGCACGAACCAGTCCCACAGGCTGACGACTTGGTCACCGCCGTCGAGGGTCTCGATGCTGGACGCGGGCTGCATGCTGGTGCCGGTGACCTCGAACTCGTCGGGGTCGCCGGCCAGCGGGTCACCGAACCCATCTGTGCCGCGCCCGCGCAGGATCGTTGCCGTGTGCCGGCCCAGCCGCCCCATCAGAACCCCTCCGGCAGCCGGTAGAAGTCCAGGCGCGGATCGTCACCCACCCCGGCAGCGGCGGCCCGTACGTCGGCGTAGGCGACCGCCACCCGGCCGACGGTCCTGCTCTTCAGCAGCCCGCCCGGGTTGCCGGCCAGCCGTCCCGCGGTCTCCAGCGTGACCGTCCTGAAGACGCCCGGCACCGCACCGTCCGGGTAGCCGTGCGTGTGCGTGATCACGACCCCCTGCCGCTTGCCCGTCCAGGCGATGGGCTCGCCGCCGGACATGCGGGTGAGCTTGCCCCGCTCGTACCAGAGGTAGTCGGCCGGGTAGGCGAGCGTCTTGCCGTCCTCCACGACGGAGGCCACGGCGGTCAGGTGCAGGGTCGGCAGGAGCAGGTCCGCGGTGCCGGGGCCGTCCACCGTCTCGACCACGGCCGCCTGCTGGGTGACGGACCAGCCGAGCGCGTCGCGGATCTCGTCCGACACCGCGGTCAGAACCAGCTCCGCGGTCGCCAGGTTCAGGCCGTCGTCCTCCAGGAAGGCGGCCAGGTCCCCGGAGGTCGCGAACGCTGCCACCACTCACCTCAGACCAGTTCGCCGGGGGTGATGGAGAAGGTGAACGACGGCGTGGTGCCGCCGATCGTCCAGGCGAACCGCACGTAGCGGTCGAGGCCGGAGAAGGGCTTCCGCTCGGAGCTGACGCCGGTCTTCTGCCCGAAGGTGCCCGCCGTGTACCAGATGACACCGTCCCGGCTGGTCTCCACGCGCACATCCAGCGTCGGGCCGGTCCCGGATGCCGCGGTCACGTCCAGCAGCACGTTCCGCAGCGTGTGCCGGGCACCGGCCTCCGTGGAGGTGCCGGAGTTGCCGTTCGCAGTGCGCGCCGCCGACGCTACCGCCGGGACGGTGTTCTCGGTGTGCACCCAGGTGCCGTCGGACTTCAGGTATCCCATCGGGCATCCTCCGTCAGTTCAGTTCGCCGCTGATGTTGAAGGTGAACGACGGTGTGGTCCCGGTCGGCGCAGGCCACTGCGCACGTATGTACCGGTCGAGGCCCGCGAATGCCTTCGCTTCGGACGACACGCCGGTCTTCGCGGCGAAGCTGCCGACCGTCACCCAGGTGGCGTTGTCCGCCGAGGTCTGGACGTTGACCGTCAGCGACGGTGTGGTTCCGGTGGCGGCCGTGACGTTGAGGGTGAGCCTGGCCGTGGCGCGCCCGCCTACTTCGGCCGAGCCGGTGTTCCCGGCACCGGTCACGCCGGTCTGCACGGCACCGACGGCGCCGATGGGGTCGCCGTGCACCCACGTGCCGTCCGACTTCACATATCCCATGATCAGTCCTTAGAGGATGTAGAGGACGAGCTCGACCGCGTTGGTGCCGTCCCGGTCGACGAAGATTCCCGTCGAGAACTCGACGGCGGGTAGCCGTTCGGATGCGGTGCCGTTGGCGGGGACCCCGATGATCGCCTTCACCGGATCCGTGGCCGTGGTGCCGTCCCGGAGCCGGACAACCGACGCTGCTGCCCCGGTGGCCGCGAGACCCACCAGTGTGCACGGACCCACGACCCCCTGGACGTCCGTCGCGGCCGACGCGATGGGCACAGCGCGGGACATGATCAGCCGCTCTCTTCAGCGCCCGCGCCGGGGCCGGCTGCCGGCTCGGGCTTGGACGGTGCAGCCTTCTTGGCGGTCTTGTTCGCGGGTGCCTGGGTCGCCTTCGTGCGGCGGGCCGTGCCCGGCTTGCCCTCGGGCCCGGACGGCGTCACCTCGGCGGACTGGGCGCGCGGCGGCTTGACCGCTTCGGCGTACTCCAGCCGGATGTAGTCCTTGGCCTGGGCGTCGGGCAGTTCGTACTCCTGGCCCGTCTCCATCAGGCCGACGTTGGCGAGCATGCGCACACGCATCGTGGGTGTCCTCTCTGGCGAGGGGGCGGGCCCGTACCCGCCCCCTGCCGCGGGTCGGTCAGAGCTTGTACCAGGCCATGGCGTTGGGCCGGATCACGCCGCCGCCGACGCGCATCGTGAACAGCAGGCCGACCTTGCCCTGCGCGGCGTACAGCTCGTCGAGACGCTGCACGGTCAGCCGCCGCCGGTCCGCGATCATGTATCCGGCGCGGACGTCGCCGAAGAACACCGACTTGTCCGTGCCCGCGCCCGCGTCTGCCGTGGTGGTGATGGCGGGCAGGCCGTCGAGCCGGTACCAGGGGTAGCCCATCAGCATCGCCGGTTCGGTCTCCGAGACCCGCGGCTGCCACAGGTAGTTGCCGTTCGCGTCCTTCAGCAGGGCGATCTTCAGCTCGGCGCTCTTGTGGCCGAGCCAGGCCGCGTTGCGGTCGGCCCACGACGGGAGCTGGAAGATGACCGACTTCAGTTCGTCGCCGGTGACGGTCTGCCCGGCCGCCGCCGCGACGCCCTGGGTGATGGCGGTGGACACGGCGAGGCCCTGCGGCTGCGTGGTGCCGTTGCCCGCGGCGAACGCGTCGTCCTCCTGCTCGGCGAACTTCAGCGACAGGGCGTCGGAGATCGTGGCCGACAGGTCCTCGTCGGAGTCCTCCAGCTCGTCCCGGCCGAGCTTGATCAGCGCGTTGAGGTCGAACACCTCGATGGCGTCCAATCCCGGAGCGCCGCCCAGACCGTCGCTGGGCACGGTGCCGGTCTCCATCTTCCCCCAGCCCGCCGCGGCGATGGTGACCGAGCCGACGTCCACCTTGTTGCGGGACGTGGGCCGGACGGTCGCCAGGTTCCGCATCACGGCCCGGCGCGGGATGTCCTTGACGATGGTGCCCGCGAAGTCGTGCGGGATGAGCACCATGCCGCTGGCGTCCTCAACGAGGTCCGCCTTGACCTCGGGGGCCATGTTGTGGCCCTTGCGGACGAACTCGAAGAACGCCCGGTTGGCCTTCTGCTGACGCTCCTTGTCGGAGGTGTAGACGCCGCCGATCTCGGCGACCGGCTTGCCGCCGGCTTCCGACGCGCCGCCCATGTCGTGCTTGAGGACCGGGGCCTTCAGGAAGTCGTCCAGGCCGTCGAGGCGCTGCTCGCGCTCGAACTGCGCCTTGCACTCGGACGCCTCGTTAAGGAGGAGGTCCATCTTGTGCTTGACCTCGGCGGGCATCTTCCCCTTTTCGGGGAATTCGTCGTTGAGTGCGCGAGCCGCCTCGACGCACTGCGCGGCCCGCACAAGGAGCGGGTGTGCACCCATGCTTGTCTCCTGGCATGCGAAAGCCCCGCACGGTGGCGGGGCTGATCTGTCGGTGGATGACCGGAGGCCAGGCACGGTTGCTCGTCGCAGGCTGTGCGGATCTCCGGGAACCGACTGCTTGTCGCGTCGTCGGCGGGGCGCTGGCTCGTCGCGTGCGCCAGAGTGGGGCGGGCTCGGGCTAGGCGCGCAGCTTGCTGATCTCGTCGGTCAGCTCGGCTTCGCGGGTGCGGATCCTCGCCCGCTCGTTGCTCAGCTCGGCCTCGCGAGTGCGGACCTTGAGCCATTCGTCGATGCCGTCCAGGCGGGCTTCCACGCCCGCGTAGGCGACGGGGTCGAGGACTGCGTCCGGGTCGTCGCCTCGCAAGACGGCGTCCGCCCGGTACATCTTCAGTTTCACAGCTTCGGGGTCGGTGTCGGCTTTGGCCGCCCCGTCACCGTCCCCGGCCGGGGCGTCGTCCGTCCCGCCGTCCCGAGCTGGGGCAGTCTCTTCCTCGCCGGTGAGGTAGGCGGCGAGCGCGGCCTTGATGGCGTGCTCGTCGCCGCCGTTGGCGACGGCTCCGGCGATGACGGTGTCGATGGTGGAACGGACGGCGGCCTTGACCGTGGTCACGAGGGCCTGGGTGTTGGCGGGGAAGACGACGACGGAGCCCTCCCACAGCTTGACCTCCTTCAGCACGCGCACGCGCATGCCGTCGTCCTCTTCGCGGAAGCCCCACTCCATCGGCTCGTAGCCGATGCTCATGGCCTTGAGGTGGCCGTCGAGGAGCTTCTGCCGGATGGCCTGCGAGTCCGGGTCGGACGCGAACTTCGCCTTGATCTTCAGGCCGTGGGAGTCCTCGGACGCTTGCACGATGGTGCCAAGCACGTCCCGCACGCTGGCGTTGTGGTCGGCCAGCAGCGGCACGCCTTCCTTGTTGACCCGGTTGACGGTCTTGGCGAAGGCGCCCGGCTCGATGACGTCGCCCTGGAGGTCGGTGTTGCCGAAGGTCGACAGGTAGCCCTCCAGGCTGCCCGCATCTCCGTCGTCGGCCGCCTTCCACTCGGCGGGCACGATGAGCCTCTGGATGGACATGGTCACCTCTCTGCCCGTGCAGTCAGGACGTGGGCCGGTCGACGGTCATGGAGCAGTTGCAGTTGGAGCGCTCTTTGTCGTCGAGGAGCGAGTCGCCCGGCCAGCGGGCGCCGTTGGAGAACAGCTCGCCCATGGGGCGGCTCTGGCCGTCCATGCGGGCGTGGGACTGACGCGGATTGCGGCCGGTCTTCCAGGTCTTGACCAGGTCGATGCCCACCTGGTGGGCGGCCTCCCGGGTGCCGAAGCCGGTCGCCGCGGTCACCTCGGTACGGGCGATCTGCGGCGCCCGGCCCGTCTCGAATCCGGCGAACAGCTGGCGGACGTCGTCCGGACCGGAGCCGTGGGTGAGCAGGTCGCGCAGGTGCTGCCGGGTGCGGCCGTTCACGGAAGCGGCCACGGCCGAGGCATGTGCCAGCAGCCAGGCGTGCGTGCGCGCCTCGTCGTATTCGGCGGGGTCCTCGTCCAGCCCGGCCAGGACCGACGCGGCAGCCACAGCCGACACCCGAAGCACGATCTTGAACAGGTCCGGGGTGAGGATTTTGTTCCAGTGGGCCAGGCTGAAGACGTCCGCGATCCCCTTGCGGGACTTCGGCTCCGGCCACTTCGCGGTGACCGCCGCGCCCTGGGTGCGGAAGAACTCTGCAAGCTGCTTCTCGGCGTCCGTCAGGTGAGAGGCCGGAACCTTCGCCCGGACCGCGGCCACCGCTCACCGCCGGGCGGTCAGCGCGTGCCGGATCATGAACCGGGCCAGCTCCTCGTCGGAAAGGCTCGCTGTCTCGCCCGGCTCGCCGCCCGCCGCCGCGTCGCCCGTCTGGTCGGCCGGTTGGCCGCCGGCGGGCAGTTGGGGGGCGCCGCCGGTAGGAGTGCCGTCGGCGAGGGTGGGGATGACCCCGGCCGGCCGCAGGTACACATCCCCGCCCGGCACCTGAGGCAGGCCGACCACCTGGTTGAAGGTGTTGACGGTGATCGCACCGGCGCGCAGCGCGTTCAGTGCCCGCTCCCAGATGGCCTGCTCGGACTCCTTGAGCGCGAGGACGCCGGAGTTGTCGAACTTGACCACGACCCGGCGCGGCAGCACGAACTGGGAGTCATTCACCTCCGGCAGCAGGCGCCGCACGATGACGTCTCCGATGCGCCGCTGCAGTGGAAGGATCGTCTCCTCCCAGAACGAACGGCGCGCCTCCGCCGCGTTGGAGAACGTCGACCGGTCGAGGCCGACCTTCGCGCCGACCAGGATCGGCGGCACCCCGAACGCCATGCAGATCCGCGACTCGGAGATCGTGCGCAGGTCCGGGAACTCCAGCGCCTGGAGGTCGAGGCCGAGGACCTTGACGTCCATGCCGGTCTGGAGCACGGCGGGTTCGCCGCGCCGTGTGCCGCCGAACTTCTCTTTCCACTTGGTGGCGAGCCGGTCGCTGATGTCCTGGTCGACCTTGCGCTGGGTGGTGATGACCACGCCCGGGACGGCCCGGTTCTGGAGCAGCGCCTTGACGAAGTCGGTGGCCTCGTTGTCGAGCGCCACCGCCCGCAGCGCCGGGCGCAGCGGCGGCTGCCCCACCAGCGGGTCCACCGGGTTGGGGTACTTGAAGGCGAGCACGTCGGTGCCGAGGTCGACGATGCTGCCGCCCAGGACGTAGCCGTAGCGGGTGCGGCCGTCCCGCTGCCGGATCAGCCGCACCAGGTCCGGGCGCAGCGGCCACAGCTGGACAGGCCTGCCCGCCCGGTCGCGGACGATCTCCCAGAAGGCGATCCCCGCCAGGTCCATGTGGACGACCGTGAGCTCCAGCAGTTCGAACTCGGTCAGCAGCGGGTTCGGGTTGGCGATCAGCTCCCGTAGCGGATGGTTCTCGCGCGGCTCGCCGAGCCCGTCCGGCCCGAACACCCGCAGCGGCGCCTCCGGCAGCGAGGTCGCCTTCATCATGATGCAGGCGTAGACGAGCTCGTTGCGGCCGAACGCCTGGCTGGCGAAGGACATGAACGACGGCTCGGGATAGACCGGGTTGTTCAGCCCGAGGTCGAGGCCGGGCCCGAACGCATCGCCTCCCACCAGCTTCTGCGCGGGCGGGCCGCTCAGCCAGCCCACGTCACGCGTTCCAGCCGGTGAGGATCCCCAGACCGATGAGCAGGCCGCCCGCCGTTGCTACCGCGGCGCCGGCGCCGACCGTGAGCAGCACGCCGGCCGGGACTCCGGCGATGCCCGCCGCCATGGACGCGACCGCCGTCGTCTGGCGCGGCTTCTGCGCCGCCTGTACGGCGCTGCCGCGCAGCCGCTTGGCTATCTCGCGGGCCCGCGTAACAGCGGCGTCGAGGGGCGGCTGTGCGGCCTCCGAGCGTGCGCGTGGCCCGCTGCCCCACAGCAGGACTCCGAGCGCGAACAGCGCCCAGCCAGGCCCGGCCAGGACGCCGACTCCGGCGGCAAGGCAGGCGACGGCAGCCAATCGCTGGACGAGCATGCGGGCCTCCAGAGTCGAGCGAAGGAGAGGGAACAAGCCGGTCTGTGGCCTGCCATAATCGGGCGACGTGCTCCAGGGGGGTGGGACATGGCTCTGTTCAGACGCCGTACGAACGACGGACCGGACTGGATCACGGATCTGCCCGGCAAGAGCAGGTCGACGAGGAAGTTCTTCCAAGCCCTTGTTCAGGAGTACCTGTACGGGATCCAGAGGTTGCAGGGCTCCAGTGTTGCCACGCCATCCACCGGGTCATGGAGTCAGGTGGAACGCCTGGCGATTGAACACAACGGCTGCTTGAACCGAGTTGGGCGCAAGATCCGCGGCGTCAACGTCCTTGACCCAGAGATCATGGATGCGATCCGCATCGCCATGGATCAGTTCGCGGCGTACTACGGCGTCCGAGGCAGCCTGATCCGGGTCTGGGCGTTTACGAAGCCGTTCAATGAACGCTTCGCATCCGGCTGGCAGCCTTCCGAGCTGTTCCGCTTCGCCTGGTGGGAAGAGCGCCCCATCGCCTTCGCTTGCATCCTGCACCCCATCCAGGAAGGCGAGCCGCTGATCGATGGGTTGCTGGTCTTTGATCACGTCAAGTACGAGTTCACGCCTGATGCAAAAGCGGAGCCGCAGGTGGTGTGGGGCAGACGGCAGGTCCGTGAGGCAGAAGAGCCGAAGCTTGGCGCCACCGTGCTCCACCTGAACCGATCTACTGGCTATTCGCATGCAGACATCGCCAGCTCAGTGATCGTGCCTTGGGGAACCCCGGCGGGGCCGCTCTTCACGGCCCACAGCAATCCCGGGCCTCGTGGGAGGCAGCGCCGCAACTGAGTGCGTTGTGGCAAACCGGATCTTGTTCGGGCGGCAGCGGGTGATCGTCTGGACGGAGGTGCGGGCGCGGTCGCGGGCATGAGAGAACGGGCCC